>DATEHZ010000147.1:0-15878 GCA_035279385.1 Vulcanimicrobiaceae bacterium | reverse complement strand
TCGCGTCGAGAACGCGCAGCTGCGCGAGCAGCACATCCCGTTCGACGTTCCACCCGAATGCCGCGGCGGAGCCGGCGAGCCGCTCGACATGCGCCGCGGCATCGCTCGGCGCGGGACCGCAGCGCAGCGTTTCCCACAGCGTGAACGCCTTGTACGCGGGCGACAAAAATCGTGCTTTCAGAAAGATTTCGTCCCATTCATCGGATGCGCGCGAGTCGCTGACGATGCCTCCGCCTGCATCGAATCGCGCTGCCGCCGCGCCGCGCTCGAACTGCAGCGTGCGTATCGGCACGTTCCACCAGCCGCGCCGTTTCGGGGAGAGATACCCGATGCTGCCGGTATAAAAACCGCGCGGTTCCCGTTCCGCGCGCGCAATGTGCTGCATGGCCGCGCGCTTCGGCGCGCCGGTAACGCTGCCGCACGGGAACGTGGCCCGGACGATCTCTTCGAACGACGCGCCGCGCAGCGTGCCGGCGATCGTCGACGTCATCGTCGCGAACGTCGGATAACGCTCGATTTCGAACAGCCGCGGCACTCGAACGTCATCGCAGATGCGATGCAGGTCGTTGCGCAGCAAGTCCACGATCATCAGATGCTCGGCGCGGTTCTTTTCGTTCGCGAGTTCGTGCAGATGCGAGAGCCGCGCCGTGCCTTTCATCGGCTTCGTGCTGATGCGATCGCCGTCGAAACGCAAGAAGAGCTCGGGCGAGATCGACACGAGCGAGACGTCGTCGTGCTCCACGTATGCCGCGTACGGCGCGCGTGCCCGCCGGGCGAGAAAGCGGTACAGATCGAACGGATCGCCGGAGAACGCGACGTCGAACGGCAGGGTGTAGTTGACTTGGTAGACTTCGCCGTCGCGAATCTGCGAGAGCAGGTGCTCGATCTGCGCTTGGTACGACGAGCGGTCGACGCGGCAGAGCGGTGCGGACATCGCAAACCGCCCGCCGCCGCGCGCCACATTGCGCCGCCTCGGTTCGCGGAATGCGCCGAGCACGAGCAGCGGCAGACGCGGCGCGTGCGGCGCAATGCCGTGCAGCATTGCGCCCAGTTCGTATGAGAGCGCGCCGGCAACGTGGTAGCCCGCGCCGAGCGCTTCATCGACGCGCGTAAACGCAGCGAGCGCCCCGTCAAGCGAACGGGGCGCCCAAACCTCGACCGGATCCGTAAACACGAGAGCCGGTTCCCAGCCCGCGACGACGCGCAAAGTCATGCGCGCGAAGATTTACTGCAGGTTCGCCGGCTCCCCTCGCTCGACGATGGCTTTGAAGCGGCGCAAGTCTTCCGCTACCGCTCGCTGGGGATCGTCGCCGAGGATGCGCGCCATCGATGCGCCGATGTACCTTGCGGGCGGCGCGTATTCGAGCACGACGCGCACTTCGGTCAGCCCGTCGCGCTGATCGAAATGCACGGAGCCCGCGTGGTGAATCGCCGAACCCGGCAGCGAGCGCCACCCGATGAGCTGCCCCGGCACGTCGTTGATGATCTCCGCTTCCCATGTGACGCGGCTGCCGACCGGCGCGCGCACGCGCCAGCGCGAGCGGCGGTCCGTGAGTGTCGTTACTTCCTCGACGTGTTCCATGAACTGCGGCAGCGTATCGAGCCGCCGCCAAAAATCGTAGAGTTCGCGGGCCGGCCGCGCGACCGCAATCGACTGCTCCACGCGCACGCCGGTTCCGTACGGCACGCTGGCCGCGGGATTATAGGCGCTGCCTTGGTGATCGAACGTGCCCATCCCGAGCAGACCGTACACCGGGCAGTATCCCGTCGCACCGCGATACAGCGCGAGCGCGGACACCGCACCGGTCAGGATGCCGGCAAAGCCGCGGACCCGCAACGCGCCGAGCGCCAGCAGGCCGCCGGCCCCGAGTGATATCCAGCGCTCAGTCGCGCCGACGTTCCGAGCGTCGTGCATAGCAGAATCTCCTGGTCGCATTATCTCACGAAACGACCGGCTCTACGCCTTCCGGGGCATCCGCCGCCGGCGCGCCGAAGAAAGCGAGCTGTGCGCATCTATATCGGTATCGGTTCGAATCTGGGCGATCGCCAGGGCAATATTCTGGCGGCGTTGCAGCGGCTGCGTGCGCGCGCAGACGTGCGCGCCGTTTCCGCGTTCTACGAAAGCGAGGCGGCGGACGGCGCCGAAGGGCCGGCGTTTTTGAACGTCGCGGCGGAGCTCGAGACGCCGCTGGACCGCGAAGCGTTCGAACGTTTCGCGCGCGACGTCGAAACGGCGGTGGGCCGGCTTCGCACGCGCAAACTCGCGGCTCGCCCGATCGACATCGATTTGCTGTGGGCGGACGGCTACATGCATCCGCAACTGCTGCAGCGCCGCTACAACGTCGTACCGCTTGCCGAGATCGCGCCGCACCTGAATCTGCCCGCTGGAAACGGCAACGCCTCCGGCGTGCGGCGCCGCGCGCGGTCGCTGCACTTCAACGCGAATCGTCAGGAAGAGGCGCCGGACGTGCGCCTCTCGCTCAGCCGCGTCGGCGTGTCGAGCGTGCGGCGTATCGTTCATCTGAACGTCGACGGCAAGGAACGCGTCTTCAACGGCGAGTTTTCGATGGTCGCGGATCTCGCGCCCCACAAGGCCGGCGTGCACATGTCGCGCTTTTCCGAGATTTTGGAGGAAGCGGCGCTCGACGTGCTCGCGCGCGAGCGGCAGCCTGCGCGCATCGAACGCATCGTCGAAGCGATTGCCAAAGAGATCGTCCAGTCGCAGCGCGCGATTCGCGCCGACGTACGGTTGCGCGCCGATTTCGGTTTGGAACGCTGGACGCCGGTCAGCGGTAAGCGCGGGGAAGAAACCTACACGCTCATCGGCATCGCGCACGCCGACGAACGCGGTGCGCGCCGCGTGATCGGCGTCGAAGCCGAAGGCATGACGGCATGCCCGTGCGCGCAGCTGATGGTGCGCGAACACAGCATGCACGAACTCATCGAGGCCGGCTTTTCGCCGGCGGATGCGGAGCGCGCCTTGGACGCGCTGCCGGTGGCGACGCACAATCAGCGCGGCAAGGGCAGCGTGCTCGTGGGCGTCGAGCCGGAGCACGCGGATGCCGTGCGCGCCGAAGACTTGGTCGAAATCGTCGAGAACGCCATGTCCAGCGAGACGTACGATTTGCTCAAACGTCCCGACGAATTCTTCATCGTCAACAAGGCGCATCACAATCCGAAGTTCGTCGAAGACGTCGTTCGCGGGATTCTCGCCAGCGCACTGGATATGTACGCGGACTTTGCCGACTCGACGTTCGTCGCGGCGAGCCAAGTGAACTACGAATCGATTCATAAACACGATGCGTTTGCGGAAGCATGCGGCACGTTCGGCGAGTTCCGCCGCGAACTGCGGACCGGCGAATACGTCACGCAAAAAACCGACCTTGCCGCGTGGCTGGGCACGCGTCCGTCACCCGTCTTGCTCTAATGCCGTCGGCCGTGCCGATGCTATAATGAACTCATGAAAAATACTGCTGTCGCCGTTCTTTCGGTTGTGATCGCTGCGGCAGTTACCGGTACGGCGTGTGCCATCCCGGTGACACCGGTCGCGCAAAGCAATGCCCCCGTCCGGGTGGAGTCGTGCTCGGCCTTGGCACTCGATACCACAACGACCCCGGAATACGGGCAAACCCAACAAACTACGCTGATGGACGCCAGCGGACATATTACCTCCGCAGGACCCGCCGTGACGGTGGATCAGCGCATTCCAATGACTCAAATGTACGATTCGACGCAAGTATTCGCTGCTGCGCGAGCGGTGAATCGCTCGAACAAGATCGTCAGCGCAGTCGTTTACCAGTTCGAGCTCTTCGGGCGTAACGGCAAGCAGGTCGGTCTGTTTTTCGGTCCGCGCTCCGGCGCGTTCGCGGCGAACGAGCGCATCGAGCCGTATGGTTTGGGCGCAGCCTCGCCGTGGAGCACCAGCCTCACTCAGCCCACTGTCGCTTCGGCGGCGTGCCTAGTGGCATACGTGCGATTCAGCGATGGGACGTCGTGGCAGTCTCCGCTTGCGACGCTGCCTCCAACGCTTGAATCCGCGCCTTGAGCGACGGGTGCGTTGAAAACATAAACTCGAACCATTTCGGCTGTTCGTCCTCAGCCAGATTCTGATCGCGCAGCCGCCGAAACGCCGATGCGCCTGCGTGCGGTGCGCGCGTACCCTCGAGCGCAAACCGGTCCGCGGCCCATTCGCGCGAGCGCGCGAATGCCGACATCCCGGGGCGCATGAGTTGCGAGAGCAGCGTCGCCCAGAGCTGCAATCGCGCGAGTTTGAGCGCGTCGCCGGACTCGCTGCGATCTGCGTAAAATGCGCCGAACAGCACGATCATCGCCGTCACTTGGCCGAGCGCGATCATGCGCCACGTATCGCGTGAAACGTAGTGCCCGAGTTCGTGCGCGACGACGAACTCGATCTCTTCATCGGGGAAATGCTCGATGAGCGTATCGCCGACGACGATGCGATGCGTGTTGCCGATGCCGATGACGAACGCATTTGCTTTTTTCGTCTGCTTGCTCATGTTCATCCGCAGAATCTCGGCATCGCCGACGCCGTAGCGCGCGGCGAGTCTGCGCAGACGCTCTTCGAGCGGCCCGGTGAGGGGCTCGTACGTATTGAAGAGCGGCAGCACGTACAGCGGGATGACGACGTTGGCAACGAGTAGGAGGGGAAATACGCCGGCGCTCGATACGTACGGCCACGATTTCGGGAACTTGCGCAGAAGCGCTGCGAGGATTCCGGAGAGCACGGCTGCGACTGCACCGCCGAGCGCGCTTTGCTTGGCGTGATCGGAAAGCCACGACGCAGCGGACTGATCGCTCAGACCGTAACGGCGTTCCACGGCGAACCCCTCGACGAAATCCACCGGAAGCTCGGCGATTGCCTCGAGCACGGAGACCTCCGCGACGAACGCCGCCGGCCGAACCCAGAGCGGTAAACCGCGTACGCTCCGCTCGAGCCGTTCTCCCACCGGTCCGTAGGCAAGTGCGGCGCTGCCCGCGATCGAACGTGCGATGCCGCCGAGCGCGAGCGTGCGCCGGAGCGCGCCATATTCCGCCGCATCGCGCGTCCGCGTCTCCGGCTTGCCCCCCTTCAGCAGTTGCGCCGCTTGCAGCGCACGCGCCGCGGCGTAGCCGGCGGTCAAGCCGGCCGCGATTCCGAGAAGAAAGTGTCGTGTCTTCATGGTACTCCGTGGCTATGCAGGTTCTAAAAAATGCGCGCGTTTACCGCTACGATCCGTCCTCCCGCACCTATTCCCGCCACGGCGGCCTGATACTCGAACGCGGCCGCATCCGCTCGCTCGATCCGAATGAGGCGGGTGCGGGCATCGAAACGCTCGACATGGGCGGTGCGACGATTCTGCCTGCATTCGCCGACTGCCACGTGCACCTGACCGACACGGGCTACTTCTTGAACGAACGGTTCCTGGGCAATACGCGATCGTACGACGAGTTCGCGCAGGCCGTTTCGCGCGTCCCGCGCGACGAGTTCGTTTTCGCCGGACAATACGACGAGAGTTTCTGGCGTGACGGCGGAACGGCCGATGCCGCACCGCTCGAACGCAACTTTCCGGATTCGCTTGCGATGCTGGTGCGCGTGGACGGACATTCGTGCATCGTCAACCGCAAGACGTTCGCGTGGCTGAACCTGCCGCCGCAGACGCAAGGCATCGAGCGCAGCGAACGCGGCGAGCCGACCGGCAAGCTCTTTCTCGAAGCGAACTGGCGCGCGCAGTCGAACTTCATGAAGGCGCTGCCGGAACCGCTCAAACGCCATGCGGATCGCCGGGCCGTCGAATTGGCGCTCTCGCGCGGGTATCTGCATTTGCACGTGCAGCTCGTCGGGCTGCCGCGCGACCACTATGCCGTCGAGGTTGCGGCGCTGCGCGATCTGCCGAAAGCCAAATGGTACCCGAAGATCTGCGAACCCGATGCGCGCCTCGCGCAGGAACTCGGTCTGCCGTACGTCGGCGGCGACGTTTTCCTCGATGGTTCCATCGGCAGCTGTACCGCCGCCGTTACGGAGCCGTTCACGACGACCGGTTCCAGCGGCGAACTGAAGTACAGCGACGACGAGCTCTACGTGTACTTCTCGAACGCCGAGGCGCTCGGGGTTTCGGCCGGCGTCCATGCCATCGGCGACCGCGCGATCGAGCAGTGCATCGCCACGTGGGAGCGCGTGCTCGGCGGGAAGCGGAGCGCACGCGGTAATCGCCACTTCATCGAACACTTCGAGATCGCGCGGCAAGAACACATCGACGCGTGCGCGCGAATGGGCATCTATCTTTCGATGCAGCCGCAGTTCGACGAACTGTGGGGCGGAATGGGACAGATGTACGAAACGCGTTTGGGCACGCAGCGCATGCGTACGATGAACGCGCTGGGCCGCATCGAACGCGCGGGCGCCGTGCTCTGCGGCGGCGATGACAGTCCGGTGTGTAATCTGTCGCCGCTGGAAGGCCTGCAGGCCGCACTCGATCATCACGAGCCATCGGAACGGCTCACGCCGGAGCAAGCCGTTACGATGTACACGCACAACGGCGCGCGGCTGGCTCACGTCGAGCACGAAACGGGGATGCTTGCGCCGGGATTTGCCGCGGATTTCGTCGTGCTCGATCGCGATCCGCTCGACGGCGCGCGCTTTACCGATTGCGCCGTGCTCTCCACATGGGCCGACGGCGAACCGGTGTTCGAAACTTCGGCCGTACGCCGCGGTACTCCATAGCGATGCTCGTTTCGTTCCTGGCGGCCACGGCGGCGGCGATCGTCGTGATGACGGTCGTTCACACGGTTGCGGAATATCCGAACTTGCCGGATCGCGTTCCGCTGAATATCGGCGCTACGGGCGTCGTGAATACGTGGGGACCGCGCTTCGCCATCTGGTTCTTACCGGCGGTCGCGATCGTGACGGCCGGTATCATGCTCTTCGGCGGCTACGCGATCGCCGCCGGGTCGCGGGGCGCGCACGGCAGCGTGCCGGGCGCCGCGTTCTTCGCGGCCTGCATTCTCGCGGTCGTCGCACGCGCGCAATGGCTGCTTATTTCCGTTGCGAAGTCCGGTGGAAACCGCGTGCCGATGACCGGTTTTTGGCTGTTTTTCGCCGTGATGTTGGGCGCCGCGAGCCTCGGCGCGCTGTTCCTCTAGCAGACCGCCCTTTCGGCTCGCGGCCGAACGCGATACGCAATTCGTCCTTCGCCCGTTCGAGCGTGCGTTTTTGCTTCGCGCTCAGGTTTTTGCCGCCGCGGTTGATGAAGAAGTTCAGCATCGACATCGCCGAGCGGAACGGTTCGGCTTTGCGCCGCGTGCTTTGCTCTGCCGACCGCTTGAGCGAACGCGCGATGGCTTTGGGATCGCTGTTCGTGAACACGCCCTGCTCGAGGTCGAGTGCGTCGCTGCGCTCCATCACCTTTGCGGACCATTTCTTGGTAGCCATGGCGGTATCGTACCCCAGGACGGCGCCCGCGCCGATGATGTTTAGCACGAGCATGTCAAGTTATGGACGCTGCAGTATCTAAGCGGAGGTGACCATGGATCGTAACTCTCGCTACGCCGCGGCTAGACAACTCTTACGCGATCTCGACGAAGAGGGCGCGCTCCGCGCAAATCCTCTTCTTGCTGCATACGCCGGCGAGCCGTACGATCGCTTGCGCACGAGGATCCTTCGCGCGGTGGAGAGCCTGGATCCGGGTCTTACCGCGACGGCGCGTTCCGAGCGGCGCTACCGGCTCTATCAGATCCTGGTCCGGTGCGATCTCACGGGGGAGTCGCATAAGGAAGTTGCCGCAGTGCTCGGCATCTCCCGCCGCCAATTTTATCTCGACCGCCGCGAAGCGTTTCTATCGCTTGCCGAGGCGCTGGAGCGAACGCAGCTGCAGGCTGCGATCGAGGCGGGTCCTTCGTCCGATGCGCTTTCGATGCACTTGGATTACGTGCAACTGCTCTACGAACAAGGGCGCTTCGACGCCGTGTGGCGTGAATCGATGCGCATCGTCCGCGAAATGCGCGGCCATTCGAGAGAGCTTGAGGTGTGGAACATTGCTGCGGAGACTGCCCGCCTGCTCGGAAACATAAGGCAGTCGCTCGAGGCGTTCGACCAAATGTGCCGAGTCGCCGACAGTGCCGAGCATCAAGAGCTGCGCCGGGCGTCGGCACTGCGCATCGCCATATCGGAGATTGCGCTGCACTGGATGCAGGGGCATGTCGCTAAGGCGTTCGCGCGTTTCGACCGCGTCGTCTCGGAATCGGGCAACGAACGCACGATGTACGGCCGGGATGCGACGCTCTTCGCCATTCTGCTCTGGTATGGAGCGGAGCTGTGCATCGAGTGCGGTTCTTGGCGGCGTGCGCAAGCGCTCGTGCGCCGCGCCGAACGTATCGTCGATCGTTCGGAGCAGCCGCACGCGGCCGCACGTCAACAGCGCCTGCGCGGAAGGATCGCGCACGAACTGAGCGGCGATCCGGTACGCTCGGCCTCGGAGTTACACGACGCGCTGCGCCTGCTGCAGCGTCATCGGCAACTGCCGTCTATCGCCAGGGCCGCGGTTGAGTACGGCATCGCCCTCGCAGACATCGACCGAGGTGAAGCGATGAAGTACATCGATTTCGGACTCATCATGGCAAAAGACGTCTGCGGATACGACCAATCTGCCGTGCTCTTCGCGACGGCGGCGCCGTTAGTCATCGAGCGCTCGGGCCCCGATGAGGTGCTGCGCGAGATCGATGCGCTCAAAATGCGTTCCCCACTCTCGATGCATGCGGATTTGCTGCTCGGTATGGCACAAGCGGAAGCACTACTCGCTCGCGAAGAGTTCGACACGGCGGTGGAAGTAAGCGTCGCCATCGGAAGAGCGCTCGAGGACGCATCGCTGTTCCCTGCGGCAGCAAAGGCGCGTCTGATCTCGCTCGAGGCGCTGGTCCGCGGCCGCAAACTCGCGACTGCGTCGCAACTCTTCAAAAAGTCGGATGAGTTCCTGCGTACGTACGGCGACCACGCAACGCGCCGCCGCGCGGAGCGATTTGCACTCTTTTTGCACTCTTTCGCGCAGTAGCGGGTCGTAGCGCGCGTGAAGCCTCTGCGAACGATTTTCGTGGAGGTTCATACCGACGTTGTCACTTCGAGACACGGCGCGCTTTGGTTTACTAGCCATACCGCTGACCGTTTTTGCACTCTCGGCTTGCGGAGGCGGCGGGTCGAATTCGACCGTCCCGCCCACGCAGCCCACCTCGAGCCCTACCGCAACCCCCGCTCCGAATCCGACGGCTTCGGGCGACACCTTTGCGTATACGGGATCGCTCACGCAAACGTTCACGCTCTACGGGACGCCCGCGCCCTCGCCGAGTCCCTCGGCGAGTCCCGAGCCGACTTCGACGCCATGGGTATCGACGACGCAGCAGACGGTAACGCAGAACGTATCCATTGCGACTGGTCAGTCCTTCGCGGGGCAATCCGGCCTTACGGAGCTCGCCGCTCAAGAGAGCGACGCAAGTCAATTAAGGACGACGAGCCTCACCTCACAGACGTACCTTTCGTACGCACAAAATTCGTCGCGGGCGAACGGCGTCGACGTTACCGAGATTGGAACGGCGTCGACCGACTCGAACGGCGTGTCGCTCCAAAGCGCACCGGCGAGCGGCAACGGCATCCTCGAGCGTCTTCCGAGCGTCTACGGCGAGCAATGGAGCAATGGCGCGGCGCGCACCGATACGGAGAAAGATCCCGGCGGCGAAGCGAGCACCTCGACCTATGCCGCGGACGGTTCGTATAACGAGCATCTCACCTACGCGGAGGGCGCAAGCGCGTCGGTTCAATTGAACTCGGACGCGAGCGGCGTGTATCAGTTGCCGTTCGTAGGCAACGGAAATAATAACAGTTCCATCACGGTCGCTGCGCCGGCCGGCGGCCAAATCCAACTTGCGTACGCGCTTTTACCACCCGGCCTGCCGCACGCGGGTGCGTTCACGCTGCCGGTGTGGTATCCGCAAGATCCTCCGGTTCTTGCATCCGATGCCTACGTTGACGAAGGCGCGACCGCATTGCCGTCGTCTTGCAAAGTCGCATCCACGTACCAGTCGGCGAGCGTCGAAAAGATCGTCGAAACGAAGAAGCGGCTCGACCCGGTCTTCGGAGAGTTGGAGAGCGACGAGGTAACGCAATACGCCAGCCCCACATATGGGCTGCTCTGCGCGGTCGTGAGCGACGACCTGCAGACCTATTACGATTACAGCGGACAGGGCCCCGCGGCGTTCACGTTCTCGGCGCGGCCGCTGCGGGACACGACGGTGAGCGAGATGCTCGCGCTCCAGTCCGCCAATCTCAAGCCCATGTCGGCGGCAGCGCGCCGCTCGGATACTGCGCAATCGCAGATATCGCCGCGTCCATCGCTTGCGCGTGCGCGCATGATTCTTGCCGGCGTTCACGCCCAACACGTTCGCGCGCTCTACCAACGAGTGCACGCTCTCTCACGCACAAGGCAGCAATAATGAAAGTACGTAACGGATTATCGTTTGCACTAGCGGCGCTTTTGGCCTCGTGCTCCGGCGGAGCGCATGGCGCTTCGGTGCTGCCGTCATCGCAGCCGTCGCCCGGCGCGGCGCAGCCAAATGCGTCTTCCTCATTTACCTACGATGCGTCCGCAATGCAGGGCGCGACGTATGTCGGCGCCGCGAACGTCCCGCTGATCGGCGTCGATCTCATACCGAAGATGCAGAATGCCGCGGGGCTGCTCCGCTATGCGCAGGACGTCAACGATCCCAAGAGCGGGATGTACCGGCATTTCATCACGCCGGAGCAGATCGGCGAACAGTACGGCGCTTCGCAGACAACGTACGATGCGGCCGTCAAGTATTTTCAGTCTGCGGGCCTCTCCGTTGCGACGTGGCCGCAGCGGCTGCTCCTGCATGTGACCGGCTCGCAAGCGCAGGTGCAGACGGCGCTGCATACGACGTTCGCCTGGTATCGTAACGGCACGTCCGTTTTTCTCGCACCGGTGAGCGCGCCGGACCCGCCTGCGTCGGCAAACGTCACCGGCGCGGTGAACATCGTCATGCACTCGTCGAATTTTACCAATCACGTCGTCGTTGCCGGCAGCGCCGGAGACGGCATTGCCTACGGTTACTCGCCGCAGCAAATCGCGTCGGCGTTCGATTACACGGGCGCATACGCGGCCGGTTACACCGGGGCAGGCGTTACGACCGGCATCATCGGCACCGGGGGTCTGAATCCGGGTGACGTACCGGCGTACAAGTCGATGTTCGGCGTCGGCGGCTCCGGCTCGGTGACGCTCGTCTCCGCGACCGACGCGAACGCGCCGGGAAATGCGGCAACCGGTTTTGCGACCCCTCCGCCCGTGACGGCGCCGTGTTACTCGCCGTACGGTCAGTTTGCATCGTACTTCCCGACGTCGACGTGCAATCCGGAGGACGGCGAGACGCAGCTCGATACGGAGCAACTCGCAAGCCTTGCACCGGACGCCAATCTTCGATATTACCTCGCGTACAATCCGGCCGACGGGTGCGGCGCTATCGGCACGCAATGTCCGGCCGGCGCCGGCGTGCCCGAGCAAGGCTTGTTGGAAACGGATGCGGAGTTGCAAACGGCAATCGCGGACGACAAAGCCGACGTGCTGTCCTTAAGTTGGGGCGGCCCGGAAACTGCGAACGTCGGCATGTCGTTCAACGCCTCGGGAACCGGCATCACGCCGCTCGAGATGGCCGCGCTCGCCAGTGAAGGTATCGCGATATTCGTTTCGTCGGGAGATTCGGGCGCGGAAGGCTGCCTGAATTTCAACGTGCCCAATCCGAATTCGGTCTGCGTACAATACCCGTCGACCGATCCGAACGTCGTGAGCGTCGGCGGTGTGAATACGCCGCTCAACTCCGCGGGGCAACTCGTCGGCGGCGTAACGGGCTGGGGTACGTTAACAACGCAGGGGTTCGGCGGATCCGGCGGCGGTGTCTCGGCGTATTTCCCACTTTCCAAGTATCAGCAAGGGGCGGCCGGCATGAACGGATCGACGCGTAATGTGCCGGACATCGCGCTCGACGCGGACGGAAAAACGGGTGTTGCCGCTCTTCTGTACGGCGGCAGCGCATTCTCCGGAAAACAGGTAGTGGAGCCAGTCGGCGGAACGAGCGTCGCCGCGCCGCAGGCCGCGGCGATGTGGGCTCTCGTGTTGCAAGCCTGCAAACAATCCGCGAGTTGTGCGACGGCGAGCGGACCCGTTTCCTATCGTTTAGGAAATCCGAACGCGTACTTCTATAAGATTTACGCAAATGCAAGCACGTACGCGAACACGTTTTACGACGTGCTGTACGGCGAGAATTCCATGGTTTGCATTCCAACCGCGACACCGTGCCCGAGCCCGACGAGTCCGGGATATTCGGCCGGGAAAGGATACGACTTGGTTACAGGAATCGGCGTTCCGTATGCACGCGCGCTCATCAAGGCGGTGGTCGGACAATGATCGCGCGCTATACACGCTTCACGCTCGCATGCGCTCTCACCGCACTACTCGCCGCGTGCGGCGGCGGCGGATCGGCGGGAACCGGACCGTTGCCGGCCCCTCCGTCCTCGTCGCCGGCGCCGGTTCAGACACCGAACGCGCAGTTCGTTATTCAAATTCCGGCGATTGGCACTACGGCTGCTTCATCGCGGCGGACGAGTTCTGCGCGTCCGATGGATTTCTCCGCCAGCACGCAGTCCGTTACGATCGCGGTCGGTACGCAAGTGCTGACGACTGCGGACGTTTCTGCAACGTCGTCATTCTGTAAATCTGCCGCCGGCGGAGGCCGCACGTGTACGATCGGGATTACCGCTCCGACGGGTAACGACGTATTTACGATTACGGCGTACGACCAGGCTAATGCAAAAGGAAACGCGATCGCGAAAGGAACGGTGGCAGCCGCTATTTCGACGCAGCCCGCCACAGTAAACGTCGCGGTCGCGGGAACGATCGCGAGTATCAAAGTGGCGCTCTCGAATCCGTATCCGCCGGTCGGAACCGCGGCTACCGTGAACGTGGTAGTCAGCGCTCTCGACGCGGACGGCAACGTCGTGCTCGGTCCGTATCCTGCAAATGTCTTGCTGCAGGACAGCGATACGAGCGGAGCGACGGTGCTCTCGACGGCGACCATCGCGGACTCCTCGACGGCTGCGACGCTCACGTACAACGCAGCGGCGCCGTTCATCTCCGCGACAATCACTGCTTCGATGTCGGGAGTAAGCTCCGCAACCTCCACGTTTGCGCCGATCCCGCAGTTCTTGAACAGTTACGTGCCCGCTAACGCGCCGGGATTTTTTCCGCGCGGTCCGGGTCCGTGGAACATCACGAAGGGACCGGACGGCAACATGTGGGTTGCCGCGACGGGGTATTCGGAGATTATCAAGGTCGCTCCCGACGGCAGCATGACGTATTATCCGGTTTCCAATCCGGGTTCCCAACTGCTAGGCATCGTCACCGGTTCGGACGGCAATCTGTGGTTCGCCGAGCAAGGAAATAACGCGATCGGCAAGATCACGACCTCCGGTACGATTACGGAGTACACGCTTCCGGGCGCGTTTGCGGTTCCGGTTTGCGTTGCGCTCGGCCCGGACGGTAACGTATGGTTCTCCGATCTCGGAAATAACGTGCTCGGCAGGATCGCGCCGAGCGGTCAAGTTTCCGAATATCCGGTCCCGGCCAATACCAGGGTCATTGCAATCGCGCCAGGGGCCGACGGAAATCTTTGGATGACCGACCAAGGAAACAACGCGATTCTCAAAGTTTCCACTACGGGACAGATTCTGGCGTCGTATCCGATACCGTCGAGCAAAGCGGCGCCGTATGGTCTGGCTGCGGGACCCGACGGCAACATTTGGTTTACGGAATTCGGCACGAGCAAGATCGGGCGTGTTACGCCGTCCGGAACGTTCACCGAGTTCGCGATACCGAGCGGCAGCGCCGGACCGATTGCAATCGTTGCCGGACCGGATGGCCGGATGTGGTTTGCGGAGATGGGCCAGGAAGCCGGTCAAGGGAAGATCGGCTACATCACCGTCGACGGCACGCAGATTCGCGACTACTTCGGCGACGGGTATCACATCCACGACTTGGCGTTCGACGCGAGCGGAAAACTGTGGTACTTGGGATTGCAGCTTCCGCGGGGTCATCAGGAGATCGGGACGTTCGTGTATTAGCTGCGAACGAAGGCCAAATAAAAAAGCGCCCGGCATGCGGCCGGGCGCTTTTTTATCCCGATTCGCGTGCGCGAAGCAGGCGCACTGCGGCAATCGTTCCGTACGCCAGGACGGCGCCAACGCCGATGATCGCCGCGGTGAAGGCCGTTCCCACCGAGTACGCGTTCGGAGCGGCGTTGTAGATGTCGATTCCGCGGCCGGACGCCAGCGCCGGCAGCACGTAGGGGAAGATGGTTTGCGCGGCGCTCGCCATGACCGCCAGCAGAAACACCGACGACGCCGTTAACGCTTGCGTGCCGTTTTTGGCGAATCCCACCGCGAAGAGCGCGGCGAGCGCGATCGCGGGTGCGATCCAGAGTACGGCGTGTGCGCCGCCGCGGGGCTCGTGCAGGCTTGCGGCCGTTACTCCGATGAAGAGCACGCCCGCGATCGCGAGCGACGCGCGCACGAACCGCCGCGCGCGCGCATGGTATCGCGCATCGGCGCGCATCCACAAGAATGCCGCGCCGTGCATTGCGAGCGCAAACAACGAGAGCGCGCCGACGGCCAGCGCGTATCCGTTGAGCAGAAAGCCGAACGTGCCCGCAAAATAGCCCGCTTCATTCAGGGGAACGCCGCGAACGACATTGCCGATCGCGACGCCGAGAACGAATGCCAGCAGCGCGCTCGAAAGACAGAAGGCGACGTCCCAGAATCCGCGCCACAGATCGCTCGTGAAATGCCCGCGCAGCTCGATGGACATGCCGCGCACCATGAGCAGCCAGAGCACGATGACGAACGGCAGGTAAAACCCGCTGAACGCCGCAGCATACGCGCGCGGAAAAAGCGCGAACAACACCGCACCGGACGCGATCAAAAACACCTCGTTGCCGTTCCAGAACGGCCCAATAGCTTCGAACGAAGCGCTGCGTTCGCTATCGTCGCGCGAGAAAAGCAGATGGATCGCTCCGACGCCGAGATCGTAGCCGTCGAGAATCACGTACGCGCCGAGCATGCCGGCGAGCAGCACGAATGCGGCGACGTTCATTCCGGACCGAGCGCGATCTGGCGCAGGACGAGCAGCAGAAACGTCACGCCCAGCAAGAAGTACATCCCGGCAAATCCGATCGTCGTAAAAATCGTCTCGCCCGAGACGACGGTCGGCGAAGCGGCTTGAGCGGTGCGCATCAGGCCGTAGACGATCCACGGCTGGCGCCCGACCTCGGTGACCATCCAACCGGCTTCGTTGGCGATGTACGGAAACGGCATCGCGAGCATCAGCGCCCACAGCATCCAGCGGCTCCCGTACAGGCGCTGCCGCACCAGCAGCAGCACGGCGAGCGCCATGATTGCCGTGAAGATCGTGCCCAAACCAACCATCACGTGGTAGGCATAGTACGTCAGTTCTACCGGCGGCCGCAGATCTTTCGGATACGACGAGAGTCCATCGACGTTTGCCCGGAAGTTTCCATAGGCGAGAAAACTCAGCACGTCGGGCACGTAGAGCGGATCGATGAGCGTTTCGTGCTCGGTGTCGGGCATTCCAAGAATCGCGAGCGGTGCACCGCGGGCCGATTGAAACAACCCTTCCATCGCTGCGAGTTTGGCAGGCTGATGGCGTGTGACGTCTGCGCTATTGCGATCGCCGGTTGGAAATACGGCGACGAGTGAGGCGCACAGCCCGACGATGACGCCGGCGCGCACGAGCCGCCGCCCGCTCTCGATCTGC
>DATEHZ010000146.1:0-5696 GCA_035279385.1 Vulcanimicrobiaceae bacterium | reverse complement strand
ACCATGACGAGGGGGTACGAGCCTCGGCGGGCTCGGTGGGTGGTTCGACGGGCTCACCATGACGCGGGTGCGACGGGCCTGGCCGTGATGGGGGGCTGGGGCTTGTCGGGGTTGGTGGGACCATAGGCCTAGGGAGATTGGACGATGCGCTCACGATGGGCGGGCTCTGGGCGCAATACAGTGGGCGCATGAAGTACCGTCTTGCTGCAGCATTCGCGGGCGCGGCCGTTTTAGCGGCGTGCGCCGGTCACTCCGGCAGTTTCTCCGCGCTTCCATTGACGAGCGATCAAAGTTCCGGCGGATTTCTCACGACGATGTCGCTTCCCGCCAGCCAGACGATCGGGTCCGGAGAGATCTTCGGCACGGACAACTCGTTCTCACCGAGCGACGGCGACACGTCGCACGGCGGGCAAGGTCAAACCGTCGACAACATTCCGTGCAAAACGACGATGGCCGGGACCTATCACGTGCACGCGTTCGTGGGGATCCTCATCAACGGGCGTCATCCCGCATTTCCCGACGGAGTCGGAATGAAAAACCCCGGCGCGGACGTCACGTATCAGGGAATCCCGAATTGGACGGAGAGTGCGTCGTGCTACTACTACACGCACACCCATGACGCATCGGGCGTCGTGCACATCGAATCGCCGCAAAGCGCGTCGCCGTCGACGAATCTGTATACGCTTTGGAACGTCTTTGACGTGTGGGGAATGCCGCTCTCACCAACGCAGATCGGTCCGTATACCGGCACGGTGCGCACGTACATCGCGCAAGTGCCGCTCAAGACGACGCAGATCGCCCGCTCGTACTACAAACTGTACACCGGCAGCCCGCGGTATATCGGCCTGCATTCTCACACGACGGTGTGGCTCGAGATCGGCCCGACGTACGTCGCGCCGTCGTCGTTACCGGTTTTGAACTACTACGAGGAGTATTAAGCCGCCGCCGGAGTGCAGACTTCGCCGAAGACGGTATGTCCGCCAACCATCGTGCCGACGACGGTGAACTCTTCGTCCCAAAACGAAAGATCGGCGCGCAATCCCGGCGCTATGCGCCCGAGTTCGCGATCCAATCCGAGCAGCTTTGCCGGCGCGTGCGTTGCGGCAACGACCGCCTTCGCAAACGGCAGCTCGGTGTAGGCCATGTAGTTGCGCACGCCTTCGTCGATGCGCAGCGCGCTGCCGGCAATCGTGCCGTCTTCCGCGCGCATCACACCGCCCTCGATATGATAGCCGGGGCCCGCCGGCGGCATGTTGTCGGTCGCAATCACGATGCGGTCGCCCAGCGTGCGATGCAGGATGTCCACCATCACCGGCGCGACGTGGTGGCCGTCGCAGATGAGCTGAACGAACGTGCGCGGATCTTGTATGAATGCCGCAAGAATCGACGGATCGCGATGATCGAGCGGCGGCATCGCGTTGAACGCGTGCGTGAGCGAGCGAAACCCTAGACCGATGGCGAGCATGCCTTCGCGATAGCGTGCCGACGTATGTCCCGCCGAACAGATCACGCCGTGCTCGAGGAATACGCGCGCGGCGTCCGTTGCGCCCTCGACCTCCGGCGCCATCGTCACCATGAGACACGCGCCTTTGCACGTTTCGACGAGTGCGCGCGCGTGCTCGGTGTCGGCGGGAATAACCCATTGCTGCTGGTGCACGCGGCGAAACTTCGGATTGAGGAACGGTCCTTCGAAATGGATGCCCAGACAGCGAGCGCCGCGCGGTTCGTCTTCTTCCAACTGATGCGCGGCTTCGACGACTTCACCGGCCGCGTGCAGCATCGATTCCCACGGAGCGGTCATGATGCCGGCGACAAACGCCGTCGCACCTTGCCGCGCGTACTCGACTGCGGCCACCGGAACGGCGTAGCCTTGATCGCGGTTGAATAAAAAATCGCCGGCGCCGTTGGTATGAACGTCGATGAGTCCGGGTGCGACGTGCGTGCCCGGCGGGAGCCGAAAATCGCTCGGCCCGTCGGCTGCAAGAATCTCGCGGATGCGGCCGTTCTCGACGACGATACGGCCGTAGGTTGAGGACCCGTCGCCATGTGCGATCGTTGCCGGGCCCAGGGTGAAGCGGTCAGTTTTTGGTCGGGAAGCCATAATGCCGGAAACGTTCATTCGCGCTCCATGGGCCCGGTCCCCATTACCGGGCAAACAAGCGTGCAAAGAATCCGCGCGGTTTCTCGGCCGCGGACGGCGCGTCCGGCGGCTCGCTTCTTTGCGCCTGCGCACGCTGAGCGCGCTCCAAACGCTCCAGACGAGCCATATGCTCCTCGGCGTGGGCGGAGATCGTCGACACGAGCGCGTCGAGTTCGTTCCATCCCGCCGGCGCGCGCTGCTCGCGCTTGGCCTGCGCGTACTCGAGCGTGGAAAGCGTGAAGATGCGCTGCACGGGGATCGCGCGCTCCCCCAGATACTGCTGCGCCAATTCGACGACGTGGCGGCGTTCGGACGGCGTCTCGTTGTCCGCGAGCGTGTGCGCGAACATCATCGGCTTGCCGAGTTGCGCCACGCGCTCGTAGAGCGAGAGTTCGCGGTCCGAGAGTTGGCGCGAAAAAAGACAAAGCACCTCGCTCGACGCGCGCGCGGTGACCATGCAAATATCTTCGAGCGTTGAATCGCCCGCGTCAAACGCGGGAGCGTGCACGAGCACGAGTTCGCGCGGCAGGTTCCACGGCGTGAGAATGAGCACGGGATTGCGCGTTGCCTCCTCGAGCGCGGACTCGATTTCGATCTCGCGCCAGACGCCGTCCGGCTGAAGCGCGAACGCGCCTTCCTTTTCGCCGTAGCGCACGTGCACGGGGTAGGCGATCTCGCCTGCCGTTTCATCGGAGAGCACGCGATGACCGGCGAATGCGTTGATGAGACTCGATTTTCCGCGGCGAAGCGCTCCCAGCACGGCGACGCGCCAGCGCTGCGGACGCAGGCCGCGCTGATACGCTTCTCGATCGAACTGCGCGGCGACGTGCGATCGGCGCACGGCTTCCGCGCCTGCGTCGGCTGCGGCGATCTCCTCACCGTGCGAGAGAAACGCGTCGACACGCGCGTCGATATCGTGCAGTATCGCCTGCATCTGGGTCTTGCGGTCTTGCATCGCGGCAACGCTCTGCTGCACGTTCGTGCTGGAGGCATGCGCTTCGAGCGCGCGATCGACGCTCCCCGCCGCCGCATCGCGCGCGTGCTCGAAGGCGTCTTCGAGCGCGCCGGCATAGGCGTGCGCGATACCCGCGATCTTCGCCGCGATTTCGCCGGCGAACGCCTGCATTTCTTCGCGAAATTCCGGCCAGATGCTCGCGCGCAGATCCGCCGTCAGTTCGCGTTTCATATACGCGCCCGGCTGCGCCGAGGCGAATCGCATGGCAACGCGGTGAACGAGCGCGATTGCGGGACCGCCGATGGCTTCGAGCACGATGGTGGCGCACAGCGCCCGCTCGGGATCGTCGAACCACATGCTTCCGTGTCCGCTCGATCCGAACGCCGCAGCGGCCGAAGCTCCGAACGAAAAGCGCATCGGCAGGCGCTCTTGCGCCGCGCGCAGTTCGCGCTCGTACTCGGCGTACACGGCGCCCGAAACCTGCGATGCAAAGAGCTCGACGGTCTCGCCCAGCGTGCGATCGACCAGCATGTGCAAGCGCGCTCGATCGCGCAGCCGCGCGATGTCGGCGGTGTCGAAGGCCTGCGTGAGGCCGTGTTCCGCTTCGTCGGCAAGCAGCGCGCCGCGCTCGTTTATTGCCGCTGCCATGCGCGCGGACGCCGCCAGCGCACGCGCACGGGCTTCGCCGGTGAATTGCCGCATCTGCGCGATCTGCGGCTCCGCCGCCGCGCGGCGCGCTCGCAGCTGCGCTTCGCCCAGTGCGAGCATGGCAACGTCGCGCTCGATACGCTCGATGCTGTCGGTTGCGGCCAGCGCGGCTTGGTCGCGTGCGCGCCGCAGCCGCGCGCGGCCGCTGTTGCGCACCAGCGATGCGTCGAGTGCGGAAACGAACTGCGGGAATTGCGAACGCTCGACGAGATCCGGTTCGCCGCGCAGCGTGCCCTCCACGTATTGACGCGCGGAGAGTGCGTAGACGTAGGTGCCGGGCGCATGGATTGCGGCGAGTTTCGAAATGCGATCGCGAGCCGATTCCCAGGCCGCTTTGCCGCCTTCGCCCGGCCCGGCCCACAGGTCGATCTTCGTTTGCACGATGAAAATCGTATCGAGATGCTGGCGGATGATGCCCAAGAAGGACGCGTCGCCTTCGGTGAACGGCTGCTGCGTGTCGATGAGATAGAGCACGGCGTCCGCGCTGGGCAAGAACTGCAGCGTCGCCCGGCGGTGCGCGGGATTGATCGATGCCAGACCCGGCGTATCCGCAACACGCAAGCCGCGGCGCAGAAACGGTGAATCGACTTTCACGACGACGCGCGCGGGCGCGTCCTTTTCGTCTTTCACCGCATGGTGTATCGCTCCGGCGTCTCCCACGCTCGACGCGACGGCGACGAATTGCGAGAGGCGGTCGAGCGGCACGCGTTCGACGCGCCCGTCTTCGTGATACGCGTACGCTTGGCTCTCGGGAGCGTATTCGAGTTCCGTGATCGTCGCCGTCGACGGGTTGATGTCCGTGGCGAGAAGTCCGACGATCTGCTCGCGCCCGGCCATCTGCTCGTAACGGAACTTCCCGAGCAGCGCGTTGAGCAGAAAGGACTTGCCGCTCGAGAATTCGCCCACGACGGCAAGCAGAAACGTCGCGCGCTCCAAGCGTTCGCGCGCGGCTGCGATGGCCTGCTGATGCTCGGGCCCTGCGAGCGCTTCGAGGGCGCGAATCCGTTCGAGAACCGCCGAGCGGGTCTCGTCGTATCGCGCGAGGGCCTGTTCGTCGATCAGTTTCTTATGAGTGCGAGCGCTTCGTCGCGGTGCTGCTCCATCAATGCCTTCGTGTCGCCTTCGACGTTCAGGCGCAGCAGCGGTTCGGTGTTGGACGGGCGGATGTTCATCCACCAGTGCGGATAAGAAATCGTGATGCCGTCCAGATGATCGATCTCCGCGTCTTTGAAGCGCTCCTGGATCTCTTTGAGTTTTGCCGGGATGTCCTTCACCGTGCTGTTTATTTCGCCGGAGCGAAAGCGCGTGTCGATGGGCGCGATGACCTCGCTGACGGGCTTGCCGGCCTCGCTGAAGAGTTCCAGACATTCCATGAGCGCGATCATACCGGAGTCCGCGTACCAGTTCTCGCGGAAATAGAAATGCCCGCTGTGCTCGCCGCCGAAGATAACGTCTTCTTCACGCATCGTCGCTTTGATGAGCGAGTGTCCCACTTGCGAACGAATGGGGATGCCGCCGTTTTTTGCGATGAGTTCGGGCACGCTGCGGCTGCAGATCAAATTGTAGAGAATCTTGCCGCCCGGATGGCGCTTGAGCGTATTGAGCGCTACGAGCGCGGTCACGGTGCTGCCGTCGACGAGATCGCCTTTCTCGTCGACGATGAACATGCGGTCCGCGTCGCCGTCGAACGCCACGCCGAGATCGCACTGGTGCTTGCGGACCGCGGCCTGCAAGTCGACCATGTTCTCCGGCTCGATCGGGCTTGCGGGATGGTTCGGGAAACTGCCGTCGAGTTCGAAGTACAGCGGAATCACCTCGCACGGCAGGTGTTTGAAGACGTGCGGAACCGTTTCGCCCGCCATGCCGTTACCGGCATCGACGGCAATTTTGAAC
>DATEHZ010000145.1:0-40316 GCA_035279385.1 Vulcanimicrobiaceae bacterium | reverse complement strand
GCCGCTGCTGTATCGGCTGGCGCTCGTGTTCGATAATGTAACGATCGCTGCTTCGGCCGTCGCGCTGCTGCTCTTCGCTTTATGCGTGCCCGGTGACGGCGTGCCGCAAGGCTGGCGCCGTCGTATCTTTCTGAGCGCGAGCGCCGTCGGCGCGTTGTACGTGGGTTATGCGTGCACCAGGTCGTTTTGGCACTCGCTCAACACGCCGGCTACCGCCGGGGGCGCGTTTAACGAATTTTTTGCCGCAGCAGCGGTGTTGGCCGTGGTCGCTCGGCTATTCGAAGCGCACCGAGACGAACGCGCACGGCTTGCATGGGTCGCTTTTGCGCTCATCTGGGGCGCAGTCATGACCTACGTGAAAAATATTCAAGAACCGGCCGGCACCTGGGCGAACGCTGTCACAACAGCCGCCGCCGATCTCACCATCGTCGTCCCGGTCGTTATCATGTACGCGATTCTCAAGCGGCATATCATCGACGTGCGCTTCGTGATCAGCCGCACGCTGGTCTACGCGGTGCTTACCACGATGGTTGTCGCCGTAATTGGACTCATCGACTGGGCGATGAGCGCGTACATGCACGAAGTGCGCGTGGCGATGGCGATTGAGGCGGCGCTGACGATTGCGGTCGGATTCGTCTTGCATCGCGCCTACGGCTGGATGGAGTACGTCGTCGACTTTTTGCTCTTCCGCCACAAACACGAAGCAGAACTATACCTGCACCGCCTTGCGCGGACGCTGCCGTTCGCAGAAAGGAACGACGCGGTCAACGACGCACTCGTCTGTGCGCCGGTCACGCGCTTGCGGTTAACCGGCGCCGTGCTTTTTCACCGCGCGCTCGGCGGTTTCGAACGAGTAGCCGCGCACGGGCTGACCCTGTCGAACATTTCGACGGTTGCAAGCGACCACGATGCCGTACGCTTTTTAAAAGCAGAAATGAAAACACTCGTGCTTTCCGATTTGCACCGGCACGAGCAGCATACGGCGCTGATCGAGGCGAACGGCGGCATCGTCGTGCCGATTTTTCAGTCGAACGTCCTATACGGCTTCGTGGCATACGGTCCGCACCGCGACACCACGTCGCTCGATCCGGACGAAGTCGCCGCGCTCGAGCGCTTATGCGAACGTGCCGCGGAAGCATACACCGCCATCGAGCTTGCGACACTTCGAGCCACCGCGCCGCTGCGCATCGGGAGCTTATGAAGCGCGCTTCGTGGCGCAACACTTACCGTCATCATCTGCAGCGGTGCTGCAAAGGCGTTGCCCTCTTTGGCGCTCCTGCATATTATCCAGCCGCTTTCGAACGGCACGGTGCTCGACGTGGTGACCGCGCTTTCTTCGGCAGCCGACGCGATCGACGCTCGCGATAAAGATTAGGCAGACATCGTCAAATCGCAATGAAACAAGCCGCGTAAACACGCGGCTGTATTGGTAGCGCCAAAGGGAATCGAACCGCTTCTCCGCACTGCCGGCTGCTGCAGGTTCTGCGGTTTTTCGCCGATTTTCGGCGATTTCGCGGATTTACGAATGCGGTTTGATGCCACCTAATGCAACTACGAGGTAGAACTTTGGGTAGACACCGGGTGCTCGATTACCAGCCTCTTTTTCTCCCCGCATCGAGCGCGCACGGCACACCGCGCGCGTCGGGTGCGGTCTTTGGGGTTATCCGATAAGGGAGAACGCCCCGACCATATTCACCGTAGGCGAAGCCGGGGTAGCTGGAGTGGCTGGCGTTGCCGGAGTGGCTGGTGTAGCCGGAGTGGCGGGCGTCGCCGGAGTGGCGGGAGTAGCTGGGGTAGCACTTCCGGTAGCGCCAGCTACGAACGCCTGCGCGCTCATGCTCCTATCTCGAAAAACGCCGCCAATGAAAACACCGTAATAGCCGACGCTCGGAAACGTGAAGACGTACTTATCTCGCACAAACCCTTTCGCACGCATCGACCGGTCATAAATGAACCCGTTGCTCTCGTTGAGCCACCCGATGTGGCGAGAACCTTGCCCAAATATTGCTATCATGCGGCGGTGGTTCTGCGGTAATACAAGTCGCCCTAGCGCACGCGGTCGCTAATTGCAGGTCTTCCCGAAGGCGCTCGATCGCAGGAGAATCTGTAGCCTACTTGATGGGCGGCAACGAGGCGCCGGACAGTGGGTACAGCATGCCGTCGGCCGGATCGATTTGCACGCCAAACGTAGCGAGAGCTTGCGTCACAGCCGGATGCGTTGCCGATAGTTGTTCGGCGGGCGCCGCGAGTTCTACAGAATGGCGCAATCCATGCGTTTCAAAGCCGGTTTCGAAAATCGTCCAATTGACGTGCGGCATGCCGAATTTCGACATACACATGATGCCGTCGTAATTGCCTTCGTAGACTGTGCGCGCAACGGCTTGCGTTACTTCCGTGTCGTAGCCGTTCATCGTGTCTGCGGTGATAAGCGGAAGATGCAGTGCATGAAGCAGCGCGCCGTGCTGGTCGTTCATGATCTTAATGATGTCGGCGTTCAGGACGTCGATGAAATGCCCGTTCGCTTCAGCGGACAACGTACACAAGTAGTTGTCCTCGAAGAACTGCGGGTCTATTGAGCCTACCGGTGGTGGTTCCTCACCGGGTTCGAGCACTAACGCTCGAGCGCGCTGCACCGTTACCGGGTGAGGCATCAAATCTTGCAACACCTCGACCATTGCGCCGGTGTCACTATCGCCAAGATAGAGCGAGCGAAACTTACGCTGCGGATCGTCCCAGCGGTGGCCGAACGTCAATAGACCAAGACGATCCTTAACGCGCGCCGCCGACCAATCTCGTAACCGCACATTTGGACCAAAGTTCACACGATATAGACGGGGCGGCGACGGAAGGACAAAGGTCAACGTGTGTTACCGAGTCGCGAACGCCGTCGCCGCATTCAGAATGCGCCGCACGTTTTCCGGATCGTAGTGCGTTGCAAGCGCGGAGAGTATCTCGGCTGGCGATGTGCCGTCGAGACGTGGATTCACGCCGCACAGCCAGGTGACAATCGAGCGATTTCGATAGCGGGGCTGCAAAATGCGCACGATCTGCAGTGCTGTTTTTAGCGCCAATTCGCGGTCGTGCTGCGGTGTGACGGCGCCGCGCTCCCATTTACCGACGAGTTTGGTTTCGCTTACGCCAGCGACAAGTGCGACGATCGCGCGGCTGAGTGCAGCACTCAACTGACGAACAACCTCGTCTGCCCCAAGATCAATGACCTCCTCTATCTCATCGGCCTGTGCCGGCGGGAGCGTCAAAGGCGACATTGCCGTTTCCTCCGTTCGGGTAGCGCCCGTCCCGGGCGTCTTCTACTCGCAGTATACCCCTATCAATACCCCCGCGTAAACCCCACTTCGCGCCCCCATTAGGTCTCCTTGAGTTAATGACTTCCGCACGCCAGTTTTCCGGGGCGTTCCCTGGTCTGCAAGCGGGCACCAGCTTAATCTTTGGTCATGAAGTGTGCGACCAATGCGAAACACGGCACGGAATCACCCAACGGGCGCCGTAGCGGAAGCGGTCGGGATGGCGATTTTGCTGGCCACCACCGTCGGTTCCGGCATAATGGCGCAGCGGTTGAG
The DNA here is from genome assembly GCA_035279385.1 of Vulcanimicrobiaceae bacterium. Lineage (GTDB taxonomy): Bacteria > Vulcanimicrobiota > Vulcanimicrobiia > Vulcanimicrobiales > Vulcanimicrobiaceae > DATGJX01. The sequence continues at coordinate 36,738 of DATEHZ010000145.1, read as the reverse complement.
CGGCGGAAACGTCGCTCTCGCGCTGTTTGCGAATGCCATTGCCACGGTGGCGCACTAATGTGCCTGATATCGCCTCAGATCGCGCAGATCTTGGCGTTGTCGCTGCTATAGCGAAGGACGGAATTGACATATCTTCGGCACACCCAAAGCTTCTTAGCGTTGATATAGCTGCGTAGCCGGACCGCACGCCAATCGCGTTACGTTGAAATGGCGGCTCCTGAACAACACTGAGACGCGAGTCGACCGCGCCCCGAACGCGCATCTCGATGCAGACATGACCAGAATTCATGCCGTCCGTCGCACGCTGCTCCGCGTGCGCTGGCGCTGATCATGTACGACTTTTCCTCCGCGGCCAGCGACACAAGACCAGTGAGGCAAATTCCTTGGAACCGCGGATTCGTAACCAAGACAGATAAGGTGAGGTTGAGTTGACAGCGGCAAGCCCGCGAATGTCTGGATCTGCGCCGCCGCCTAGTTTGAGCCCGGCTGCCGCCCCACGCAGTTACGCGCGCATTGGAGCCCGATCGTAGAGCACCTCTGGTCCGCCGTCGTGATTCTCCTGTAATTCGTGGCCGGCTATCCTAGCCCGGCTTTCCATATCGGCGCTCCTCAAATGCGGGGTGTTGGCGCAGCCGGATATCGACAATTGGCACGCATCTATAGACTATTGCAAGGCCCGCACGCGTTCGCGCCCATCTCGTGGCCCATTCACGAGCGGCGTTCTCGTCGTAAAACCAAACTGGTATGTCGGGGTCGTTCCAGTCTCCGAGTCCATCCTTTTGGATTGGGACCATCACGGCGTACACCGGCGAATTAACATCGTTCACGTGTCCGTCTCCCTAAGTACAATAGTAGCAAACCCGACGCCGTACAAACAGCAATCGTCACCATTCTAACGCACGAACGACGGGGTAAAGCCTTCACGCGGCTTTCGCGGCGCACTACGATGGTATTGATGTGCCTTACGGTACTGCTGACCCGCGTCGCCTTCTGGCTAACTGGTCAAAAGTATACGCCTCCGTCTATGCCTGGGCTGCTCGACCCGCCGACGTATAACATGCAGTACAGAAGTCGCGAAAGACATGGCGCGTAACGACGTGTAGAAACGGGTTATCAATGGAACGTCATGAAGATGACTGCACACAGCCACTGCATAGTCCGAATCCATTGTCGGGTGCTGCATCACAGGGAACCCGCGTGACCCCCAGTAGTTGCGTTTTCGCCGTAATGGTGCCATCCCGCGTAGACGGACCAGAACGCAGGTGTCGTTTCGAGTCGTGGCACCGCACGGAGAGCGGCGCTCGTGAATGGGCGCGTATTGGGGCGGCGCACCACATTCGCGCGGCTACGGTGTATGAATGCCTCCCAGTTTGGGAAGTACAGGGGCACTGTGCGGACGGTAACCCGCCAAATTAGCTCATCGGGACTGTTCTTATAGCCCAAGGAAGTGAATGCGCCGCATTCCGGACATATTGCCAGGCTTAAGGAGTGTCGTACAATCCGCGTTTGTTTGCGGCAACATTGTTCATGGCGCTTATCGGGCCGGTTTGAAAATTGCGTCGCGCACGACGATGCTTTAGTCGAGCAGTACCTTGAGCGTCGTGCGGGCCTTGCGCTGATCGGAGCCGAGCAGTCCGCGAAGCCAGCGCTGTAAAATCGGGCAAAACGTGCGAGCGACATTGTGGGTATTAAGGCAACAGCGGCTTAAGGAGACGTCGCCATCCGTCAATGCGTCAATGCCGCCTTTGATCTCGTAATCAATTGGTAGTCGGATCCCGGAATCAAACGCGGAGACGTTCGGAAAGAGTGACCCCAATAAACCTTGTTTGTTACAAAAGAAAGGTGCCTCAACAACGGCCGAGGATCAACGGGACTAGCGAACGTATGTAAATCGCGAAGGATAATCTTCGTGGGATACGCGTCAAGTGGTATCAACCCGTACTCCTTGCGGTCATCCTGAGATGTTTTACCGACCGCGTCGACCACGGCGGTGCCACGAAACCCAATGCCACTTTGATAGAACAGGACTGGCATGGCGGGCTCGAAGCCGCGCGGGTGCCTAGAGACAAACCACGCATTTCGTGACGTAAGGTACTCATAGACCTTATCCGCGCGCACTTTCCGCGGAAAGTCGATATCGCCAAAAACAACCAGCAGCGCCTGCTTTGGACGCAAGGATTTATCTCGCTGTACGCTCTCGACGGTATCATTGCTCATTTGCATCTCATTTGGGCGGCTGGTCACGCAAAGCCCTGTTCAGAGTTGCGTTTTTCGGTGTTGATTTTTCTGTGATAGTACGTTCCGTACGCTCGCATGAAGCGGTCGAGACTTTCATGGTCGGCGAATAGGCGTCCGACCATCTCTTTGATAACTTCGGTCTGCTGCGCGTTGTTGTCTTCTACGGTATCCTGAGCTTCGAGAAGTGAGCCCTTTAGTGCATCGGAAAAGTCGCCAGCGTTAAGAAATTGTTCGACGTCGTTGTGTTCGGCTTGCGTGCGCACCGTTTCATTCCCATCCATCATCGTGTCGAACGGCAACAACAAAGCGATCTTGTCCTCCTCTTTGATTTCAGAGCCAAACAGTTCATTTAGCAGCGTGACGATTTCCGCGAGTGGGCCGTACTGCTTTTGGCGCGCCTTCGCGTTACCGATCGCGCTCGTTGGCTTTACGCCTTCCTGTCCGACCATGAGGCTGAGGCGGCCTTCAAACGTCTTTCGGTTTGCAATGTGCGTTGCGAACACAGCGGAAGCGTCGACGATTGCCTCATCGCGATCCTGATGGATCAAACGCGCAAGGTGCGAGTAGAACAATGACCGCTTTTCGACCTCGGTGTCGCCGTAGTTGTAGATTTGCGATAGAAAGTTGTACGCGCGAACAAACTCGATCATGTTTTTGCGGAACAGGTCCGTCTTCTCGACTTCCTCGTCGTTTTTTGAGGCTTTGGCGGCGGCGACCCAATCGTGGTACCGCTTGACGACAGGATCGAGCGCGCCTTTCAGTTTGGTGTGCGAGGCGTTCTTCGAGCGGATGGCGGTGACGTACGCCTCTATGAAGCGATCAACGTCTTCCTGTCCGTAGATGCCCAATGCATCCAGGGTGGCCTGGATGTCCAGGATTTGGTTCGGGTCCGCGTTCTCGATGAGGTATGCGTCGCGAAAGAACGGTTTGAATGCGTCAAGAATATCGCTCGCGTCGTTGACGAAGTCAAGCACGTATGTCGTCGTCTTTTCTACGGGCCCGCGCTTGTACGTGCGGTTGAGTCGCGAGAGCGTCTGGACCGCGTTGATGCCGGCGAGCTTCTTGTTCACGTACATCGCGGACAACAGCGGCTGATCGAAGCCCGTTTGGAACTTTTCTGCGACGAGGAGCACCTGGTATTCGTCTGTCGCGAATTCCTCAGGAATTGCCGCCGAGGGAATTCGGTTCATACTGGATTCCGTGAACTTCTGTCCTGGCCACTCGCCCTCGTCCACAATTTCACCCGAGAACGCCACCAACGTCTTTAGGTTCCTGTATTTTTGCTCCGCGATATACTTGTCGATTGCGATCTTGTACTTGACAGCAGCTTTGCGCGAGTCACACACGATCATGGCCTTAGCCTTACCGCTCAGCAGATGCTGGACGCTTTCGCGGAAGTGCTCGACTATGATAGCAATGCGCTGCGCAACGTTCGTGTCGTGTAGCCGCACGTAGCGGCTGATGATTTTTGCGGTTTCGCTTTTGGGCACAACCTTATCGCCGGCCTTCGGATCGCCGGTCGCGAGCTTGTAGGCGAACTTGAAAGTCGTGTAGTTCTGGAGGACGTCAAGGATGAACCCCTCCTGGATGGCCTGCTGCATCGTGTACGTGTGGAACGGGCGCTTTTTGCCATCCGGGCCGATGGTACCGAAGATGTCGATGGTCTTGGCCTTCGGTGTCGCCGTGAACGCGAAGAAACTGAGATTCTTCGATGCCGCGCGCTTCGCCATTTTGGCGGCGAGCACGTCCTCCGCGTCGATGATTGCCTCCGGTTCGTCTTCGCTGAGCCCCAGAATCTCTCGCAGTTCCTTTGCGTCTTCCCCGGTCTGCGAGGAGTGCGCCTCGTCCGCGATGACAGCGTATGCTTTGCCTTGCAGCTTCTTGGCGTCTTCGAGTTGCTTCAGAACAAACGGAAATGTCTGAAGCGTCACCACAATAATACCGCCTGGGCTCTGTAGCGCCTCTGCAAGCTTCGTGGATTTCGCATCGCCCTTGCTGGTAATGGGTTTTACTAATCCGGCGGCATGGGCGTAACCGGCTATCGTACCTTGGAGTTGCGTGTCTAGCACGTTGCGGTCGGTCAACACGACGACGGAGTGGAAGACTTTTTCGTCCTTGTCGTTGTGCAGCGACGCCAGCCGGTGCGCGAGCCACATGATGGAGTTTGACTTTCCGGAACCGGCGGAGTGTTGGATGAGGTACTCGTGCCCGGGTCCCTTCTCGCGGGCGTCCTCGGTGAGCCTCGTGACGGCGTCCCACTGGTGGAAGCGCGGAAAGACGATGGTCTCGCGCGTCTCCCGGCGTCCGTCGTCGCGCGTAACTTGTTTGGACTCCAGATGCACAAAGCGGCCTATGATATCCAGACACGTCTCGCGTTCGAGAATGCGTTCCCAGAAGTAGGATGTCTTCGCGTCGCTGGTCGGATTGATGGGATTTCCGGCTGCGCCGTCGTCGCCCATGTTAAAAGGTAAGAACCTCGTGTCAGCGCCGTCGAGCTGGGTGGTCATGTAGATCTCTTCGTCGCTGACCGCAAAGTGCACGATGGCACCGGTCTTCCACTTCAGAAGCGGCTCCTCTAGTTTCGACGTGGGATCTTTGGGAAGACGCCGTGTCTTGTACTCGGTGATGGCCTCGTTCACGTCTTGCGTAAAGTCGGTCTTCAATTCGGAGGTCGCGATCGGTATGCCATTGATGAAAAACACGAGGTCGATGGAGTTGTTGTTGCTCTTCGAGTAATACACCTGACGCACGACGCGCAGAATCACCTTGTTGTGAAGCACCGTCTCGTCGGCATTCCGCGACGAATCGGGCCTGAAGGCGCACATGCGGATGGACCGATTGAGTCCGACGTGCGCAAAGCCGTTCCGCAGCACGTGGAGCGCGCCCCTCTTGTTGATGCTTTCGCGCAGGCGCTTTAGTAGGAGTCCGTCAGTGCTCCCGTTGTGGTTCGACATGACCTTCGCGTAGAGATCGGGCTGTGATCTCTTGATCCATTCGATGACGTCGTCAGGATATAGCGCGAGTTCCTTGCTGTAGTTTTTGGCATTGCCTTCGACCCAACCACGGCCCGGCGCTTTCAGATAGTCGACGATTTCCGTTTCTAGATTGATTTCCACGTGCGGAGCAGACATGCTTAAGCGACGACCTCCATGTCTTGCGCTCTGTAGGAGCGGACATCGATCTGCCCGGTTACAGCCGATGCGACCAGCGCAGAGATGTGTTCATTTGTCAGATCTAGGGCTCGTTGGACGGCATCGATCACACGACCAATTTGCCTGTCCGTCGTACGCACATATTGCGCAACGTTTTCGCGTTCGGTTTCCGTGCCTGGGGCGGTTACTTTGATGCGCGACAAGGCGTCGACTGTCAACTTTGGCTGTGCTGATCCCGTGACGTGGGGGGTAAGATCTTCGGCCTCGAGGCGCGCCGTCCAGAACCCAAGATTGCCGTCCTTGGGCCGCAAAATGTGGGCGTGATTGTTGACCCAATATTTGCCGGTGGCAACGAACGCAATCGGTGTTGCCCGGTTCAGAAGGTTCGCCCCATCCTCAGCAACGAGCACCAGATCCTCGTCGAAGATGTAGTCGTCCACGTGATCGATGATGCCCGATGCGCCATAGTACGGATAAGGGCCTTGTCGGTTGGTCCTCTCATCCGTGCTGAGCGGAATGCGCCGGCCGTCAAGAAAGTTGAAATAGCGTTTTACCGGGAAGCACTCCCAGTGCGCTGGCATGTCGCCGATAGAATCGACGCCGCTCGGCTTCATCGCCGCTCTCGGGTCCAGACCTTTTCTGACGGCGTGGGAGATGAGAGTCGAGCGCTTCTCCTTAAGCAATGCAATCAGTGCTTCGTATTTTTGCAGCAGCCGATCCGCTTTCTTCGTTTCGCGCTCAAGAAATGCGGCGATTTGAGCGCCTACATCCGGCGGAGGCAGCGCGATGCGCGTGTATCGGATTCGATTCCACTGAAGCCGTTGACCCATCCTGATGCCGCTGCGGTACAAAGTAAGCTGTTGGATGAGGGGTTCGCTTTTCAAAGCGAAGCGAAGGTAGCCAATGAGACGAGGGTCGCAGATCGGTCGTAGCAACGTGTAGTCGGGCGAGATGCCGCCCTCAATTCCGCAGTACTCGAACCCATACTGCCAGCTGGACATGGAGACTACGAAGTCGCCCTTGATTGCTGGCAAGACCTCATAGCCCTCACGAAGGGCCTGCTGCGGCTTGTTTTCAAGTTCTGATTGCGGAATCACGCCATGGACTACACTTGGCGTGAGCAACCGGGTCGTCTCGACCGGAACGACTTGCTTGATTTCTTTGAAGATTCTATCGAGGCGCTGCTCGGTCCATCCACGGATCATGCAGACATCTCCGTAAGGAGCGAGACGATTTCGGATGTCACGCTCGACAACTCTTTATCGATCTCTGCCAGTGGCCTGGGCGGAACGTATTTGTAGAAGTGTCGAACGAAGGGGATCTCGTAGCCGATCTTTGTCTTCGATTCATCTATCCACGAATCGGCAGCGTACGGCTTTACCTCTCGTCGAAAATAGGTGCTGACGTCTTCGGAAAGCGGCACATTTTCTGTATCTCGAAGAAGCGGATCAGGCTCAACCTTGCCTTTTCCAAGCATGCACGTTTCTGCGCCTTCGTCGCGCTCCGAAAGTGCCTGTAGCACAGCCTTATGCTGCTGCGGTTTTAGGGCGATCCGCGACGTCTTCAGAGCTGCAGCGAGAGCATCTAAAAAGCGCACGCGGCTCGTGAAGAGGTCTGCGCTAATAGCCCGAAGAGCCTCTTTTAATTTGGCGAGATCTAATCCGTTTTTCGTGAGCGCTGCTTCCGCATCAAGGCGTGCTATCCGCTCTTCTGATGCTTGGAAATTGAGGCGAAGCGGGCGCTCCAGCGTAATGGTGCGGTAACCGAATTCCTCGTTAGAAAGAATCTTGCTGAACTCAACGTCTTCGAACGCACCGTGGATCTCGACGATGCGCCTGATGTCCGACTCGCCCAATTCTCGGCGCTTGCTGCCAAGGCTTCGACGCATTTTTTGAAAGAACTCCACCGCGTTGATGAGCTGAACCTTGCCTTTGCGCTCGGCGCTCTTGTTGTTAGTTAAAATCCAAATGTATGTCGAAATACCGGTGTTGTAGAACATGTCCGACGGAAGAGCGATTATGGCTTCTAGCCAGTCCTTTTCAATGATGCGGCGGCGGATTTCCGATTCGCCGGAACCAGCGCCGCCGCTGAACAGCGGCGAGCCGTTCATGACGATGGCGATGCGGCTTCCCTTCGGGCTTTCTTTGAGCGGGCGCATTTTGGAAACGAGATGCAGCAGAAAGAGCATTTGACCATCGGACACTCGGGGAAGCCCTGGTGCAAAGCGCCCCTTTTCGCCGCGCGAGCGTTCCTGACGGACCGGCTCCTCGATCTTTTTCCAGTCAACGCCGTACGGTGGATTGGAGAACATGTAGTCGAACGTTTGGTTTACGAAAGCGTCGTCGGTAAGCGTGTTGCCCTGTACGACGTTTGAAATGTCCTGGCCCTTGATGAGCATGTCGCCCTTGCAGATCGCGTAGGACTCATCGTTGAGTTCCTGGGCGAACGCCGTGATCTTCGCGGCGGCGTTGTACTCCTTGATGCGTTCTTCTGCGACGGATAGCATGCCGCCAGTGCCAGCAGTCGGATCGTAGATTGTGCGCAGCGGCGCTTTGTTTTGGAGCAGATCATCGTCGCCATGCAGCACGAGATCGACCATTAGGCGGATGGCGTCGCGTGGCGTGAAGTGGTCGCCCGCAGTTTCGTTGGAGGCGTCCGCGAACTTGCGGATCAGTTCCTCGAAGACGAGTCCCATGTCGTGCGGGGAAACGACGTTCGGGTGCAGATCGATCGATGCGAAACGCTGCACTACTTTGAACAGCAGATTTTTTTTATGCAGCGTCGCAATTTGTTCGTCGAACTTGTAACGCCCGAAGATGTCACGGACGTTGGCGCTGAAGCCGGCGACGTAGTTCTCAAGGTTGACGTTCAGGTTTGTAGGCTCGCCAGTAATGTTGCTTAAGTCGAACTTAGAAATGTTGTAGAACTTGAAGCCCTTGCCAGCTGCCTGTTGGAGGCGCAATTCCTCATCGACGCGCGGGTTGTCAATGTCCTTAACCTTCGCGGCGACCTTCAGCGCTTCGGACTTGCTCTTTTCGAGCACACAGTCGAGACGGCGCAGGACGGTGAAGGGCAGGATGACCGTGCCGTAGTCGGCCGGTTTGTAGTCGCCCCGGAGCAGGTCCGCGACGGACCAGATAAACGAGGCGAGGTTTTGTGCCTTCCCGTTGGGTGAGGTTCCGTTGGTTGTGCCGTTGTTCACTTCGATCTTACGTCTCCATGTCGAAAAGCGCCCGCGGTGAAGGGTCCGGCTCGCCGTTCGCCATTCATCGTAGTCTTGCTTTAGGATCCTAGCAAATCGACCAAGGGACACAAAAGGACCCTCTAGCAGTTTGTGCTCCGGTGTGCCAAAGCAATGTCATCATTCGCGTATGCCTTTCACTATACGAAGTGAGAAGGTGAAAATTTCGGGTGATCTGATCAGACTGTTCAGGGCCTGGATTGATGCAAAATCACGACCGCGCGGCGAAAGCCCGCCGTAGCAACAACCCCCGAACGAGCCCGTGCGCGGAACCGGCCTCGTCCCGAAGCGCGCGTTCAGGGACCGTGGTCAAGAATCGCATATGCCACCATGAGGTATTGGTAAGTCCACTCCTCGGCCAGTTTGCGAGACTCGAGGAGGTTTATCGGAACGTGCGGATAGCGAATCTGCACGCGTGCAAGGAGTTCGCTCAAAAATCCGGCGGATGCGTACGAATGGCGCAGGAGCGCTGAATACGTTCCTTCCACCGCAATCGCCGCCCGCGGCAGACCGGCGAGCTCCGCCATTGCAAAATTCAACGAGCCGTCGACGAGCGACGTGGCAAAATCGTCGAAGCGTTTGCGCTCCACCGCGGCAATTATCGTTTCGCCTTCCATAACGGCGTAATCGCCAGCCGAAAGGACGCGCCGCTCGAGGAGTGCCTGGTGCGCCGCAAACGAATAGCCGTAGTGCTCGCGCGAATCGACGTACACGATCGTGCCGTGCGGCGCAGCGGTCCGTGGAATCCGCGCGCCTGGACGTGCAGCTTTGGCGCTGCGTGCGGTCTGCCAAAAGATCATCGAGCGTCCGCGGCCATGCGTGAAGACGCCGGCAATGCTGGCGGAACGGTTCGATGCGATGCTGGCGCAGTTCGCCGCGCTCTACCGAGACGATCCGAACCAGCTCGACGGCCTCATGCACAGCTACCACGAGGGGACGAGCTCGCATTACCCAATTACACGACTTCGCGAGATAGGAGTGACGATCGACGCGCTCGCGCCATTGCGGATTAGACCAGACCGACATACAATTCTGCCCAAACGGCAATTTCGACCTATACGCGCGTGGATTGATGCAGCGATCGGCTATGTCAGTAGGCTCTACGCGCTGCCGGTCGAGTTGGTAGAGAGAATCAGACGGAATATTCACACTCTCAATCGCTCGTCCAATGCGGAGTTGCAAGAACATTTTTGGTTTGACGTCGCGATCAAGTTGACGGAAGCGGAACGTCGGGCGTTAGCAACGCGTAATCCAGCTGTCCATAGGGCGCACGTCCGGGACGAACGCAAACGCGACGATCTGTTACAAAACTACAAGGACAGTTGCGTGCTAGTAAACCTTTTCAATCGCGCTTTTTTACGCATGCTGGGATGGAATGGACCAATACGTAATACTGCGGCTCTCACGGCAAAGGACCTTGAGCGGCCGATAGATCAGGGCGATGATTAACTTCGATGTGCACGGATTTTGGTACGCGTGCAACGATCGTGGTGCTAAAGTCGAAAGGTTGCGGCGCCGTTTGCCGCAGTCCTAAATTGATGGACCGCTGTCGAGTTATCGCGAGACGCTCAAGTCGCGGATGAAGTCGTGCATAATTCAACCTATTTTTTTAGCCGACAAGCCGCGTACAAACCGAAAGTCAAGGCTTGGCGCTAGTGAGTGTTCAATACAGAAGCGTGCCCACATTCATAATAACGCCCGAACCGCTTCCCGGCCCAACTTATCGAGTCGAACAGGTCCCTACCCTTATACATCCTCATCCGGCGGCCATTGGAGATATCGACGACCGCGCTCTCTGGCGCTACCTGGATCTGCCAAAGTATTTATCATTCCTGAGCTCGGGTGCGATCTATTTCACCCGTGCGGATCAGTTCACGCAAATGGATCCCATGGAACGCTCCTGGGGCCGAGTAGACCTAGAGGGCGAGACAGCAGAAGCAAACGCTCAGGCGCGGCGGAGCTTGTATAATTCAATGGGTAAGTATTTCGTGAGCTGCTGGCACCTGAGCGAGTATGAATCCGCCGCTATGTGGGATATCTATGGAAAAGTTGGCGCCGGCGTCGCTCTAAAAACATCGTTGCGCAAATTCTTGGCAATTTGCTCCACACAAGACCCCATGAATGCAGATCTATGGAGAATCGTACCGCTTGAAGTGCAGTACCTTAATTATCAAAAAGAAGGTATCGGCATGGAAAATGCGCTCCACCTTCTGCGAAGCAAACGGAAATCGTACGAGCATGAACGCGAAATTCGCATGGCCTTGATCCAACCCGCGGCTGCTGGGATTGACGAGGTCGTGGGTGTCCAAATGCCGATCAACATCGGAGAAGTGATCGACGCTATCTACATCAATCCGCGAGCGCCTTCATGGGTTTACGAGTCCATCGTGGATGTATCCGGGCATTACGGAGTCCAACCATCAAAGGTGCGGCAGTCAGCGCTTGACGAGCAGCCCCTGATCTGATTGCCGACTCCTAAGACAGGCTCGCGAGCCGCCACACGGAATCGGTAACGTGGCACTGTTCAAATGGGGCGATATCAGGGTTGAGTCGCGAAACTGCTTCAACTGTGTTGCGAAACACTTCATTAGTGTCAGGCAGGTATAGCAATATCCAGTTCCGTCGTCTGCGGTAGGATGCGGCCTGGCGGCGGTGCTGGTCCAGCACACGGATCACTTCTTCCGTTTCCGGCTTCGGGTTAACGGTGCCGCCGTCCATGACGGAAAAATATGGCCCATACGCGGCGGGATGCACATAGTAGGTCGCGCTTCGCCCATTTAAAGTCGGATATTCAGGTCCAAACCATCCATTGGGTTCATCGCCGCTTTCATCGCTCGTGCGATGCGCCTGAGCGCGGACAAACGCGACAACTTCCTCGACCATTCGCTCCCCGATTTTCTTGTTCGCCACCTCACGATCGCCTAAGGGGCCCGATTGGCTCACGGAAAGATAGTACGGACCAAACGCATCGGCAAACCCCGAGTCCGTTTCAATCAGATCTCGTATCGTGTGCTCCAACACCGCAATGTTCGCGTCATGCTTCATGCGCGATGTCGGCGACACTTGCGCAACCTCAACTCCGATGATCTCACCGGTCTCAAAGCGCACGTCTAGATCAGAGCGTTCGAGATCCTTACCATCGGTGTCGCGGGTGAATATCTGTACTCGTTGGTATCCCAGACGTCCAAAAATGAACGCTGCCGTCACGATCTCCTCGGACCGCTTGGTGAGTCGGCGGTCATGAACTGAACCGCTCTTCGTCTCCGGAAGTAGCTCGCCGAAGCGGACGCCGTCGACTGTAAACTCCGCCATATGTTTACGCAATTCGAGAATAGGCCCACGCCATATATCGCCGCAGGCTATGATCTCGTCGTCAGTTGGCCGGGAAGTCACGCGTAAACAGCGACCTGTCTAAAGTGAGTGCGCTTTACCCAGTAGCGCTTCGGTGAACGCCTGCACACGGCGCACACAAGACTCGTAAGTTATCCGACTCCGTGGCGTCATCGTGCGCGTGCACCGTGACAACGCGCGTATTCGCTACCTCCCGCTCCACGATATTCTGCGAATCGATTAGACCGAAAGCGACGTCTGTCGTGCAGCGACCGATGCGCAGGGCGCTTTCTTCTAATTGATGCGGATGGCTTGGCACACTACATCCGAATCCATGGCATTCGCAGGTGCCGGCAGCGCGCTGAAATGCAGCGGCACGTGCATCGCTCTCCGTCGCGTACTTTGCCATGACACGCACGATTCGCAGGACCTATTGGGGTCCCTTCCGCCGTAGATCGCATAACGTAGCGTCAGCTGTAGCGGACTGAAGCGCATGCGAGTCGGTTAGCGCGTTGTTCGGTATGGTCGCCCATAAAATGCGCCATAGCCACTGAGCTGCTCTCATCAACCTTGAAAACTGCCCGGGGTCGTGTGCGTGGCGCAAGACCTTGGCGACGGCGGAAACGACGGACCCGGCACCTTAGGTAGAACGTTAGGTAGAACTGCGTCGGAAGCAATAAAAAAAGCCGCGTAAACACGCAGCTTTAATGGTAGCGCCAACGGGAATCGAACCCGTCTTTCCGCCTTGAAAGGGCGATGTCCTAACCGATAGACGATGGCGCCATGCAAAGCCTAATTCAACACGGGATTGAGCGGGCTGTCAACCACTTCCCCCGGCTGCACGCCGGGCATGAAGGCCTCCCAGTCCAGGACGTGCTGCTTGCGGCGGGGCTCGATGAGCCGGATGCCGTCCGCCATGTAGATGACCGTCATCACCGCCCGGGCCCGGTCCGACGTGTTCGCGCCGGTGTGATGGAAGGTCCAGCCGGAGTGAAAACTCACCTCGCCCACCTCGAACGGCTCGTTCACCTCGCGGAAGCGGCCGCTTTCCAGCGCCTTGCGCAGACTGCGCTCGCTTTCGTCCGAGATCTCGAGGTCCCGGCCGAAGTTCATCCGATGGCTTCCGGCGGCAAACGCGAGCGGCCCCATCTCGAGCGGCGTCGCCTGCAGCGGCACCCACGCGGTAATCGTCTTGTCGCTCGAGAGCGGCCAATAAAACTGATCGGCGTGCCACGGCGTGATGCCGCCGCCCGGTTCTTTGTAGAGCGCTTGGTCGTGATAGAGCCGCACGCGCCGGGCGCCCATCAGCATCGCCGCAATATCCGCTAGGCGCTTCTCGAAGACGAACTGCCGCGCAACCTCGCTCGTGCGCCACAGATTGGTGATCTGTAGAAACGCCTTGTGATACGTATCGCGCTCTTCGATGGGCGCGATATTCGTATTGCGCCGAACGACTTCGGATGAAATTCGCTCGCGGTAATACGCGAGTTCGTCCGCGCGGAAGACGCCTTTGATTTTGACGAAGCCGTCGCGCTCATACGACTCGATTATCTGCCGATCGGCGCTTGCGCTGCGAAAAATTGACGCTTGTTCGTCCCCTTCGCCGGCGAGGACGGCGTGACGTGCGTGGTGAGCACCGTTTGCTTCGCCGTGCCGATCGTCAGCGTTCCGGTCCCGTCCTTCTTCGTGCGCGTCCATTGCACTACCACTACGTTCGAGTGTCCGCGCAGGTCCTTCGTAATGTCCAAACCTTTACCGGGCCAGGAGATGACGCCCACGGGCCGTCCGTTCGCCCAAATCGAGAAACTCACGCCGTGCATCTTCGCATCCGTTTTTGCGAGGTATTTCTCGCCCGGTCCGGCGGTGATGGCTTGATCCGGCGGTGCGGTTGAATTGGCTTGCGCCATCGTGGTTTGCGACGGCACCGGCGTTTGTCCGGCAGCGCTGCGCGTGCTGGGGTGGCAGCCGGCGACGACCGCCGCACATGCAACAACGCCCAACGTGCGGAGAATGACGGTTCCTTGCATGCTTGCGTCATTCCACCGCCTGTTGGGCGTCAAACAATTGGGCCCGGTAGGATTCGAACCTACGCGCAACCAGTTATGAGCCGGCCGCTCTACCGCTGAGCTACGGGCCCCGGCCGGGGGCCCATTCGCTCCGTTGCAACGGTCAGCCTACTGCCGGGGAGCGTCTAGCGGAAGGCGGCAGCCCCCGGGTAAATCGCGGCGCCGCCGAGCTCTTCTTCGATTGCCATCAAGCGGTTATACTTCGCGATCCGGTCGCTGCGGGAAAGTGAACCGGTTTTAATTTGTCCCGCCGACGTCGCGACGGCAATGTCGGCGATGGTGGTGTCTTCGGTTTCGCCCGAGCGATGCGAAATCACGGCGGAGTACCCGGCCTTGTGCGCCATCTCGACCGCATCCAGCGTTTCGGTGAGCGTGCCGATTTGATTCACCTTGATGAGGATCGAGTTGGCGATGCCATTCCGAATGCCGCGCGCCAGACGCTGCGTGTTCGTCACGAACAAATCGTCGCCGACCAGTTGGCACTTGCTGCCGATGGCCTGCGTCAACTTGGCCCAGCCGTCCCAGTCGTCTTCCGCAAGTCCATCTTCAATCGAAACGATCGGATACTTCGCGATCAGATCCGCGTAGAACGCGACCATCTCATCCGGCGTAAACGCGCGATCTTTCGTGAGCGGATAGTACTTGCCGTCTTGAAAGAATTCGGTCGAGGCCGGATCGAGCGCGATGGCGACGTCGCTGCCGGGTTTATAGCCGGCGCGTTCGATCGCCGCTACGATCACGTCGAGCGCCTGCGTCGGCGTGTCCAGACGCGGCGCGTACCCGCCTTCGTCGCCGACCGTCGTCGGCTGCTGCTGCTCGTGCAGCAGTTTGCCGAGTGCGTGAAAGACTTCTGCGCCGTAGCGCACCGCTTCGCGCAGCGACGGCGCGCCCACCGGCACGATCATGCATTCTTGAAACTGCAGCGCACCGTCGGCGTGTTTGCCGCCGTTGATGACGTTCATCATCGGCACGGGCAGCGTCGATGCGGACGGCCCGCCCAAATACCGGAAGAGCGGCAGCGAAAAACTGCTCGCCGCGGCGCGCGCGGTAGCAAGCGAAACGCCGAGGATGGCATTTGCGCCCACTTTGGCCTTGTTCGGCGTGCCGTCGATTTCCAGTAAGCGCTGATCGATCTCGCGCTGCGCGGTCGCATCGAGTCCTTCGATCGCCGAGGCGAGCACGTCGTTGACCTCCGCAACCGCGCGCAGCACGCCCTTGCCGTTGTAGCGCTGCGCGTCGCCGTCGCGCAGTTCGACCGCTTCATGCGCGCCGGTCGACGCGCCGGATGGAACCATTGCTTCTTCCACGAATCCGAAACTGGTCGCGACGCTTACCGCAACCGTCGGATTTCCGCGCGAATCGAGTACTTCGCGCGCGTGCACACCTTCGATCAGCGGCCGTCCGCCGCCGCGCAATGATTCCAGCGACATTCCTTACTTCTCCACAATCCAGCGCTCGAGATCGTGCTTGCGCGAGACGTACTCGTTCGGCTGGAAGAAAATCGCGAGTTCCTTCTCCGCGCTCTCGTGCGAGTCGCTGCCGTGCACCAAGTTGCGACCGATGGTCGACGCGAAATCCGCGCGGATCGATCCGGGTGCGGCGCTCAGCGGATTGGTCGCGCCCATGATTTGGCGGCAGCCCGCAATCGCGTCTTCACCCTCGACGCACATCGCGACGAGCGGTCCGCTCGTGATGAAGTCGACCAGACCTTGGAAAAACGGTTTGCCTTCGTGCTCGCCGTAGTGGCGGCGCGCGCGCTCGCCGTCGAGCTGCATGAGCTTCATCGCCACGATCAGATAGCCGCGGCGCTCGATGCGGGAGACGATTTCACCGGTGAGCCCGCGCGAAACGGCGTCGGGCTTACAAAGAATCAACGTACGTTGGATTGCCATAACCGCCGGGAAATACGGGCCGCGGGCGATGCAGGCCTGCACCCCGAAGCAAGCATTCGTGGGTCGATTCGATCGCATTTCGCACGTGGCGATGACCGGAAGCACCAACGACGACATGGCGCGCATGCTGGGCGAGGAGCGCGCGCGCGGGCTCGCGCTGGTCGCCGATTATCAGCAGCAGGGCGCCGGCCGGAAGGGCCGTTCGTGGCTCGCACCGCCGGGCAGCGCGCTGCTCTGCACGATCGGCTTGCCGGATCCGCTGCCCGCGTCCGACCTCTGGGTCGTGCCGTACTGGATTGCCGTCGTCGTGCGGGACGCACTCACGCAATGCGGCATCGACCCCGTGCTGCAATGGCCGAACGACGTGCTGATCGGCGGGCGCAAAGCGGCGGGCATTCTGTGCGTATCGCGCGTGACGGGCGAGTATGCGTGGGTGGGATGCGGCGTGGGCGTGAACGTGCGCCGTCCGGACGATCCGCACGCGATCGCCGGCATCACGCCGCCGCCCGCGTATCTTTCCGACGGGGCGCCGCAGATCGAGCGCGATGCGGTGCTGCACGCCATGCTGCGCGTTGCGGACGAACGGTATGACGAGTTGCACTCGCCGGCGCGCGTCACGCACGCGTGGGAATCGGCGGCGCATCTTCCCGGCGCGCGTTACCGTATTCTGCTCGACGGGCAGCAAGAACCGTTTGAAGCAACAGCGCTCCGCCTGTTGATCGGCGGAGCGCTGCTGGTTGATCACGACGGCGCGCAGCGGGAGATTACACTCGCCGATGCACGCGTTTTGCGAGCGTAGCGCTACTTCACTACGCCGCCCAAGGCGATATTGGCCGTCTTGAGTGCGGTAACGGCCGCGCCTTCAGATCCGCCGTCGATGCTCAAACACAGGTTTGACGCCGCGTTCACGGTTGCGGGTTTCGGGATCATCTTCGCGGACACGCCGGCGTCTTTGAGCGCCTTGGTGGCGATCATCGTGTCGGCGTTGCTCGAGAAGAACAGAATGACGTCAGCCACGATGCACCTACTTCGAAGCGCCGTGTACCAATTTGTTCAAGCCGGACGCAACCTCGCTCAGTTCGGTCACGCGCGTCACCGCCTGCTGCAGGCGATTGCTCATCTCTTGCGAGAGCGTATCGATGACGATCATGTCGCCCTCGAGTTCCTCGTTGACGGCTTTGAGTTCCGCAACCTTGCCGCCGGTCTGGCCGTCTGAGAGCTGCGCGATCAGCTCGCCCGCGCGTTCCACCGCGGCCTTCGTCGCCGCGACGTGATCGCCCGAGACTTCGCCGCCGACAATCGTCACGCCGAGTTCCTTCGCCGCCGCGCTCACCTGCGAGCTGCGCTTGGCGATGGCGTCCGAGATGCGCTGGACAAACGGCACCGCGACCAGCAGCGCGATGATCATCGCGAGCACGCCCCACAGGATGAACGTCTCCGTCATGTGGTTGATGATGCCGTTGATCTGCGCGATCGGAATGCCGTACCAGCGCGCACCGATGACGTTGTTTTGATCGTCCGTAATCGGATCCAAGCGCGCGAGGTACTCGGTGCCGCCTTCGTTGTCGGCGCCGACCCACGGCGTGCCGCCGGCGATCTTCTGCGCGTTGTACTGATTCACGCGGTTGTCGATGACGCGCGTGCCGTCCGGCATGCTGATCGTGCTGGAGACGACCGCGTCGCCGTCGAGCACGGCGGTCTGTCCGCCCAGCGCGTGCGTGCTCTGATCGACCAAGTCGTAGAAATGATTCATCAGCACGCCGCCGTAGATGGCGCCGAGCGTGCGTTCGTTGGCGTCGCTCATCGGCGCGGCCGCGATAATTGCCAGGCCGTTGTTCACGTGCTCGACCGTTTTGTCGCCGTCCTTGATGTCGGCTTGCGTCTGCGGCAACAGACCCTCGCCCTCGAGGTCCTTCTGCGGCATGACGGCCGCGCTGCTCACGGTTTCACCGGTCAGCGCGCGCTGCACGTACTTGTTCGCCGCGAGCGATCCGCTCGCACCGCCGTTCGCGCGAGCCACCACCTTGCCGTTTGCGTCGACGACGGTCAGGAACGAAAGCCCCGACGTGCGCGCGATGTTCGAGAGCTGATCCTGCAGCGTTTTGGCATCGTGCGTCTGCAGACTCTTGCGAAGCGCGTCGGCGACGGCGTCCTGCGCGATGAGCAGACGAATCTGATCTTTGCGCGAGTCCCAATAGCCCGAGAAGGCATTGGAACCGTTCGTCACCTCCGTGCGACCGAGATCCGTCAGGTCTTTGTGCAGCGTCAGTCGTGCAGCGACGACGCTGATGATGAAAAACAATAAGATCGCTCCGACGATCGTGCCGAGCAATCGAACGCGCAAACTCATACCGGGTCTTCCTCTCCACCGAATTCGTTGACTTTGAACTGCGCCAGCCGGTTGTCGATGCGGCCGGCAAAATCGTTCATCTGCGTTACCGATTCCAGCATCCGCTGCGCGGCATCGGTCACTTCCTTGTTCACGTACGTCAGCACCTCGACCGACGACGCGTTCTGCTGTGAAATTTCTGCAAGATTGCGGAACGCAGCATTGACCTCATCCGAGTGTCCGGACATCTGCTGCGTCGCTTCGACGTTCAATTGCACGGAGCGCGTAATCTCTTCGATCGATCGGATGACCTGATACGAATTGCTGCTCATCGCGCGTGCAACGGACGAAATTTCTGCGATCTGGTGATTCGCGCCGAGCACCGCCTCGACGATCTCGTGTAATGCGCCTGACGCGGAATTGGTGCTCGAGACTCCCTCTTCGACGCGCTCGGTGAGGCGCTCCATCGCGCTCACGACTTCGTTGATGACCCCCTGCGTGGAGAGGATGTGGCCCGCGATCTCTTTTGTCGCCTGCACGCTGCCGTCGGCAAGTTTGCGGATCTCGGTTGCGACGACGGCGAAACCGCGCCCGTGCTCACCCGCGCGCGCCGCTTCGATGGCGGCGTTGAGCGCGAGCAGGTTCGTCTGCTCTGCGATGCGGTCGATCACTTTCACGATATCGCCGATCTGCTCGGAGTTGCTGCCGAGTTGGCGGATGTCGCCCGCGAGTTCGTCGATCGTCGCGCGGATGGTGTCCATGCCGTCGACGATCGTGCTGATCGCCGTGCCGCCGCGCTGCGCGGTCTGCGAGGTCTCCGTCGAAATCGAGGAGAGCGAGTCGACCTGCGCGGTGACTTGCTCGATGGACGTCGCCATATTGGTGACCGCGAGCGAGGTCTCGTCCAGACTGCGCGTCTGCTCTTCCGCCGCTGCGGCGATGGCGTTAATCGTTTCCGTCAGCTGCGCGACTTTGAGCGTGGCCTGCTCGACGATGCGCGACTGCTCGTTGGTGCCTTCGTCGAGCTGGCCTTGCGCAACGGAAGCGCCTTCGATGACGGCGAGCGCGGTGGACGCGGTGCTCTGCAGTTCGCTGCCGGCGATGCCGAGCTGCTGCGCATTCTGATGCAGATTGCCCAGAAACTCCCGCATGCCGAAGATCAGTTTGTTCAGCGCGATGGCCAGTTCCGAGAGCGCGCCGTCCGAGACCGCGAGATTCTTGGTGAAGTCGCCTTGCGAGACTTCGCGGATGCCCGACGCCAGGGCCGAGATCGAATGCTGCAAGCCCTCCGTGCGCGGCAGCGCGACGCGCCCGCTGCCGAAGAGCGCCGGAAACTCGTCCTGCGCTTCACGTTCGATGGGCACGATCTCGCCCGCAAAAAGCAGACTCAGCACGGTGCCGAGTACGGCGAGCAGCGCCGCATCGAGCAGCGCCGAGGGCAGATGCTGCTTCGTGCGAATCGCGTAGTCCATCGCGCCTACTGCGACGGCAAGCAGCGGCCCCAGCGGGACGCCGACGAGGGCGGCCGTAAGCGTGACGACGGCGAGCAGAACGAGTTCGAAGCCCGGGTACCGCGCCCCGTACCAAACCGCGGAAACGCAGATGAGTGCGGCGGCTGCGGCGACGGCGATTCGCGAGGGCAGTCCTAACTGGGCGCGCCAGGCTACGAGTCGGGCTTGGATCACACTAACCTCACCGGAGAAGGCACCAAAGGGCCGCCCCAAGCAAAAACCGAGGCTCCCTTATATCCGAATCTACGGCTAAAGCGGTGGATTATTTAGCGGGCAAGCAGCCCCTAGCCTAACTCCTGGCGCGGCTGCGCTTCTCGCAGACCTCGCAGAAGTGCGACATCTTGTTGTCGGTTTCGAAGATCGAATTCGAATAATACATCGCGCAGCGCGCGTTGTAGCAGTGCTTCAAACCGACCGCGTGGCCCAGTTCGTGCACGCATTCTTTGAGCGTGCGCTGAAAGAGGACGTTCTCATCCGCGTCTTCGCCATAGAAGTCGCTGCGCAAGCGGTGCAGCGAGACGATCGCGATGCGGCGCTGCTCGTCGGCATCGCCGAAGATGAAGCGATGCGAGGTTTTGTACAGATCGAAGTCGGTGATCGCAAGCAGCAGACCGGCGTCGTCGGGATACTGCCGCAGTACTTTGGTCGTCAACGTCGAGACGAACATTTGCTGGCGCGCGCTGTTCACCGCGCTGCGCGGCACGACGAGTGCGCGCTCCACGCTCACGCGGTAGAGAAAGCGCTCCTCCAAGCAGAGCCCGAGCCGCTGCAGAAATGCCGTATCGATGGCGTTGATAGGAACGATGCGCAAGTCCGTGTCCATGCTCGGGCAGTGCTTTTCGACGCAACCGCGAACTCGCCCCGCATGGTTCTCGGAATCGGGATGGACCTGGCCGAGGTCGCGCGCTACGAGTTCGCGCCGGCGCAGCTCGCATGGTTCGCGCGCAAGGTGTACACCGAGGAAGAGATGGCATACGCGATGCGCAAGCGCAACCGCGCCGAACGGCTCGCCGGTTTCTTCGCGGCGAAAGAGGCCGCGCGCAAAGCGTTCGGCCACGCGATTCCGTGGCGCAGCGTCGGCGTCTCGCACGAGCGCAGCGGCAAACCGGTCATCCGCCTTTTCGGCGAGGCCGCGCAGCTGCTTGCACGGCGCGGCGTCACGGCGATTCACTTAACGATCACGCACACCGCATCGACCGCGGCCGCCGTCGTCGTACTCGAAGGACGCGAGGTCGCCTAGATGCGCGTGCTCACGCCCGCGCAGATGCGCGAGGCCGACGCGCAAGCCTGCGCGCAGGTCGGCGACGTCACGCTGATGCGCGCGGCCGGCGAGCGCATCGCCGGCGCGGCCGCACGCTACGCACGTTCGCGCAGCATCGTTGCGTTCGCCGGACCGGGAAACAACGGCGGCGACGCGTTCGCGGCGCTCGCGCTGCTGCGCGATTACGACCGCGTCGTCTACGCGCAGGATGCGCCGAATCCGTCGGCGGCGCGGCGCGACGCGGAAGAGCGCGCGATCGCAGCGGGCGTGCAGCGCCGCAGTTTTCCACAGAGCATCGACGCCGCACGCGATGCGATCGGCGATGCGGGTCTCGTACTCGTGGGTCTGGTTGGTACGGGCGCTCGCTTGCCGCTTCCGGCGATCTACGGCGAGGTGGTGACGGCGATAAACGAGTCGGGCGTTCCCGCGCTCGCCATCGACATTCCCGCCGGCATCGACGGCGAACGCGGCGGCATCGTCGAGCCGGCGCTGCGCACTGCGGCGACGGTAACGCTCGGCGCGCTGAAGATCGGACTGCTGCTCTCGCCGGCGCGCGCGTGCGTGGGAGATTTGTGGTTGGGCGATATCGGCATGCCGCAAGCGACGCTCGACGCGCAGCCGCAAACCTTCGCGGCGCTCGGCGACGCGGAGCTGCTCGCACTGCTTCCACAGCGCGCGCAGTCTTCCGATAAACGCAGCGCCGGCGCACCGCTCGTCATTGCCGGGTCCGAGCAATTTCCGGGCGCGGCGGTGCTGAGCGCGATGGGCGCCGCACGCGCGGGCGCCGGATATGTGACGGTCGCGACGCCCACGCCCGCTGCCGCGGCGCTGCGCGCGCATCTGCTCGAGCAGGTCGTCGTTACGATCGATCCCGAGCGCGATGCACGGGCCGCGATCGACGAGTTGCTCGATATCGCCAAACGCAATTCATCGATCGCCATCGGGCCTGGGCTCTCGCTGGACGATCGCACGGGCGCGATCGTGCGCGGTTTCGTGCAGGCCTGCGATCTGCCGATCGTGGCCGACGCGAGCGCGCTCTTTCATTTCGCGAAGAATCTGGAGATGCTGCGCGGCAAGTCTATCGTGCTCACGCCGCATGAAGGCGAGTTCGCGCGCCTTTCGGGCAAAGGCACCGTGAAAGAGGGCGAACGCGTCGAGCGTTTGCGCGAATTCGTCGATCGCACGGGGATCACGACGCTGCTCAAAGGGCAGTCCACGTTGGTGTACGACGGCAAAACGATGCACGTCAACACGACCGGAACGTCCGCGCTCGCCACGGCGGGAACGGGCGACGTGCTCACCGGGATCATCGCGACGCTGCTCTCGCAGGGGCTTTCACCGGTCGATGCAGCCCGCGCCGGAGCTTACTGGCACGGTCTTGCCGCAAAGCACGCTGCATCCGTGAGGCCGCGCGGCGTCATCGCTCGCGACGTGTATGAATCGCTCGCTGCAGCGTTGCCGCGGGCGCCTTCGGGCGATCAGGTTCTGACGCGCATCTTTTAACGTGGGGTTGCCTCGCCTTCGCTCGGCGCGTCCTTCGATAAACTCAGGATGACGAGGAGGGCGCGCCATTCGATAAACTCAGGGTGACGAGGACGGCGTGCTATTCGATAAACTCAGGGTGACGAGGAGAGGTCGCGGGCGTTGAGGGCCCACGATGACGAAGGCGGCGCCGTCACCGATGACGCAGGGCGGCTATGGGGATTTGTCGGCGTAGTAGTGGAGCTTTGGTTCGAGGGTTGAGTTGGTGATGCGGATGATGCCGTAGGAGTAGTTGCGCTGGCGGCGGCGATCCGTCGGCGAGCCGGGATTGAAGAAGAGTACGCCGTCGTGGTATTCGCAATACGGGACGTGCGAATGGCCGAAGAGGACGGCGTCGACGCGCTGATTCTCGAACGCGTTCTGCGCTCGTGCGAGCGTCGAGCGGCCTGCGCCGGCGTGACCGTGCACCATGCCGATGCGGACCGCACCGAACTCGAGGATCTTGCTCGTGCCGAAGCGGTGATGCAACTCGGCGGGATCGTTGTTGCCGGCGACCGCCACGAGCGGCGCGATGTCTTCGAAGAGCGGGATCGCCATCGCGTCAACCATGTCGCCACAGTGCAGGATGACGCCGACGCCGGAGAGGCCCGCACGCAGCGCGGCGGGCAGCGCGCGCGCGTGCCGCGGCATGTGCGTATCCGAGACGACGCCGAGCGTTATGGTATGCGCGCCCAATAGGTTGGAAGCCAGTAATACAGCGTGGTGGGATTTTCCGGTTCTTCCAGCGCGTCGAAATCGACCGGCACCTCCGGAAGATCGTCGGTGTCGCGATCGATGGGCCGCCAATCCGGATCGCGGTCGTACTGCTTGGCGGGGAATCCCGTCATCGCGAAATTGATTTGCGCGTCGGCCAGCGAGACGCCGTTGGGCGCGCCGCTGAAGAGCGGGAAACGCAGGTGCATCAAATCGTCGCGCCAACCGCAAACGGGACAGACGTCTTCCGTCCCCGGAGGACCGGTGAAGACGCGATAGCCGCAACACGGACACGTGTAACGCACGAATCTTTGCTACCCAATCCGCAAGGTCTCTACGCCAACAGGCTGCGCAGGCCGTCTTCGTCGATAATCGCGATGCCGAGCTGTTCGGCCTTGGCGAGTTTGCTGCCGGCCTCGCTGCCCGCAACGACGTAGTCGGTCTTTTTGCTCACCGAGCCCGTGACTTTGCCGCCTGCTTGCACGATGAGTTCGGTCGCTTCGTCGCGCGACATGGTCGGCAGCGTCCCCGTGAGGACCAGCGTCTTGCCCGCAAGTTTGCCGTTCGCCACGCGCGCACGTTTGGGCGCCGTCATCGCGACGCCCGCAGCGCGCAGCCGCTCGATCATCCCGCGATTGGCCTTCTGCGCAAAGAACAGATGGACGCTCGAAGCGACCTCCGGACCGATGCCTTCGCTTTGCTGCAGCTCGTCCGCCGATGCGGCTTCGAGCGCGTCGACGGAACCGAAATCATCGGCGAGAATCTGCGCCGTCTGCGTTCCGACGAAGCGAATTCCGAGGCCCGTGAGCAGGCGCGTGAGGCCGCGCGATTTGGAGGCTTCGATATTGCGCAGCAGATTCGAGATCGTCTTTTCGCCCGTACGCGGCACCTTCGCAAGTTTCGTTTCGTCGAGCGCGTAGACGTCGGCGATGTCGCGCACCAAGCCCGATTCGGTGAGCTGCTGCGCCATGACGTCGCCGATGCCCTCGATGTCCATCGCGCCGCGCGAGCAGAAATGCCGCACGCGTTCGAACACCTGCGCGGGGCACGCGGCATTCGTGCAGCGCGACATCGCCTCGCCTTCGGGACGATCGACGTCGGAGCCGCACACCGGACACTTCTCCGGCATGATGAAGGCGCGCGGATTGCCTTTGCGCTCGCTCAGGATCGGACCCACGACGCGCGGTATGACGTCGCCCGCCCGCACCACCAGCACCGTGTCGCCCACGCGGATGTCGTTGCTGGCGATATAGTCCGCATTATGCAGCGTCGCGTTCTGTACCGTGACGCCGCCGATCTTCACCGGCGCCAGCACCGCGTTCGGATTGAGCGTTCCCGTACGCCCGACCGTGATGACGATGTCGAGCAGTTTGGTTCGCGCTTCGCGGGCTTTGAATTTATACGCGATTGCCCAGCGCGGTTCGCGGCCCACGGTACCCAAACGCTCCTGTACCGCAAGGCTGTCGACTTTCACGACGACGCCGTCGATCTCGTAGTCGAGTTCGTCGCGCCGGACTTCCCACTCTTCGCAGAACGCCACGACGTCTTCCATGCTCGCGCACTTGCGTACGAACGGATTCACCGCAAAGCCGAGCTCCTTGATGTGCTGCAGCGCGTCCCATTGCGTTGCGGGCTGTTTGCCGTTGCGCAGTGCGCCGATCGAGTACCCGAAGAACGAGAGCTTGCGAGCGCGCGTGAGTTTCGGATCGAGTTGCCGCACGCCGCCCGAAGCGGCGTTGCGCGGATTCGCGAACACCGGCTGCCCGGCTTGCACGCGCTTTTCGTTGAGCGCTTCGAAGTCGCTCTTGCGCAGATAGACCTCGCCGCGCACTTCGATCTCTTGCGGAGACACGCCGCGCAGGCGCAGCGGGATGGAGTTGACCGTCTTCAGGTTCGGCGTGACGTCTTCGCCGACGCGCCCGTCGCCGCGCGTTCCGCCGCGCTCGAAGACGCCGTTGCGGTAACGCAGCGAGGTGGCAAGCCCGTCGATTTTCAGTTCGACGACGTAGGAAACCGGCTCGCCCGCCAGTTTGCGCACGCGCTCGTCGAACGCGCGCAGTTCGGCGGCGTTGAAAGCGTTGCCCAGACTGAGCATCGGCGAATGATGCTCGTACGGCGCGAACTTCTCCGACGGCGGCGCACCGACGCGCTGCGTCGGCGAATCGGGCGTGCGCAGTTCGGGATAGCGGTCCTCGAGGTCGATGAGTTCGCGCAGCAGTTCGTCGTATTCGGCGTCCGTGATCTGCGGATCGTCGAGCATGTGATAACGATAGTTCGCCTCGTCGAGGAGCGTACGCAACTCCTCGGCGCGCGCCGCGGGCTGCCTCTGCTTCATACGGCGGCGCGGCGTTTGCGCGAGGGGCTCATGACTTGAATCGGATAGCCGTCGGGATCGCCGATGATCGCGACGCGCCCGAACGATTCGTCGTAAGGATCTTGGAAGACCGGCACGTTGAACGAGGCGCAATCGGCGACGAAGCGATCGACGTTGTCGACGGTGAAGCCGAGCTGCAGCGAACCGGGGCGTACGGCCACGAGTTCGGTTTTCGGGTGCAGCACGAGCGTCGAACCGTTGCCCAGGTCGAACTCGATCCAGTTCGGACTCTTATCCGTCTTGAGCCGCAGGCCCAAAACGTCGCGATAAAAATCGCGCGAGCGCGCCAGATCCGCGCACACCAGCATCGCAACCCAGAATTTCGTCACCCGCTTACGTTCGACACGCTGCGCAAGCGTGTCCCTTCGCTCCGCTCAGGGCTGGTTCGATACCTCACCATGACGAGTGGGCTATTCGTTCGCTGCGCTTAGGGGTGGTTCGATACCTCACCATGACGAGTGGGTTATTCGTTCGCTGCGCTCGGGGGTGGTTCGATACCTCACCATGACGAGTGGGCTATGCTTCTACGGCGACTCGGTCACCCTTCGCGAGATCGTCGAGGACGCGCAGGTTTTCGCGTTCGAGCGCTTCGACGGATTCCGCGTCGGCGCGGCGGTGGCCCACGGCGCGCTGGTCCTGCAGCACCGGAACCAGGTATTCGCCGGTATACGAGCGCTCGTTTTTCGCGAGCTCTTCCGGCGTCCCGACGCCCACGACCGTACCGCCGCGATCGCCGCCTTCCGGCCCGAGGTCGATGAGATAATCCGCCGTCTTGATGACGTCGAGATTATGCTCGATGACCAGCACCGTGTTGCCGGTCTGCACCAGCCGCTGCAGCACTTCGAGCAGTTTGTGAATGTCGGCGAAGTGCAAGCCCGTCGTCGGCTCGTCGAGCACGTAGAACGTGCGGCCGGTCGAACGCCGCGAGAGCTCCGTCGCCAGCTTCACGCGCTGCGCTTCACCGCCCGAGAGCGTCGTTGCGGGCTGGCCCATCTTGATGTAGCCCAGGCCCACGTCGCAGATCGTCTTGAGTTTGTTGTGAATGCGCGGTATGGCCGAGAAAAACGCGGAGGCTTCGTCCACGCGCATCTCGAGCACGTCGGAGATCGTCTTGCCCTTGTACTTGACCTCGAGCGTCTGCGCGTTATAGCGCTTGCCCTTGCAGACCTCGCACGGCACGTAGACGTCGGGCAGAAAGTGCATCTCGATCTTGATGATGCCGTCGCCCTGACACGACTCGCAGCGGCCGCCCTTGACGTTGAACGAGAAACGCCCCGGCGTGTAGCCGCGCATCTTCGCTTCCGGAACGAGCGAGAAGAGTTCGCGAATCAGATCGAACGAGCCGGTGTAGGTTGCCGGGTTGCTTCGCGGCGTGCGGCCGATGGGCGACTGATCGATGACGACCATCTTGTCGAGATGATCGACGCCCTTCACGCTGCCGTACGTTCCGCCCGCGGGCTGTCCGTGCAGATGCTGGTTGAGCGCGCGTACGAGCACCTGGTTCACCAGCGTAGACTTGCCGCTGCCGCTCACACCCGTGACGCACGCGAACGCCCCGATCGGAAAATCGACGTCGACGCCGCGCAGATTGTTCGCTTTCGCGTTCTTGACTTTGAGCCAGCCGCGCGGTTCGCGCCGGCGCTTGGGAATCGGAATGAACTTGCGCCCGGAAATGTACGCGCCGGTTTCC
Source organism: Vulcanimicrobiaceae bacterium (assembly GCA_035279385.1). GTDB lineage: Bacteria > Vulcanimicrobiota > Vulcanimicrobiia > Vulcanimicrobiales > Vulcanimicrobiaceae > DATGJX01. Next base: position 9,419 of record DATEHZ010000145.1, on the reverse strand, counting down.
GAGCCGGCGTGCGCGACGACTTCTTCCAGCGATCCCGCCGTGAGAATGTGTCCGCCCTCGGCGCCCGCACCGGGACCGATGTCCACGACGACGTCCGCGGTACGAATGGTATCCTCGTCGTGTTCGACGACGATCAGCGTGTTGCCGAGATCGCGCAGCGTGCGCAGCGTCGCCAGCAGCCGGTCGTTGTCGCGCTGATGCAGACCGATGGACGGCTCGTCCAGAATGTAGAGCACGCCGACCAGCGAGCTGCCAATCTGCGTCGCCAAGCGGATGCGCTGCGATTCGCCGCCCGACAGCGTCGTCGCGGATCGCGCGAGCGTGAGATAGTTGAGTCCCACGTTCGTGAGGAAGCCCAGGCGCGCGCGAATCTCCTTGAGCACCTGATGCGCGATCTGCTCTTCGCGATCGTTCGGCCGGAATTCAGAAAAGAATCCTTCGCACTGCTCGATCGACATGCGCGTGAGTTCGTCGAGGTTCTTGCCCGAGATCGTGACGGCAAGCGCTTCGGGCTTCAGACGCGCGCCTTTGCACTGCGGACACGTCGAGGCGGACATGAACTTCTCGATCTCTTCCTTGACGTATTCGCTCGAGGTTTCGCTGTAGCGGCGCTGCAGATTATTGACGACGCCTTCGAACGTGGCGCGATAATCCCACACCTTGCCGCCGCGCGACTCGTACGAGAAATCCTGTTCGCGGTCCGTACCATACAGAATGACGTCGAGCACGTCGTCGGACATCTTCTCGATCGGCGTCGTCGTCTTCACGCGAAACTTGCGCAGCACGCGCTCGAGCTGCTGCAGGTAATACGGATTCATCGACGGGAAGCGGCCGCTGCCGATGGCTTTGCTCCAGGGCACGATCGCGCCGTCGTCGATCGACTTGCTGCGATCCGGAATTACCTTCCACGGATCGATCTCAATCTTCTCGCCCAGGCCGCTGCAGCCGGGACACGCGCCGTAGGGTGAGTTGAACGAAAACAGGCGCGGCGCGAGCTCTTCGAACGAGAGTCCGCAGTGCACGCACGCGAACGCTTCGCTGAACGTGAGTTCTTTGTCGTCCGCCAGCACGGTGACGATGCCGGTCGAAAGGCGCAGCGTCGTCTCGACCGAGTCGGTGAGGCGCTTGCGCACGTCGGGCTTCATCACCAAACGGTCGACGATCACCTCGATCGTGTGCTTGCGCTTCTTGTCGAGCGTAATCTTCTCGCGCAGTTCCTTGGTTACGCCGTCCACGCGCACGCGCGCGAAGCCCTCTTTGCCGATCTCCTCGAAGAGTTTCGCGTACTCGCCCTTGCGCCCGCGCACCAGCGGTGCGAGCAGCTGAATCCGCGAGCCTTCCGGCAGTTCCATGATCGCATCGACGATCTGCTCGCTGGATTGCGAACTGATCTCGCGCCCGCAGTTATAGCAGTGCGGGATGCCGATCCGCGCAAAGAGCAGTCGCAGATAGTCGTAGATCTCCGTGACGGTGCCGACCGTCGAGCGCGGATTGCGCGATGTCGACTTCTGGTCGATGGAGATCGCGGGCGAGAGCCCCTCGATGTAATCGACGTCCGGCTTCTCCATCTGTCCCAGGAACTGCCGCGCGTACGAGGAGAGCGACTCCACGTAGCGGCGCTGGCCTTCGGCGTAAATCGTGTCGAAGGCAAGCGAGGATTTTCCGGAGCCGGACAGGCCGGTTATGACGATGAGACGATTGCGCGGCAGCACCAGATCGACGTTCTTGAGGTTGTGCTCGCGCGCGCCTTTGATGACGATCGAATCAAGCCCCCGGCCGGCTTTTCCGTTGCCGGCCGGGGGCGTATTAGCGGATGGCATGCCGTCCTTCTAACACGCCACCCGGGCAAAGTGTTTCAGGCGGGCGGGGAGGCGCTCGGCGGGGTTCCTACGCCGACCGTTTCGATGCTCGGACGCAGTTTGATGTACTCGCCCACGATGACCAGCGTGGCGAAGGCCGCCACCGCTTGATTGATCACGTACGAGACGATCGTGCCCAGGAGCGGAATGTGATGGAGCACGCTTCCGACCCACGCGGCGATGGCGAACGCAACCGCGAGCAGAATGACGACCAGCAGCGTCATCAAAAAGTTCTTCGACGTGATGCGCGCCGATTCGGCGAGCGCGTCCGTCCCCGAGCGTTTGCCGACCACCACGCTTGCAAACGTGTAGATGAAGAACAGCCAAAACGCGAGGGCGGAAAGCCCGAGCGTGAACGGCACCAAGATCATGGCGATCAGGCCGATGATCAGCAGAAGCACGACGGCCGCAACGAGCGATCCGGCGTCTTGGCGAAACGCCGCCGCGCCGTCGTCGAGCGTCGCTTTGCCGGTACGCCACGCGGCCTGCGCCATGCCCGTCGTATACGCGACCGTTAAAATGCTGGCGAGTAAGAGAATCAGCGCGAGCAGCATGCCGGTGAGCATCATCGCACCCATGCCCGCGCCGCCCATGCCGACGGCGCCGAATCCGACGGCCGAAGCGAATCCGAACATGCCGAGCAGTGCGATCACGATGCCGCAAATAACGGCGATGACGATCGCCGGGACGATAATGATCCAGTTATTGGAAAGCAGTTGCCACGCGCGGGAAAAAGTGTTGCCCAAGTCTTCCGAAGACTGCATATGAACCTCCGAAGCAAGAGTGGGACTGCGCCGGAAATGCTTCGGAAGAAGGCGCTACGGCGCCTGGTCCGCGGGCGAGCCGAGCTGCAGATATTCGCCCACGACAACCAGCGTGGCGTACGCGACGACGGCCTCCATGACGACCCAGCCGAGCAATTGCCCCACGAACGGCAGCCCGGCCGCCAGATCGCCGAGTTTTCCGCCGGCAACGGCCAGCGCGATGACGAGCAGCACGACGACGAAGGTCACGCCGAAACTGCGCCACGCGATGCTCACGGACTCGACGATGGCGTCGTACGCGCCGCGATTTCCCACGAGCACCGCCGGCATGGCGTAGAGCAGAAATATCATGTAGAGCAGCACCGAGAGACCGAAGGTCGGCACGACCAGCGCCGCCGCGACGAGCCCGACCAGCGTGAGCAGCACGAGCGCGAGCGCGGCCTGCACGCCGTTGCGGCGAAACGCCTCGGCGCCGTCGGCAAACTGCGCCGTACCGCTGCGCCAGGCCGCGGCGGCCATCCCGGCGGTGAACGCGATGGCCGCGACCGCCGCGACGATGCGCAGCGCCATGGCGACGATGGTCCCGAAGAAGTACCAAAACGCGCCGGGTCCCTGCACGTCCATGTCGCTGAAAAACGCCCAGGAAAGGACGCCGCGCTGCGAGAGCACCGTCGCGATCGCCGCGCTCGCGATGCCAAGCAGGATCGACGGTACGATGATGAGCGGATTCGCGCAGAGTAAACCCCACGCGCGAAGCAGCGTGGCGCCGATGCCCGGCTTAGGTTGCATGCTTGGAGGTTTCGCCGACCAGGTGCGAGGCAACCTCGGCGATGCTGGAGACGACGACGTGCGGCGGACGCGCGTCCTTGGGAACGCGCTCGTTGCGAAGGTTCACCCACACGGTGAAGAGCCCGGCATCCAGCGCGCCGGCGATGTCCCGTTCGTACCGGTCGCCCACCATCGCGCTCTCGGACGGCGAGGTTCGCAGTTTCGTGCATGCGTGCGCGAAGAGCAGCGGATCCGGCTTGACCATGCCGACTTCGTCCGCGAGAAAGATGGCGTCGAAGTACTCCGTGATCTGCAGCAGCGCGATCTTCTCGCGGTGCGTCTCCGACATGCCGTTGGTCACCAGGCCAAGTTTCATTCCGGCTTCTTTGAGTCCGCGCAGCAGATCGAGCGCGCCGGGAAAGAGCGCGAAATAGCGCTTGCGGTAGACGTTGTAGTTGGTCGCGCTGCGCTCGGCGAGACGCACGTCGTCAAGGCCCACCGTGCGCAGCGCGTTGCCCCACATCGCCGCGCGCAGTTGCGAGAGTTTGGAGCGCAGCTCCGCGGCGGTGAGACGATGCCAAAAGCCCTCGGCTTCGGCGATGTACGCGCGGCGCAGCGCGAGCGCGTCGATGCCGTGCTCTGCGGCGACTTCCGCAGCGACTTCTTCGGCCGCGGTTGTGAACGCGTACGTGTCGTCGTGCAGCGTGTCGTCCAAATCGAAGAGCACCGCGCGCAGGTCACTCATGGGAGAAGCGTACCCGAAGCGAGCGCAGTTCGTACGGGCGCAGGTCGAACCGCAGGTGCTCTTGCTCGATGCGCACCTCGCGTTCGACCGGACGCTCGAGGGCATCGGTCGCCGCGGCGTGCGTCATGCGGGCTGCGCAGCGCAGCGCGATACTGCGTGCCGCACCGTCGCACTCGCGCACACGCACGATGACGCCGTCGCCGTCGTGCGCCGGCTTGCATGCGACGACGATGACGGCGGGGTCCTCACAGGTGAAGAGCCGCACGCGCGCTTCGTGCGCGAACTGCTGCCACGCGAGTTCGAGCGCGCCCACGCCCACGCCCGCGAACGGCGCGAACGCGTACGAGAAATGCGCGGCGCCGATATCCGCCCGCTCGTCCGGCCACGTCGTTCCGCGCAGCAGCGAATGCCCGATCCGCACGCCGCCGGCGGCGAGCACGCGCGCGCTCCATCCGTACGTGTCCAGCGCGAAGATTGCAAGCCCGGTATTCGCATCGTCGCGCGCGAGCGCGAAGCGCTGCCCGGGCACTTCGAACTTGGCGCGATCTTCCGGCGTCTGCGCGAGTGCGCTGCGCGTCAGCACGCCGTGCGGCGATCCGTACGTGACGCGATCGGTTACGACCGGCAGCCAGTTTTCGACGCGCAGCAGCGTGCGGCGCTCGCGCCAGTCGACGTCGAGATCGACGCGCAGGAACGGCTCGCCGGAATGCAGCGTAACCCGCATCGTCGCGGGCGAACTTCCGAGCAAGAAATCGACGAGCAATGCGTCGTTCTCGATCCGTGCCGCACGCGGAGTTGCGCGGCGCATGCGCTGTTCGTATCCGCGATCGAGATTCCACGCCTCCCACGCACGCGGCTTGTCGCGGTAGAGCGCGAGGACGTTGCCTTGCGAGCAGACGCTGCGCCCGCCCGGCAAACGCATCTCGACGATCGCACCCGCGGTGGTGACGCGCGCTTGCAGCAAACCGTTATCGAAGACGAACGCGCCCTCGTCTTCTTTCGGCCCGACGAGCGAGGATTGCACGATGGGTGCGCTCGCGCGCGGCAGCATCGACTGCGCGGAAGAGAGCACGGACGCTGCGAGTTCTTCGGCGTGCGCGTATTCCGAGAGCGCGTCCTCGTACACCGGCGTTATCGACGTGCCGGGCAGCACGTCGTGGAACTGATTGCGCAGCAGCGTCTCCCAGCAGTCGTGCAGACGCTGTGCGAATTGCTCGACGGCCGCACGTGGCGCGTGCACCGCCACGCACCACGCCAAGAGTTCTTCCGCTTCGATCAGCGCGCGCTCGAGCAGTGCGTTGTGAAACTTGACGTCGTGATGCGTCGTGTAAACGCCGCGGTGATACTCGAGGTACAGCTCGCCCGCATACGCGGGCAGCGTCTCGCGCTTGTGCGCGAGTGCTTCGAACCAGGCGCGCGGATGAATCCACGAACCCAAGGCGCGTACTTGGTCGAGCATCTTCGCGGTGACGCCGCCTCCGCCGTCGCCGTATCCGAGCACGAGCGGCTCCCTGCGCGAACGCGCCGTGTTGATTCGCCACGGATACGCTCCGCCATCGTACGAACGGATGAGCGCGCAAACCACGCTGCTGCCGTCGGGGCCGCTCCACACGAACTGCGGATACGGAAACTTGGTCGTGTCGTTCCAGTTCAGTTTGGTCGTCGCGAAATACGGAATGCCGGCATGCGCGAGCAGTTGCGGCAGCGTGTTCGCAAAGCCGAACGTGTCCGGCAGCCACGCGATCGACGGCGTTTTTCCGAAGCGCCGCACGCAGTACTCGTGCCCGTAGAGCAGTTGCCGAAGCAGCGACTCGCCCGAGGGCACGTTGCAATCGCTCTCGACCCACATCGCCGCGACGTCCGTATCCCATCGGCCTTGCGCGACGTGCGCGCGTACGCGCTCGAAGAGCTGCGGATCGTCCTCTTCCACGAATTTGTAGAGCTGCGGCTGGCTCTGCACGAAGACGAAATCCGGATCGCGATCGAGCAGATCGCAGGCGATCGCGAACGTGCGCTGTGCTTTGCGGCGCGCCTGTTCGTACGTCCAGAGCCACGCGACGTCGAGATGGCTGTGCCCGATACAGGGGACTGCGTCGCGCGCGTCGTCGTGCTTCGGCGGGCCCGGCACGGCATTGTCGTCCCGAGATGCTCGAACGTCGAGTTCGCGCCGCGGCCGCTCGCGGGATCGGGCGTTCAAATAGCGCCACACGATGCCCGGGCCCGACGGCAGGCCGTTCGTCGGCAGCGCGCTCAGCTCGACTTCGAGCACGAGTTCGCGCGGCTGCGCGCCGGCAGGCAGGACCACCTCGTGATGCTCGCGATCGAACGCGCCCGCTGCGGCGCCGTCGACGCGCAGCAAGGCCCCCGTGCGCGTGCGATACGAGAGCGAGACCGGCTGCGTTTGCGGCGGCAGCGTTGCGGTGAGATAAGCGAGCGCGTCGTCGCGGCGCAGCTCGTGCAGCGGGAATCGGGCCATAGCCCTTTCTTCTATCGCCGCGACGGCGCGCGATTCTTGTCGACGATGGCGACGATAATCAGCAAGAACGCCGCGAGACGAACGAAGTACATGCCGGCGCGCGGTTCTTCCGGCGCGTTCACGATGGCCAGACCCAGCCGCTCGAGTCCGAGCAGAACCCACGCGATCGCGAAGAGGACGAAGAAACGGTCGCTCGTGCGCATCCAGAAGCGCCAGAAAAAGACCGCCAGCACGAAGCAGCCCATCATCAGCATGCCGCTCAGAAAGAGAAACATGTCAGGCTTCCTCCTCGATCAGGCCGTAGCACAGGAGCGCGATGCCCAGCAGCGCGGGCAGCAAGCGCCACACGGAGAGGTCGATGTTCGACGGCAGCACGATGACGTCGACGAAGAGCATGACGTTGTTCACGCACAAGCACGCAAAGCACACGCCGCTCCACATCAAAAGGCGCGTTCCGCTGCGCCGGTAGCCGCGGAAGAGCAGCACGGCGCATGCGAGCGACGTGAACGTGCATAGCAGATAGACGACTTCAGCGATTATCGACATCGCCCTCATCCCGTAAGCGAAATGCGTCGGCGAACGAGCGCGCCGCGTCGGGCCGCGAGAAGATCAGTTCGATCACGCTGAATCGCCGCTCTCCGTACTCTTGCTGCAGAACTTCGACCATCTCGTGCAAGCGCCCGCTTGCCGCGTAGCGAAACCCTTCGTCGGCCACCGCGTGGGCCATCTTTCGCGCGGCCAGCAGATCCAAGCGCGCGCGAATCGAATTGGGGCTGCTGCGCATAATCGCGCTGATTTCATCGACCGTCCAAACGCGCTCCGGATTTGCGTGCAAAATCAACAGCACTTCAATCTGCTCGACTGAATTGATGTTTTTGTTGATGAAAGTCCGAAAATCCGGTGAAAACTCGCGACGTGCCACGCACTGGCGCGAGTTATTTCAGCTGCCGACCAATTCCTTGAGGGCGTGCTCGAAAATCTTCGGCGCTTTGCCTTGGAAGAGCACCGATTCGTTGCCGCCTATCTGCTTGCGCAGTTCGAGCAACTCGTCGCGCAGCGCCGCCGCTTTTTCGAATTCCAAATTGGCGGCGTACTCGCGCATCTTCTTCTCGAGCTCCGATGCCATGCGCATCGCGACGTCGCGCGGCAGCTTCTCGCGCCGGATGCTCTCCTGCGCTTCTTCGGTCGCACCGACCATGCTCAAGATGTCGCGCACTTCCTTGCGCACGCTGCGCGGCTCGATGTGGTGTTCCACGTTGTACGCCATCTGCAGTTCGCGTCTGCGGCGCGTCTCGCCGATCGCTTTGGCCATCGACTCGGTGACGGCGTCGGCGTACATGATGACCTTGCCTTCCACGTGGCGCGCGGCGCGGCCGATCGTCTGAATCAGCGAGGTGCCGCTGCGCAGGTAGCCTTCCTTGTCGGCATCCAGAATGCCGACCAGCGAGACTTCCGGCAAATCCAGTCCTTCGCGCAGCAGATTGATGCCGACGAGCACGTCGAATACGCCCAGGCGCAGATCGCGCAGAATCGCCACGCGCTCGAGCGTGTCCACCTCGCTGTGCAGATAGCGCACCTTGAAGTTCATCTCGATGAGGAAGTCGGTCAAATCTTCCGCCATCTTCTTGGTGAGCGTCGTCACCAGCACGCGCTCTTTGCGCTCGACGCGCTGGCGAATCTCTTCCATCAAATCGTCGACCTGATTGCGCGTCGGGCGCACGTCGACTTCCGGGTCGACCAGGCCGGTCGGGCGGATGATCATCTCGACGACCTGCGAGCTGCGGCCGATTTCGTATGTGCTCGGCGTCGCGGAGACGTAGATCACCTGGTTGACGTGTTCGTCGAATTCGTCGTACGTGAGCGGCCGGTTGTCGAGCGCGCTTTGCAGCCGGAAGCCGTGCTCGACCAGCGAGAGTTTGCGGGAGCGATCGCCGCCGTACATCGCGTGCACCTGCGGCAGCGTCACGTGCGACTCGTCGATGAAGAGCATCCAGTCCTTCGGGAAGAAATCGAGCAGACACCACGGCGTCGAACCGGCTTCGCGCCCCGTCAAGTGGCGCGAATAGTTCTCTACGCCGTTGCAGTAGCCGACCTCGCGCAGCATGTCCAGATCGTAGCGCGTGCGCATCTCCAGGCGCTGCGCTTCGAGCAGCTTGCCGTTCTCCTTGAACGACTTCAGCCGCTCCTCGAGCTCTTCTTCGATGGCGATGACCGCGCGGCGCATCTTCTCGTCGGGCGTAATGAAATGCTTGGCCGGAAAGATCAGCAGCTCGTCCTTGCTCTCGACGTACTCGCCCGTCATGATGTTGACGACGTTGATCGCGTCGATTTGGTCGCCGAAGAACTCGATGCGGTGGATCAGTTCTTCGTCGACGCCCATGAACTCCAGCGTGTCGCCGCGCACGCGGAACGTGCCGCGCACCATGTTGATGTCGTTGCGCCGATACTGCATGTCGACCAGTTTGCGCAGCAGCACGTCGCGGTCCATCTGCTCGCCGACGCGCAATTTGGCCGACATCTCCATGTAGTCGGAAGGCGAGCCCAAGCCGTAAATGCACGAAACCGAGGCGACGATCAGCGTGTCGCGCCGGGTGAGCAGCGATTGCGTGGCCGAGTGGCGCAGACGCTCGATCTCGTCGTTAATCGAGCTGTCCTTTTCAATGTACGTATCGGTATGCGCAATGTACGCTTCGGGCTGATAGTAATCGAAATAGGATACAAAGTACTCGACGGCGTTGTTCGGAAAGAATTCGCGAAACTCGGCGCACAGCTGCGCAGCCAGCGTCTTGTTGTGGCACAGAACAAGG
>DATEHZ010000144.1:0-7474 GCA_035279385.1 Vulcanimicrobiaceae bacterium | reverse complement strand
GGTACCGCCGCGTCGCGCAGCTGCACTTCACGAACCGCAAAACCATGCGCTTTGGCGATCTGTGCGAAGCCGCTGCGCCCGAGCGAATTGCTTCGTTTGCTCGCGCCGACGAACGCCGTGTTGCCCACGAGCATTACGTCGGAGCCGTCGAGCAAACCGGGCGCTGCGATGTGTCCCGCGATCGGGATATCGCGTTTGGCGAGCTCGCCTTCGAGCCATGCCGATTCGGGGCGGCGCGACATCGCACCCGGGCGCATGATTACCGCGCCGTTCTCGAAGACGACCGCGGCATCCGCAATGGCGCTGGCGAGCGGATCCGCGCTCGCCGGTTCGAGCAGCGTCACCTCGCATCCGAAATAGCGCAGCGTCTTTGCAAGGATCTCTAGCTGCCCAACGGCCCGCGAATAAATCGCGTTGAGTTCGCCGCTGAGCGGCCGCGCGTTTTCGATTGCGGGCGCCGGTGCCGCGAGCACCGCGGCGCGCAAAGCGCCGGTCGGGTGTGCCACCAGGCGCGGTCCGTAACTAACTGTCTGCGTCGTCATATCCCAATCTTTGTCTACTCGAGTGCGCGCAGCGCGGCTTCGTAAAGCGCGTTCTGCTGCGCGGTATACGCGCGGGGCGCGAGGGCGCCGCGGCGGGCGGCCAGCGCGTCGGCCCGGCGCGCCAGGTCGATGATTCGCGCTGAACGTTCGACGTCCGCGTCCGGACCACTTTGGTCCGTTCGGGAGAGCAAGGCGGCGATGCGCAGCCCCTGCGCACTCGCCGTCTGGGTGGGCACCGGCGATGCGGTGAAGGGCGCCGCGTCGGCCGCCGGCTGGAAGAAGCCTGACATGTCCGTCGCAAGCAAATCGCCGAGCGAGAGCGGCGGCAAACCCAGCAGTTCTTCTTCGGTCTTGAGGATGCTCACCGTCGAGAGGTGCGCGCCGCCCGTGTAATGCCGCTTGGCGTACGGCGAGACCACGACGGCGTAGGTGCGGTGTTCGCTCACGTGATCGCGCGAACTCTGCGCATCGTCGGGCGTGATGAAGATCGCGGTCGAGCTCCACGTCGGCTGATGCGTGAGAAAGTCGACGATCATTCCAAGCGCGCGGTCGCCGTCGGCGACTTCTTCGGGCAGCGGCGGAATGTCGGGACCGAATCCGCCGTGATCCGCCGGAAGCCAGATGTACGTGAAATCGGGAACGGCGCCGCGCGCCTGCAGATCGGTGTAATCGCGGATAAATTCCTTCGCGCGCCGCACGTCGCGAATGCGCAGGTTCCATCCGGGATAGTCCAGGTCGATGTGTCCGCTCAGCGCGGCGGGCGCGGGTACGTCGAGGGAATACAGGCCGCCCAGACCGCTCGTCGGCGCCGCATCGTCGCCGGCGCCCCGGAAATGCGGATCGTCCGCGCGCGGATCGAGGCTGCGTCCTTCATCGTAGCCCGAAAGCCGCACGAGATCGCCGTAATCGCGGTAACTCAGTCCTGCGCGCGCGGCCGCGTTGAAAACATAGCCTGCGCGCGGATAATCTTCCGGATCTTCGTTCTTGTTTACGAGCGGCGAGCGTCCGCTCTTCGAGAGCAGCGTCTTCTCGCTGTACGCCGTCACGATTCCGCCCGCCGCGAACTGATGTCCCGCATCCGATTCTTCGGAATCGGCGTAGAAGTTCGTCGCAAGCGCGAACTCGCGCGCGAGCGCGTGCAGATTCGGCGTGACGTTCTGACCGAACGAAACCAGCGACGGGTCGCCGGCGCCGTACGAGCGTCCTTGTCCGTCCGTCAGATCGCCCAGCATCGAATCGTACGTCTTGTTCTCTTCGAGAATGAACACGACGTGCTTGATGACGCTGCTGCGCGAGAGCGAGCGAAGCGGCGGAACAACGGGATTTGCGGCTGCGCGCTGCGGCACGCGCAGATAATGCAGCGCCGACATCGTCGTCTTCTGCAGCGGCAGTTTGTGCATGTCGATACGCTGCAGCGTTGCCCACACGACGTTGCTGTCTTGCTCCGCTTGATAGACGTGGCCGTCGGCGGCGGTGCGATACGGAGGTCCGCCTTCGAAGCGCGGCTCTTGGCCGATGCCTTTGGAATTGGCGACGTAGATGTACCGCCCGTTCGGCGAGGTGGCCAGGGCGGTCGGATACCAGCCCGTCGGAATGAGGCCGAGCCGGTGCAGCTTCACCGGATTCGTCGAATCCAGCACCGCGATCGCGTTCATACCCGCGAGCGCCACGTACAACCGCTTTCCGTCCGGGCTGCGCACGATCGCATCGGGCTGCGTGCCGTAGGGAGCGCGATCAAAGAGCCGCAGTTGCAAACCGCCCACGACGCGCGGCACGCCGAGCAGATCGACGATCGCAACGCGGTCCACGTTCGTCATGCAAACGAACGCGTAGCGTCCGTTTTTCGAGACCGCGATCGCGGAGGGATGCGCGCCCCCGATGTTTTGCACGCCGTCGGGCGCTGCGTCCATGCGCGTTGCGAGCGTGCCTTGCGTGACCACGTCGCCGTTCGCGGCGAGCGGTACGCTCGTCATAGCAGACGCATAATCCGGCGCAAACGGCACGTTCGCAAACTGCGGAACGCGCGCGGGCTGCGGCAGCTGCGCGTACGTCATGAGTCCCGGATCGGTGACGTACAAACGCCGGCCCGCAACGGCTGCCGACCAAGGAAAATAGCCGACGGGCGCGCTGTGCATCGCCGTGCGCGTGCGCAGATCGACCGCCGTTACGGTGTTCGCGAGATTGTTGACGACGTAGGCGACGCGGCGATCCGGCGCAAGCGCGATCCATCCCGGATACGCGTGACCCTCGTTTGCGTATTGCGGATTGGCCGGAACCGGCATCGGGAGCGAGGTCGACTCTTCGTGAAGTTTTCCGAACGAATCCAGATCCAGGAAATGCACCGTGTTGCTCGGGCCGCCGGCCGCCACGACGAGCGTGCGCGCCGGATCCGCCGGATCCTTCAGCGCGGCTATGCCGAGAAAGAACGGCTCCTTTTCACCGCGATAGACGTCGGTCACGGCCATCGTCGCGGCGTTCACGACCGTGAGCGAGTAGCCGCCGCGCGCCTGCGGAACGATGCGGCTCTGCGCGGCCTCTTCGCGTTCGTCGTCGTTGCTGACGATCGCGTATTTGCCGTCGGGCGTGACGGCAACGCCGAGCGCGTTCATGCCGACGACCACGCTCTTGCCGGTGGGCGAGACGATGCGGCCGTTCGGAAGAACGACGTTGTACGGGCGGGCCGGGTTCGGCGCTCCGGCCACGCGCGAACCCGCCGGAGCGGTATACACCGTAGGGAGCGGAGCCGCGCCCAAAAGCGCAAACGCCAATGCGGCGGCAGTAACTGGTCGCAACTTCACGTTCTCGGCGTTACGGACGCGCGGCGCGGCACCCCTGCCGGGGGCTCGCCAGTATCCCTCGCGCCTACGACTTTAGACGGATTCGAGCAGCTCCATCCAATGGTTCCAAAACGCGGCGTCGCCTTTTTCCGGATCGTCCGCCGTTACTTTTGCGGCGCGAATCATCTCCGCGACCTGCGGTTTGCCCTGCGCGTCGACGTTCTTTTCCATGAACTCCGCCGCAGCGGCAAGCGCGTCTTGCGGCTCCAGCGGATCGGCGGTAATCGTGTCGAGGAAACGCTGATAGAGCGCGGGCATTCGCGAGTGGTCTCCGTCCATCTGCATGTTGCGCGCGACGTCTTCCATGCTGGAGTCGTGCAGCCGCGTGGCACTCTCGAGAAGCAATTTGCGCGTTGCTTCGTACGTCTGCTGTTTCGACACGAACTCCATGAGAGCCGTATACCCGCTTCAGTCGCTCCTGAGCTTGCCTAGCGCGGCCGCGAGGCGGCGCACGCCTTCTTTGGCTTCGTCGATCTCCAAATGCCCGAACGAGAGCCGCAGCGCCGGCGGCCCTTGGCGTGTGGGATAAAACGGTTCCGAGGGCATCACCAGCACGCCTTGACGCGCGCATGCGTCGAACGCGGCTTGCGTCGAGATGCGCGGCGGCAGCGCGAGCCACACATTGAGGCCCGCTGCCGGAGGACGCACGTCGGCCCAAGGAACGTATTCCGAAAGCGCCTCGATGAACGCGTCGCGCCGCTGCAAGTAGAGCGTTCGTGCAAAACGTAAATGGCGCGCGTATGGCGGGCCGTTCATGAAGCGCCAGAGTGCCCGCTGCGTAAGCGTCGAGGTGAAGACGTCGGTGCGCGCTTTCGCGAGCCCGAGCGCGTCGGCAAACGCGCCTTTACAATACAGATACCCGATGCGCAGTGCCGGAAAGATCGATTTCGACAGGCTCTCCATCACGATCACGCGTCCATCCGTATCGAAAGCCGCCAGCGGCGGGGGAGCGGCGGCGTCATACGTGAGTTGCCATCCGGTTTGATCTTCGAGCACCACGACGTCGTAACGGCGCGCGAGCGCGACGATGTGTTTTGCGCGGCGCTGCGGGAGTACGGCGCCCGTCGGATTCTGCGCGATCGGATTGATGTACAGCAGCCGTGGGCGATATTCACTGAAAACGCGCTCGACGTCGTCGGGACGAACGCCGTCCACGTCGCTCGCCACCTCGACGTAGGTTGCGCCGCGCGCGTCGAATACGCCGAGCGTTCCCGAATAGGTCGGGCTCTCCGCCGCGACGACGCTGCGCGATTCGAGGAGCACCGCTCCGACCAGGTCCGCCGCCTGCTGCGCGCCCGAACACACGATGATGTCGTCCGCGAACGCCTTGCACCCGCGCGTGCGCAGCAGCCCCGCCAGCGTTTCGGAAAGATCCGGATCTCCGCTCGCGGAGCGGTACTGCATGAGATGCGGCGGATCTTCGAGCAGCGTGCGATGAAACGCGCGCGCGAAGTCGGAAAGCGGGAACGTTTCGGGCGCGGGATGACCCGCTGCAAGCGTGATGCTTCCCGGTGCGTTCGCACGCGTGAGCTGCTCCATGACGCCTTCCATGCGTTCCGCGCGCGCAAGACGTCCGAGATCGGGCTCCCACCTGCGCGCGAAGGGTTCGCCCGGCGGCGGCGTCTGCGCGACGAACGTCCCTTTGCCCACGCGCGAGGTGGTGCGTCCGCGCGCGGTGAGCAGCTCGTACGCCTGCGAAACGGTGACGAGCGCGCAATCCAGTTCGCGCGCGAGATCGCGCATTGCCGGAAGCCGGTCGCCCGGCTGCAGACGATCCGCGTCTATCGCTTCGACGATGTGGTCGGCGATTTGTACGTAGAGCGGCCGCGGATCGCCCGGCTCGAGGGCAATGCCTAAACGCGCTGCGTTATTTTGTGTCGAGCCGGTAGCCAATGCCGCGCACGCTCGCAATCTCCACCGGAGCTCCGACCTCGGTGAGCTTTTTGCGCAATGCGGCGATGTGCACGTCTACGACGCGCGTCGGTACGCCCGACGTGTCGTTCCACACGTGCTCGAGAATCTGGGCGCGCGTGAGCAAACGGCCTTCGGCTTCCGCAAGGAACCACAGCAGACGAAACTCGAGCGCGGTGAGCGAGACGCTCTTGCCGTCGTTGTTGAGCGTATGAAAGTCGCGCACCAACTTCGCGGTGCCGACTTGGAGCACGCCTGCGCCCTCTTTTTTCTCGAGATATTTTTCGCGCCGGCGCAAGAACGAGGCTACGCGCGCCACCAATTCGTTGCCGGAGAAGGGCTTGGTGATGTAGTCGTCCGCGCCAAGGCCCAGGCCCAGCAGAACGTCCTGCTCGCGCGAATGACCGCTGACCATCAGGACGAAGGCGTTGTTGGAGTTCGAGAGCGACGTGCAGACGTCCAGGCCCGAGATGTCGGGCAGACCGATGTCCAAAATGACGACGTCCGGCTTGTAGGACTCGGCGAATTCCAAGCCCTCGGCACCGGAGCCGGTCACCTTCACTTCGTAATCCGCCCGCTCCAGCACGGTCTGCTCGAGTTTAGCGATGTCTTCGTCGTCCTCGATGACGAGAATCTTAGCCTGCGGCATAGGTCTCCTTTTCGAGCTCCCTTATGTTGCTGCCGTTATGTCTTCCCCTTCGGACAATACAAATTGTCGGCGGGCGACTCCCTCATCAACAGCAGCGGCCGCAACGGCCTTGGCCACTGCCTCCACCACCCGAACGTCGAAGACGCTCGGAATGATGTATTCCGGGCTGCGCTCGTCTTCGCTCACGATCGAGGCGATGGCATTGGCCGCCGCCAGTTTCATCCTCTCCGTGATGCGGCTGGCCCGTGCGTCGAGGGCACCGCGGAAGATGCCCGGGAAGGCCAGCAAATTATTGACCTGGTTCGGAAAATCGGACCGGCCGGTCGCGATGACCGCCACGTGGCCCGCCGCTGCGTCCGGCATGATCTCCGGCGTCGGATTGGCCATCGCGAAGACGATGGGATCGCGCCCCATGAGCGCGATGTCCTCGACCTGCAGAATGCCCGGAGCCGAAACGCCGATGAAGACGTCCGCGCCGCGCAGCACGTCGTGCAGAGTGCCGCGCCGGTTCTCGCGATTCGTATGCTCGGCGAGCCAGCGCCAATGCGAATTTTCGTAGCGGTCGCTGCGATTGATCGCACCGGCGCGATCCACCGGAATCACGTCGCGCACGCCCGCGCCCAGCAGCATTTTAATCGTTGCCGTCCCGGCCGCGCCGCTGCCCGCGACCACGATCTGCAGATCGCGCAGGTCTTTTCCGACGACCTTCGCCGCGTTGATGAGCGCCGCCAGAATGACGACCGCGGTTCCGTGCTGATCGTCGTGCATCACCGGAACGTCGAGCGCCTCGATCAGACGCCGCTCCACTTCGAAACAGCGCGGCGCGGAGATGTCCTCCAAGTTGATGCCGCCGAACACCGGCGCGATGCGCACGACCGTTTCGACGATTTCGTCGACGTCTTTCGTGTCCAGGCAAATCGGAAACGCATCGATGCCGGCAAACTGCTTGAAGAGCATCGCCTTACCTTCCATCACCGGAAGCGCGCCGAGCGGACCGATGTCGCCCAGTCCCAGCACCGCCGTTCCGTCGGAGACGACTGCGACGGAATTGCGCTTGATCGTGAGATTGAACGCTTTCGACGGGTCGGCGGCGATAGCCATCGAGACGCGCGCGACGCCGGGCGTGTACACCGTCGAGAGATCTTGCCGCGTCTTCACCGGAATCTTCGGTTCGACCTGAATCTTGCCGCCGAGATGCGCCAGGAACGTGCTGTCGGAGATACTGACGATAGTCACGCCGTCGAGCGCTTCGACCGCTTCGCGCACCGCTTTGCCGATGACGTCGGAACTCACGTTCACCGTTACGTCCCGCACGACTTGCGTTTTTGTGACCGATCGCATGTCGACCGCCGCGATCACGCCGCCCGCGTCCCCGACGGCCGCCGCGAGTTGATTGAACGCGCCCGGGCTGTTCGGCATCTCGAGGCGCATAATGAGCGTGAAACTGATCCCGACTTGTGGCATGGGAACGCCTTCGCTAGTCGCCGCTTACGGTCATTTCCGCGACCCGGAACGACGGTGACACGACTCCGGCA
>DATEHZ010000143.1:0-17547 GCA_035279385.1 Vulcanimicrobiaceae bacterium | reverse complement strand
CACGTCGCGCGCGAATACTCGGTGCATCCGCTGGAACTGATCGCCGTCGGAGCCGTGATGACGCCGCGCGAACGGCTGGTCGTCCTCGAACGCGGTGCGACGATCGCGCAGGTTGCGCAGCGCCTCATGCAACTCGACGCTGATTTGCACTACGTAGAGTATCCCGTCGTCGACGCAGCCGGCGCGCTGGTGGGATTCGTTCCGCACGCTGCGATCCTGCAGCGCGCGCATCAGAGCGACGCGCCCGAAGCCTCATTAGAGTCGCTCGCGCATAAAGCGGTAGCCGTGCATCCGGAAGACCGCGTGCGCGCGGCGGCGAGCGTCATGGCTTCGAGCGGACGCCGCAGCGTCGCGGTCGTCGACGACTCGGGCGCGTGGGTCGGCATTCTCGCGGTGAGCGATCTGCTGGAAGCGTGGAAGCGTGGACTGGCGTCGGAGACGCGGCGCGTCCGCGTGCGCTCGTTGAGACGTTTGTCCCCATTTTTGCTTCGGCAAAAGGAGGCGCGCATGCGTCAATGAAGTGGCAACGCATCCCACACCCAAAAGGAGCTGGTATGTTCAAACGTCTCGCGCTCTTCGCATTCTCTATTGCGTTCACGATGACGTCCGCGCTCGCCGCGCCCCCGTCCGGCGGCATGCCGCCGCTGCCGCCGCAGCCGAAAGTTCGTCCCGCCGGGATGCCCACGGGGTACGTCATGGTCAGCCCGTGCATTCAAGGCATGGGCGAACATTGGGCAAATCTGAAAGATATGTCCGCGCCGATTTACGGAACTCACAACGGCAAACCGATTTTTTCGGAGATCATGGTTCCGCTCAAAACGCTGAACGCCGGATTCAATTATCCCAATCTGGCGACACTGCCGGGGTACAAGATCGACCACGTTTCGATTGAGTATCACCCCAAAGGCCACGAAGGGATGATGATCCCGCATTACGACATTCACGCGTACTACATCACCTACGCGCAGCAGAAGGCGATATGCCCGAACGGCATTCCCGATCCCGACGCGGCGGCCGCGATGAAGATGGACAAGATGTAAGACAGGGGCGGTCCCGGCCGGGGCCGCCCTTCTTCGTTCGGGCCTGCGGACGTAGTACAATGAGAAACACGCGCGACTCGGGAGTAGTCGTATGGCCAAGTTCCTTGCCATCGTTGGAATCCTCGTCTGGACGAGCTGCGGCATTGCCCTTGCTTGTCCGGTCGCTACTGCGCCGGCCCCGCCGGCACTTGCTCCGCTGCTGGTCAGCAGCGCGGTGGGCGGACAACTGTACTACTGCATGCCCTCATCGCAAATCTCGAAAATCGGCGACCTTTCGCCCTCCGAGTGGGCCAAGCAGGTGCAAATCTGCAACACCAGCTGCTCGTACGAGCCGATGATCCCCGGCGATTCGCATTCGCTGCTCATCCCGACGAGTTGCGGGCCGGGTTTGCATGACCTCGAGTATCAGGTCCAGCCGCCGGCGGCGCCCAAAGCGCAGCCGGGAACGTTGACCCTGAAGATGGTCACCGCCGGGTGTACGCAGGTGCAGCCCGCGAAAGGCCCGCCGGCGCTCGCACCGGCCTCCCTGCCTTCGGCTTGACGCCCACGGGCGTTCCTGATAAACTGCCTGGGTTGTGGTCCACGCCGGGCCGCGCGTTTTCGCGCGTGCCCGCAGAAGAATAGAGCAGTACGCCTGGACCCGTGTACTGCAAGCAATCTGGACGAGGATAAACAGAAGTGAAGAACATCCTTGGCCGCAAGGTTGGGATGACGAGCGTCTTCACCGACGACGGACGATACGTTCCGGTCACGGTGATCGAAGCCGGTCCCTGCACGGTGGTCGAGCGCAGAACGAAAGAGAAGCACGGCTACGAAGCCGTCGCGCTCGCTTTCGGCGACGTCAAAAAGTCGCGCGTCTCGCGTGCCCTTGCCGGACATTATAAGAAGAACGACGCAGAGCCCAAGCGCTGGATCCGCGAGTTCCGCGACGACATCGACGGTGTCGAAGCCGGTCAAACCATCACGGTTTCCGAATTTGCGCCCGGCGATCGCGTGGACGTTGTGGGCATCTCGAAAGGCCACGGCTTTTCGGGCGGCATCAAGCGCCACAATTTCAGCGGCGGCGGCGCGAGCCACGGCTCGATGATTCATCGCCAGCCCGCTTCCAACGGCGACACCAACGCGGGACGCACCGTCAAGGGCAGCCGGCGTCCGGGTCATTTCGGCGTCGACCGCACCACCCATCAGAATTTGGAGATCGTTCGTGCGGACGCCGAGCGTAATTTGCTGCTCGTCCGCGGTCCGATTCCCGGACCGAAGAACGCACTCGTCGTCGTGCGCAAGAGCGTGAAGGCGGTGGCAAATGCCTAGCGTCATCGACGTAAACGGTAAGGTCGTTCGCGAAGAAGCGACGCCTGAAATCTTCAATCAAGAGTACACGGACAAGCAGCACGCGATCTTCCGCGCCGTGCACCGCGAGCTCGCGAATCCGCGTGCCGGCACGGCCTCGACGAAGAAGCGCGACGAAGTCAGCGGCGGCGGCCGCAAGCCGTGGAAGCAAAAAGGCACCGGCCGCGCGCGCCAAGGTTCGATCCGTTCGCCGCAATGGACGCACGGCGGCGTCGTGTTCGGCCCGCAGCCGCGCAGCTACGTCACCGATCTCAACAAAAAAGAGCGCCGCGTTGCATTCGTTGCCGCACTCGCGGATAGGTTCCGCAACGGCGCCGTGACCGTGCTCGATGCGGCAAACTTCAATCTCGAGAAGACGGCTCAGTTCGCGACGCTGCTCTTCGGCAGCGCGAAAGATGCGAAGAACGGCCCGACGACGCTCGTCGTCTTCGGCCGCGACGAACAGGCCGGCGAGAAGATTCACAAAGTGGGACGCAACCTGCGCAAGGTCGGCATCACGCATACCGGCGCGCTCGACGTGAAGGACGTGCTGCGCTTTAATCGCCTCGTGTTTACCGCAGAGGCCTACACGCAGCTCGTCGGCACGCTCGCGGGCAGCAACGGGGAGAGCAAGTAATGGACGCGAGAGACGTTATCGTTTCGCCGCGCATCACCGAGAAATCGATGGCGAATGCGCTCGGGCAGCAGTATAGTTTCGTCGTTCATCCGGAAGCGACCAAGACGCAGATCCGCCACGCCGTCGAAGAGATCTTCAAGGTCAACGTGATCAAGGTCAACACCGTGAACATCGGCGGCAAGAGTAAGAATTTCGCGCGCCGCGGCGTTCGCACGCAAGGCCGCACGAAGGACACCAAAAAGGCCATCGTCACTCTCAAGCCGGGCCAGAAAATCGAGCTGGGCGGCGTGAACTATTTCGAGCAGTAATCATGCCAGTCAAAAAATATAAGCCGACCAGCGCCGGCAAGCGCTTCATGACGACGATCGACTTTTCCGACCTCTCCAAGGTCGATCCGGAAAAGTCGCTCACCGAAGTTCGCAAGAAGCACTCCGGCCGCAACTCAAACGGTCACATCACGGTGCGCCACAAAGGCGGCGGCACGCGCAAGATGTACCGCATCATCGACTTCAAGCGCAGCAAAGACGCGATTCCGGCGAAGGTTGCGAGCGTCGAGTACGATCCGAACCGCTCCGCCCGCATCGCGCTGCTGAACTATCGCGACGGCGAGAAGCGCTATATCCTCGCGCCGCTCGGCCTCAAAGTCGGGGACGTCGTGGAGTCGGGTCCGAACGCGGACATCAAAACCGGCAACTGCCTGCCGATCAAAAACATTCCGGTCGGTTCGGTGATTCACAACATCGAACTGCGTCCGGGACAGGGCGGCAAGCTGGTGCGCAGCGCCGGCGGTTCCGCGCAGCTGATGGCCAAAGAAGACGAGTACGCGCAGGTGCGCATGCCGTCCGGCGAAGTGCGCAAGATCCTCGTGGTCTGCCGCGCCACCATCGGTCAGCTCGGCAACGTCGAGCACGAAAACGAAGTCATCGGCAAAGCGGGACGTCAGCGTCATCGCGGTAAGCGCCCGAGCGTTCGCGGTATCGCCATGAACCCGGTCGATCACCCGCACGGCGGCGGTGAAGCGCGTTCGACCTCCGGCCGTCCGCCGACGACGCCTTGGGGCCAGATGACGATGGGCAAGAAGACGCGCCGCAACAAGCGCACGCAAAACATGATCGTTCGTAAGCGTGGTAGCAAATAATGGGTCGTAGTTTAAAGAAGGGTCCGTTCGTAGCGGATCATCTGCTCAAGAAGATCGATGCGATGAACGAGCGCCGTGAGAAGCGCGTCGTCAAGACGTGGAGCCGCGCCTCGACGATCGTTCCGGCAATGGTCGGACACACCATCGGCGTGCACAACGGCAAGGCGCACGTGCCGGTCTTCGTCACCGAAAACATGGTCGGCCACAAGCTCGGCGAGTTCGCGCCCACGCGCAACTTCCGCGGGCACGGCGGCGACAAGGCGGCGGTGAAGTAATGGCGGACCAAGCACAACGTACGGAAGCCGTAGCGCATCTGAAGTTTGCGCGCATGGGTCCGCGCAAGCTGCGCCGCGTTGCCGACGCGATCCGCGGCAAGAGCGTGAAAGAAGCGCTCGTGCTGCTGCAATTCGCAGGCGTGTTCGCGGCCGAGCCGATCGAGAAGCTGCTGCGCAGCGCGGTCGCCAACGCCGAGAACAATCACGACATGAACACGGACGAGCTCTACGTCACGCGCATCACGGTTGACGGCGGTCCGGGCGGGCGTTTCACCAAACGTCTGGATCCGCGCGCGCAAGGCCGAGCGAACTTCAAGCGCAAGCGCATGGCGCACGTCACCGTCGCCGTGGGCGAGAAGCCGCCGGTGAAGCGGCGCCGCAGCAAAGGCGGCGCATCGGTGAGCGTGAAGCGCGCCGTTCGTAAATCGACGCCGCCGGCAGCTGCAGCGGCGCCCAAGAAACGTACCCGTAAGAAGGCGGAGGCCGCAAAATAATGGGACAAAAAATTCATCCGGTCGGCTTGCGCCTGGGCATCACCCGTACGTGGGACAGCCGCTGGTTCGAGAAAAAGCACTATAAGGACTGGCTGCACGAGGACCACAAGATCCGCAAGTATTTCACGCGGTGGATGCGTCCGGCGGCGATCAGCAAAATCGAGATCGAGCGCCGGGCCAATCAGGCGCGCGTGATCGTCAACACCGGCAAGCCGGGCATCATCATCGGCAAGCGCGGCGTCGGCATCGAAGAGATTCGCAAGAATCTCGAAAAGTTGACCGGCAAGAGCGTGCAAGTCAACGTGATGGAGATCAAGCATCCGGAACTGGATGCGCGCCTGGTCGGCCAGAACATCGTCGACCAGCTCGAGAAGCGTATTGCATTCCGCCGCGCGATGAAGCAGGCCATCATGCGTACCATGAAGGCCGGAGCTCGCGGCGTGAAGGTGCAGGTTTCCGGCCGTCTGGGCGGCGCGGAAATCGCGCGCACCGAGCGCAATCACGACGGTAAGGTGCCGCTGCACACGCTGCGCGCCGACATCGACTACGCGCACGTCGAAGCGTTTACGACGTTCGGCCGGATCGGCGTCAAAGTGTGGATCTATCGCGGTGAAGTTCTGCCCGAGCACGCGCGCGGCGAGCGCGACGGCCGTGCGGATCGCCCGCAGTTCCGCGATCGTCGCGACCGCGGCGGACGCGGACGCCGCGGCGGTGCTCCGCGCACGGAAGCCCCACCGGCGGCGGCTGAATCCGCTCCGGTTGCCGACAGTGCGGAAGCGCAATCGATCGTTCCTGAGAATCCGACGCCCGAGGTGGCCGAGTAATGTTAACCCCTAAGCGAGTCAAATGGCGTAAAGTCCATCGCGGACGCATGACCGGCAAGTCGCTGCGCGGCAGCACGCTGACGTTCGGCGAGTTCGGCCTGCAAGCGCTCGAGCCGTGCTGGATGACCAACCGTCAGATCGAAGCGGCGCGTATTGCAATGACACGCCACATCAAGCGCGGCGGCAAGGTCTGGATTAAAGTGTTTCCCGACAAGTCCGTGACGAAGAAGCCGGCTGAAGTCCGCATGGGCGCCGGTAAAGGCAATCCGGAGTTCTGGGTCGCCGTTGTTCGGCCGGGCCGCGTGCTCTTCGAACTCTCGGGCGTGGAAGCGGAAGTGGGAAAGCGCGCGCTCCAACTCGCGGCTTCGAAACTGCCGATCGCGACGAAGATCATTTCGCGTGAGGAGGCTGCGCAGCAAGCATGAGAACGCACGACTTCAAAGAGCTTCGCAATCTCACGATCGCCGAGCTGCAGCAGAAGGCCAAAGAAACGAAGGAAGAACTCTTCAACCTTCGCTTCGCGCTGCGCACCGGCCATCTGTCGGACTTCAGCAAAGTGCGCGCCATGCGCCGCACGTACGCGCAAATTCAAACCGTCATTTCTGAGAAACGGATCGCCGAGGCTAAGAATGGAGCAGCGTAACAACGAGCGGCATAACCGCCGCATCAAGCAAGGCCGCGTCGTGTCCGACAAGATGGACAAGACGATCGTGGTCGTGTCCGAGACGCGCGTGCCGCATCCGGTGTACGGCAAGATCGTTCGCAAATCGGTGAAATTCAAGGCTCACGACGAAGCGAACGACGCCAAGGCCGGCGATACCGTTCGCATCGCCGAGTGCCGTCCGCTCTCCAAAGACAAGCGCTGGCGCCTGGTCGAAATCGTGGAGCGCGCGAAGTAACATGATTCAGCAAGAAACGCGGCTCAAGGTAGCCGACAACTCGGGCGCTCGCGAGTTGCTCGTCATTCACGTAACCGGCGGCAGCCGCCACCCGTACGCGCACGTCGGCGACATCGTCGTCGGCACCGTGAAGAGCGCGATTCCGGGTGCGGCCGTCAAGAAGGGCCAAGTCGTCAAAGCCGTCATCGTGCGCACGTCCGCGCCGATTCGCCGCGCCGACGGTTCGGTCGTGAAGTCGGACGACAACGCCTGCGTCATCATCAAGGGCGATAAGGACAATTTGGATCCGCGCGGCACGCGCGTCTTCGGTCCGGTCATGCGCGAACTGCGCGACCGCGGCTTCTTGAAGATCGCCTCGCTCGCGCCGGAGGTTCTCTAAATCTCATGGCTATGAACATCATCAAAGGCGATACCGTCATGATCCGCCGCGGCAAAGAAAAAGGCAAACGCGGAACGGTCAAAGCCGTGTTCCCGAAAGCGGGCATGGCGACGGTCGAAGGCCTGAACATCGTCAAGCGACACACCAAGCAGGGTACGCAGCAGCAGAACATGGGCGGCGTTGCGCAAACCGGCGGGATTCTCGAGAAGGAAGCGCCGCTTCCGCTCTCGGCACTCCAGTACGTGTGCGAGAAGTGCAAAGCACCGACGCGCATCCGTCATAAGGAGACCCCGGAAGGCACGCATCGCGTCTGCGCCAAGTGCGGCGAACCTGCACGTCTTTCGGCTAAGGGAGCCTAGCAATGGCAGCTCGTCTCAAAGAAAAATACGACAAAGATGTCCGCAAGCAGCTGCAGGAGCGCTTCGGTTACAAGAACGTCAACCAGATCCCGAAGCTGGAGAAGGTTGTCATCAACATGAGCGTCGGCGATGCGATCAGCAACTCGAAGGTGCTCGACACCGCCGTTTCCGAGATGCAGGCGATTAGCGGCCAAAAAGCGGTCGTTACCAAAGCCAAAAAGTCGATCGCGGCGTTCAAACTGCGTGAAGGCATGAACATCGGCGCCAAAGTGACGCTGCGCGGCGAACGCATGTACGTCTTTCTCGACAAGCTCTTCAACGTGGTGCTGCCGCGTATTCGCGACTTCCGCGGACTTCCGCGCAAGTCGTTCGACGGCCGCGGCAACTACAACATGGGCCTGCGCGAGCAGATCGTGTTCCCCGAGATCAACTTCGACAAGGTCGACAAGATGCGCGGCATGGACATCGTCATCGTGACGAGCGCCAAAAACGACGAAGAAGCGACCGAGTTTCTGACGGCAATGGGCTTGCCGCTCCAAAAAGCAGGTGCACGTTAATGGCCAAGACGGCTCTTATTGAAAAATCGAAACGCACGCCGAAATTCAAGGTGCGCGCGCACAACCGCTGCCAGCTCTGCGGCCGGCCGCGCGGCGTGTACCGCAAGTTCGCGCTGTGCCGCATTTGCTTCCGCGAGAACGCGCATAAGGGCAACATCCCCGGCGTGACCAAGGCGTCGTGGTAGGAGCGAGACAATGGCTGTAATCACCGATCCCATCGCCGACCTGCTCACGCGCATCCGCAACGCGAACACCGCCAATCACGACCTCGTGGACGTGCCGGCATCGCGTATGAAAGCGGCCGTCGCCCAAATTCTCAAGGACGAAGGCTTCATCACCGACTTCGAGCGCGTGAACGAAGGGCCGCAAGGCACCATTCGGATCAAACTCAAGTACGGTCCGAACAAAGAGAAGATCATCACCGGACTGCGCCGCATCTCGCGTCCCGGCTTGCGCGTCTACACGACCAAGACGGAAATCCCGCGCGTGCTCGGCGGCCTCGGGCTCGTCATCATGTCGACGTCCAGAGGCATCATGTCCGGCAAACGCGCCAAAAAAGAAGGCTGCGGGGGCGAAGTCCTCGCGTACGTGTGGTAATCGAAGATGAGTCGTATTGGTAAACTTCCGGTCGCCGTTCCGAGCGGCGTAAACGTCACGATCAACGACGGCGAAATGCAGGTCAAGGGGCCGAAGGGCGAACTGCGCCAGCGCGTGCTCTCGCACGTCACGGTCAAGCTCGAAGACGGCCGAGTGCTGGTCGAGCGCAAGGGTGATGCGAAAGAGCATCGTTCGGCGCACGGCCTCACGCGCACGCTCGTCAGCAACATGATCGAAGGCGTGAGCAAAGGCTTTCGCAAGAGCCTGGAGATTCAGGGCGTCGGCTATCGCGCGGCCAAGTCGGGCGATGGTTTGAACTTGACGCTCGGCTATTCGCATCCGGTGAGCTACAAGGCGCCTTCGGGCATCACGCTCTCGGTCGAAGGCACGAACAAGATTCACGTCGAGGGCATCGACAAGCAGCAAGTCGGACAAGTCGCGGCAGAGATTCGCGATCTGCGTCCGCCCGAGCCGTACAAGGGCAAAGGCGTTCGCTATGCTGCGGAAGTCGTTCGCAAGAAACTCGGTAAGGCCGGTAAGGCAGGTAAGAAATAATGCCTAGCGTTTCCAAAGATCAAAGCCGCGCGAAACGGCATCGCCGTCTGCGGCGCAAACTTGAAGGCTCGGCCGAGCGTCCGCGCCTGCTCATGCGCCGCACGCTGCACCACATCTACGCGACCGTCGTCGACGACGCGAAGGGGCACACCATCGTCGCCGCTTCGACGCGCGAGAAAGATCTCGCGGACGGACTCGATTCGACGACGAACCTCGCCGCCGCCGAGAAGATCGGCACGGCAATCGCCGCCAAAGCCAAGCAGGCCGGCATCACGCAGGTCGTCTTCGATCGCGGCGGACTGAAGTACCATGGCCGCGTGAAAGCGCTGGCCGACGCAGCTCGACAAGCGGGACTGGAGTTCTAATGCAATACCGTGGTGGTGGTCGCGATCGCGATAATTCCGGATTCGAAGAGACCGTCGTACGCGTGAACCGCGTCGCGAAGGTCGTCAAAGGCGGTAAGCGCTTCAGCTTCAGCGCGCTCGTCGTCGTCGGCGATCGCAAAGGCAAAGTCGGCTTCGCCATCGGCAAAGCCGGCGAAGTCCCCGAAGCGATTCGCAAAGCGGTCGAAGCGGCGAAAAAGAATTTGGTGACGGTACCGATGGTCGAGAAGACCATCCCGCATCAAGTGAATCACACGATCGGCGCCGCGCGCGTGCTGCTCAAGCCGGCCGCACCCGGCACCGGCGTTATCGCGGGCGGACCGATGCGTGCCGTGCTCGAGCTCGCCGGCATTCACGACATTCTCACCAAGTCGCTCGGCACGAGCAACCCGGTGAACGTGGTGTACGCGACGGTTGAAGCGCTGCGTACGCTCAAGACCGCCGAACAAGTCGCGCAACTGCGCGGCAAAAACGTCGGCGACATTTTTGCAGCCTAACTATCCCCTCAGGAAGACGATGTAAATGGCAGAGAAGAAGACCACGAAGACGGCTAGCGCAAAGTCCAGCACGAAGGCCGCTTCAAAGAGCAAAGCTACCGCCGCTCCAAAGAGCAAAGCTACCAAAACGGTAAGCGCCGCTCCGATCGCAGCGGCAAACGGTGCCGTCCTCACGCTCGGCGCAGTCAAGCCCGCGAAGGGCAGCCGGCCCAAGCGCACGCGCGTCGGGCGCGGACACGGCTCCGGTATGGTCAAGACCGGCGGTGAAGGCGGCAAAGGCCAGACGGTTCGTTCGGGCGGCGGCAAAGGTCCGGCGTTCGAAGGCGGACAGACGCCTTGGCAGCGCCGTCTTCCGCATCGCCGCGGCTATTCGCAGAAGGCCCGCGACATCGGTCACTTCCGCACGCGGTACGCGGTCGTAAATCTGCACGACCTCGCAGATTGGGACGCATCGGTCGAAGTGACGCCGCAGACGCTCAAGGTCGCCAAGAAGATCAAGGACGCGCAGGACGGTGTGAAGATTCTGGGCGGCAGCAAGACCGGCAAGACGCTGCCTTCGGGGCTGCGCTTCCGCGACGTGCTGTTTTCCACCAGCGCTCGCGAAGCGCTCGCCGCCGCAGGCGCGTCCGTCGAGGAAGCCTAGTGCTCAATAATCTTCGCGCGGCGCTCCTGGTTCCGGACATCCGGCAGCGGGTGCTGTTCGTCTTCGGCGCGTTCGCCGTGTTCGTGTTCATGATTCACGTGCAGTTGCCGAACGTGAACGAACCGGTGTGGCAGAAGCTGCTCTCGCAGGGCGTGTTTTACAATCTGCTCGGCTTCCTGTCGGGCGGCGCTCTGCAGAAGCTCTCCATCATCGCCATGGGGATCACGCCGTACATCAACGCGTCGATCATCATGCAGTTGATGACGGTTGTGATGCCGCAGCTCGAAGAGCTTGCCAAGAAAGGCGGCGAGGAAGGCCGCAAGAAGATCGGCCAGTACACGCGCTGGCTCACGATCGTGCTCGCCACGCTGCAGGCGTTCTTCATGGCGAACCTCATGCGGCAAGCCAACGTGTTCTACGACAACTCGATTTGGTTCATGCTCTTCGCGATCATCGCGATGGTCGGCGGCACGCTCTTTCTCATGTGGCTGGGCGAGCAGATTACCGACAAGGGCATCGGCAACGGCGTTTCGCTGATCATCTTCATCGGCATCGTGCTACGCTACCCGCAGTACGTTGCGCAGACGTATGCCTCGACGTCCAAGGGCGGCGAGTCGCTCGTCAACCTCCTGCTGTACGTCATCATCGCCATCGCGGTGATCATCTCGATCGTCTTCTTGTATCAGGGTCAGCGCCGCGTGCCCGTGCAGCAAGCGCGCCGCGTCGTCGGCCGTAAGATGTTCGCGGGACGCTCGACGTACATTCCGCTGCGCCTGAACAACGCCGGCGTTATCTCGATCATCTTCGCGATCTCGATTCTGCTGCTGCCGCAGCAGGCGCTCTCGTGGTTCAACAAGGCCGGCTCGACCGGTATCTGGGCCAACGTCGCAGGCTGGGTGAACGTGTACTTCAGCCCCAACTCGTGGCTGTACAACCTCGTATACTTCGTGCTGGTCGTAGTCTTCACGTTCTTCTATAGTGCCGTGGTCATCAACACCAAAGACATCGCGGACAACCTCAAGAAGAGCGGCTCGTTCATCCCGGGCATTCGTCCGGGGCAGCCGACCGTCGACTACATCAACCGCATTCTGCTGCGCATCACCACTGCCGCCGCCATTTATCTGGGCTTGCTCGCGGTGCTGCCCGGCGCGCTGCAGCGCGGTCTCTCCGTTACGACGTTCTACCTGGGCTCGACCTCGCTGCTCATCGTCGTCGGCGTTGCGCTCGATACGATCACGCAAATCGAAGCGCGTTTGGCAATGCGCGACTACCGGGGCTTCATCAAGCGCTGATGCGATTGATATTCCTCGGTCCCCCCGGCGCGGGCAAAGGCACGCAGGCCCAGATTCTGCAGCAGCGCTTCGGCGCAAAACAGATCTCGACGGGCGATATTCTGCGTGAGAACCGCAGCAAGGGTACCGATCTCGGTAAACTCGCCGAGAGCTACATGGTGAGCGGAGCGCTCGTTCCGGACGAAGTCATCATCAAGATGATCGAAGCGGAACTGAAAAAGCTCGACGGCGGCTTCATCATGGACGGATTTCCGCGCACCGTCGCGCAGGCGCAGGCGTTTGACGCACTGCTCGAGCAGCACGACACGCCGCTCGACGCGGTGGCGCTTTTCAATGCCGATCGCGACACGCTCGCTACGCGCCTGACGGCGCGCTGGACCAACCCGCGCACCGGACGTACGTACAACACCGTGTCGAATCCGCCGCGCGTTGCGGGCATCGACGACGAAGACGGCGGACCGCTGGTGCAGCGCGAGGACGACAAGCCGGAAACGGTCGCCAAGCGTCTTGACGTGTACGAGCGTCAGACCGCGCCGCTGATCGACTATTACCGCCGCGCAGGCAAACTGATCGAAGTCGACGCGCTCAAATCGGTCGACGACGTCACGCGCGAACTGGTCTCCAAAGTGGAAGCCGCGGAGCACAGCGCGCCGTGATCACGATCAAGTCGCCGCGCGAGATCGAAAAAATGCGCCGCAGCGGGAAAGTGACCGCGAAGGTGCTGGGCGATCTCATGCGCGCGGTGAGACCGGGCATGACGACGCGCGACCTGGACGAGCTGGCCGAGCAGGGCATTCGTTCGATGGGCGGCGTTCCGACGTTCAAGGGCTATCACGGCTATCCGTGCAGCATCTGCACGTCGACGAACGATGAAGTCGTACACGGCATCCCCGGCGATTACGTGCTGCAGGAGGGCGATCTGCTCTCGATCGACATCGGCACGACGCTCGACGGCTACGTGAGCGACTCCGCCGTGACGGTGCCGGTCGGCAGCGTCGGCGAGGACGCCGAGCGGCTGATGCGGGTCACGCAAGAGTGTTTGATGGCCGGCATCGCGCAGATGCTCAAGGGCAGGCATTTGGGCGACATCGGCCATGCCGTTCAGCAGCACGCCGAGTCGAACGGCTACGGCGTGGTGCGGGAGCTGGTCGGGCACGGCATCGGTACGAAAATGCACGAGGAGCCGCAGGTGCCCAATTACGGACGCGCCGGCGCCGGACTGGAACTGCGCCCGGGCCTGGTTCTGGCAATCGAGCCGATGATTACCCAGGGCCATTACTCGGTGGAGACCCTGAAGGATGGCTGGACAGTCGTCACCGCAGATGGTAAACTCGCAGCGCACTTCGAGCACACCATCGCCGTTACGGACGATGGGCCGAAAATCTTGACCTTACGCGACATCGGCGAACACCCCGACGTCGCGAAGTATCGTCCGAAGGAAGAGATGGCTGCATGATCGAGGTGCAATGATGGCGCGAGGCAGACGCGGCGGAGGCCGCCCCGACCGAGCACGCAGGAAAGCCGAGAAAGCCGCGCAGAGCGCGACGCCTAAGGAAGAAGCGATCGAGGTCGAGGGCACCATCGTCGAACCGCTGCCAAACGCCATGTTCCGGGTGGAACTCACCAACGGCCATCGAGTGTTAGCCCACGTGTCGGGCAAGATCCGGATGAACTTCATCCGCATCCTCCCCGGCGACCGAGTCCTGGTAGAACTCTCGCCATACGATTTAACGCACGGCAGAATAACATATCGATACAAATAGCGGCGCCCACGGGGTGGGCTCAAGTTACAGAAAGGCTTAGGCGCCTTGAGATCTCGGGGCCCCGCGATGTGGGGGCCGCGGAGGTCAGACCGGAGCGCCGTTAATTTAGGAAGTGTCATGAAAGTAAGACCGTCAGTAAAACGAATCTGTGAAAAATGCAAGATCATTCGCCGCGAAGGCAAAGTGCGCGTGATCTGCGACGTCAATCCCAAGCACAAACAGGTACAGGGGTAAGTAATGGCACGTATTGCTGGAATCGATCTGCCGCGTGAGAAGCGCATCGAAATCGCGCTCACGTACATCTACGGGATCGGCGTTCCGACCGCGAAGAAGCTGCTCGAGCGCGCCGGCGTGAGCCCGGACACGCGCGTCAAGGACCTCACCGAGGACCACGAGCGCAAGCTTCGCGACGCCATAGACGCGGAAGGCATTAAGGTCGAGGGCGATCTGCGCCGCGAGGTCAGTTCGCACATCAAGCGCCTGATGGACATCGGCTGCTACCGCGGCATCCGTCACCGCCGCGGCCTGCCGGTTCGCGGACAGCGCACGAAGACCAACGCGCGTACGCGTAAGGGACCGAAGAAGACCGTCGGCAACAAGAAGAAAGCCGCCGCGAAGAAGTAGCCTTAGCCGGCACAGAGAAGCAAGCGGGAGCCGTAAAGGTTTCCGCTTTTGCTTTTGGTGGACGTGATTGTGCATCCGCTGATCTTCACGTGGCCGTATGCCGTACTCTTCTGGGCGGTATTTATGGGCGTTTGCGCCGGAATCTCGGATCGTGCTGCGGCCGGATGAGCGTACCGCCCCGCTCGATGCGAACTCGAAGCGGTTGATTCAAACGGGGCAATTCTTGGCGGTGCTGGCCGCTGTTGCTGCGGCGTTGACGTTCCCGCGCCGTGCGATGCCTCACGCCGAGATGTTGTTCTTCGCCGGCGTGTTCACCATCATCACGGGCAGCCTCTTACGGCGCCACTGTTGGAAAATGCTCGGAGAGAGCTTCACGGGAGCCGTGATCGTCAAACCGGATCAGGCGGTGGTGGAACGCGGCGCGTATCGCTATATTCGTCATCCGTCCTACACCGCCGGCACGCTGCTGCTCACCGGCATCGGTATTGCGCTGGCGAATTGGCTGAGTCTGTCCACGCTGCTCGCTTCAAGCGCTGTCGTGTACGCGTACCGGGTGCGCGTCGAGGAGGCTGCACTCGTTGCCGTGCTCGGCGAACCGTATCGGGCGTACATAGCCCGCACGAAGCGCTTCATCCCGTACCTGTTCTAAAAACCATGCCGCAGCATGTTGCAGGTACGCTCCGACACATGAACAAGCGCGATCTACGCACGGCGGCACACCTGCCTGCCGAGATCTGACGTACCGTTTGGGTTCGGGGGAATCGCGACGCCGGCGACACACGTGCCGTAGGGAAGCGTGACGATAAGCGTTTGAGGGCCTGCAGCGATGTCGTCGATTTGCACGCGGCCATCCGCCTCGACGCGCCAATTGCCGCTTTCGCCGAGCGCGCGAACGATGCTCCCGACGGGAAGCGGCTGCCCCGTCTCCGTAACCAGCGCGAGCGCTATGGCGCTTCTGCCCTTGAGAATGTCGGAAGCGCTGCCCTGATCGATCTTCTGGTTTAGCGCGAGCCGTTGGCCGTTGACGAAGATCAGCGCACCGGAAAACTCGGCGTCCCACGATATGCCGCCCGCGCCGAATCGGGAAAGCTCGATTTGCGTTGTCGATCCGGAGGTCCCAGAAGTGAAAGACGCGTCAGCGAAGGACGTGCCGCTGCGCCCCAGATTCAAGGCGTAACCGGTTCCGATGCCGTCATCGCGGAGATTCTGCTTCAACTGAACGTTCGCTGAAGAGGCACCGCCTTGCAGCGAGCTCTGTTCCGTTAGGGCTAAACCGCTACCGACCGGCAGCGAGAGATACGTGGCGAGCCCCGCGTTATGCATGCGTCCCGCTGCGCTTGAGCCTAGGTCCACGTGAAGCTCGGCGCCTTCGATGCGTTCGATGTAACCGAGCGTCACGGTCCGTGTAGAGAACGCCCCTTGGAACTGCGTGCCGTAAGCAAACCGCAGCGTATCGCTGGGGGACGTCTTGTATTCCGCCGTCATGCGAAGTTGACGGTAATTCGGCGGCTCCCGCCGATCCAGGTCAAAACCTTGCGTACCCCAGATTCGATCGTCGATAGCTAGCCGTAGTCTGGGCGAATTAAACGCATAACCGTAGAACCCGGTGATCCCTCTGTCGCGATCCGGCGCGACGCCGAATCGAAAGTCGCCCATGCCGCGCGTGGTCCAGGCGGCGCCTACGCCGATAACGTCCATGCCGGAATCGGCGAAAAAGTGAGCTTCGCCGATCAGGCGACGGTTCAAGGTTTTTGATGCGGTGAGCTGCGCCATGAGACTGCCGAAGTGCATCACTGAATCGGGAACGTCGGTGCGCTCCCACCCGAGTGCGTACGAAACGTCGCGGCCGGAAAACAGAATGCCGTCGAACCGCACGGAATCTTCGTATTTGCCGCGGTATGATTCGGCATCGCCGATCGTGAGCGTACTTCCTGAGATGTCCGAATGCCGCTGCCACGCCGCTCCGAGCAAGATGACGGCGCGGTTCTCACCGAAAGCGCGCGCCAACGCGTCTAGCTCCGCGACCCCGTTGCCTACCCGGTTGCCGTAACCGAATATGCCGTACGCTTCTTGCGGCGATGCGAAGAAATCGTAATTCAAGTATTGAGCGCCGCCGGTTCGTCGTGGCGCAGCACGACGCGGTGATGCGGTTTGCCGGCTCACCGGTTTGTGAGGAACGCGTGCTGCGCCGCTAACCGCTGACGAGATCGCGAGGTCGCCGGCGCAATACGCCATCAAGGCGGCCAACGCGCACGCCCGCAAAATAGATGCCGCGGAGCGGAACATCGTGTTGCACATATCCGGACGGGGACGGGATAACGCCGTCCCCGATGATGCAGATTGCGTGATTACGGCAAGTTGAACGGCTGCGTACCGGACAGCGTTACGCTAGCCGTCGCGCCGTCTGTGGTGTCTTGCACCTCGACGTTGCTCCAGTAGCCGCTGATCTGCTGCCAGTACATCGTGCTGCCCGGGCATCCGCTTGTCGGCGGCGCGGCGTTCGCCGGCCAGTCCAGCGTAAGCGCGCCGGAGGCCGTTTCCTGGCCGCTTACCCCCGAAACGGGGAACGTTTGCGGCGGCGCAACCACGGATTGACTCGTGTTCTTGAACTTCGCGTTGTTCGCTGATGGCGGGTTGCCGCCGTTGTTATAGCACTCCCAACGAACGTTGGCGGTACCGGACGCGCCAACGCTTGTTTCGTTCGTCGACGTGCCTAAACCGACTTCGACGAAGCTGATCGACACGTCATGTGTGCTTGAATCGATGGTGCCGGTTGCGCTCTTGAAATGCGGGTGTGCGGCATATGCCGGAAGTGCAGCGAACGCGAGTAGTGAAAGTGCGACCGCCGCGCTAACCGGATTGCGGAGATACTTGTTCATCCGGTCCCTTTCTTCTTGTGAAGGCAATAGCTAACAAGAGTGTCAGCTACCTCGAGCAAACTCTAGAGATCAAACAATCACGAAAAACAGCGCCCATAGTTGTCGTGCTGGCGACTCAGGCGATGCCGCAGACGCGTGATGGCGCGCTGGCATTAATTGATATATGTTAAGTTCTGTTTGAATTGTAGCGCAAGCAAAGCGAGCTCAAAGAGTCGGAATGCTCATAGCGACTTAAGGCAGCATCGGGATTTGGTTAGAGCCGCTTAATGCATGTACGCGATCCGCGTTTCGTGTGCAAAGCGGCTGCTCGAGCGCAGATACAATACCCCGCGTCGCGTAAGGGACCGAAGAAGAGGTCGGGAACAAAAAGAACGCGCCGCGAA
>DATEHZ010000142.1:0-34895 GCA_035279385.1 Vulcanimicrobiaceae bacterium | reverse complement strand
TTCTCCATCATCGCGGAGCAGCCGTTCGTACACTCTGCGTTGCGCGAAAAACTCACCGGTTCTATCCACCCCGTTGTGAAAGGCATATTCGCTCGTTTAGGTATGAGCGATACGTTCGAGCTGCGGCCTGCACCCGCAGCGGAGGCACTGGCCGCATGATACGCTTCATTTCAAACCGTACGCTGCTCGCGTTTCTGATCGCCGCCGATCTGGCAATCTTCGGCGGGGGCGCTTGGCTTACGAAATATTCATTCTCGGTTGCCGCCGACCCAAGAAGCAGCGCCCTGTTGATTTTGGCGCTGCTGCTGGCAAATCTCGTTTTGCTGGTTCTGCTCTTCGTGGCTATCACGGCCGGCGGCGTGGTAGCCACGCGTCTCGCGGCTCAAGCCATTGCGCGGTTCTCCGATAAACGACATAGAGCCATTTATGACGCTACGTCTAATCCTCTTGCTCAGTGCGATCGCCGGATGCTTGCTGCTGAACGACGCGCACCGGGGAACTTACGATTTTCAGGCCTTTTATTGCGCCGGCGCAGCCCTTCGCGAGCACGCTGACCCGTACCTGACCGAGCCGCTGCGCACGTGCGAACACGTGCGCAGCGACGGCACGTACGCGGCGTTGCCGCCTGACGTCGCTTTGCCGGCCCCGCAACCGCCCTACGACATCGCGCTATTCGCGCTGCTCTCGCTCCTGCCGTTTGCGGTTGCGAAAGCCGTGTGGGGTGCGGTGCTGGGTGTATGCATTGCGGCGGCGATTGCGGCGCTCGCGAACGTAACCCAAACGCGGGTGCTGACGGTGTTCATGGCGCTCGCGGCATCGCTGATTCTGCCGTCGCTGGCGTTCGGTCAACTCTTTGCGGCGTACGCTGCGGCTTGTGCGCTGGCCGCGTTCTTCGCACAACGAGAGAAGTGGGCGTTCGCGGGAATCGCCGCGCTCTTTACACTCGTCGAACCGCATCTCGGCCTTCCGGTGTGTCTGGCACTTGCTCTTTGGAACGCTCGTGCGCGCGCGACCGTTTGTACCGGCGGCGTGCTGTTGGCCGCGCTCTGCATTGCGGCAGCCGGTTGGCGCGAGAGTTTGGAGTACGCCGTCACCGTTCTGCCGCTGCACGCGCTCTCCGAAATCAACTCGGATGCGCAGTTGAGCTTGGCGGCCGTTCTGCACGCCATGGGTTTCTCCGAAAGCGCCGCGCTCCGCGCTGGCGCGCTATCCTATCTGGCGGCGGCCGCCGCTGGTGTTGTGGTGGGCCGGTTGCTCGCGGCGCGCACGCGCGATGCGGCCTTCGTCGTGGCTGCGCCGGCTGCATTTGCGGTTATCGGCGGAACGTTTATCCATTCGACGGAGATGGTCGCCGCAATTCCGCTCGCGTTGCTGCTCGTGCGTATAGCGCCGTGGCGCAGCCGCGCGCTGCTCGCACTGGTGCTGCTTTCCATCCCTTGGTTCACGGTTCTCCACGGCGGCGCGCCGATTGCATTCGCCGCAATCTCGGCCGCGGTTGTCTTCTACGAACTCTGGCAGGCCGGCGGCCTCAAGGTGCTGCAGGCATTGGCGATTGCCGTATGCGCCGGGGCGTTTCTCGCTGCGGCGCCGGCGCTGGTGTCACACCGCACCGTACGGGCTACGGCGCCCATGCAGGCGGCGTATCCCCAAGCTAGCTGGCGTGCACTCACCGACCGTTCGCTATCGAGCGGCGCACCGGTGACATGGGCACTGCGCCTTCCGAACTGGGGCGGCTTGCTCTTGCTGGGCGGCATAGCAGTGGCGTTCGCAGCGCAGCGGCAGCGTTTATTCGTTAACGTCAATTGACGTTTGGTCAAATTCGGCGTTACGAACGTATCGGTTCACAAATTACCGGTTCAAAGTGCGCTAAAATCTGACGCATGAGATGGCGACTTGTTCTTTTGAGTTTCCTCATGCTGTTCGTCGAGCTTGCATTGATTCGGTGGCTCGGCTCGAACGTTCTATACCTGTCCTATTTTTCCAACTTCGTGCTCTTGGGAAGCTTTTTGGGTATCGGCATTGGGTTTTTGCGCGCCAAGTCAAAGACCGACTTGTTTGCGTGGAGCTCCATAGCACTCGCCGCGCTCGTAACGTTTACAAGGATTTTCCCGGTTGAAGTAGACCGCTCGGGAAGCCAACTCATTTATTTCGGTGCTTCGAATGCCGCAAGCGGTCTGCCGATGTGGCTCACGCTCCCGGTGATCTTTCTGCTCGTCGCCTTCGTCATGGCAGCTATTGCCCAAGGTGTAGCGCGCGCTTTCGCGACTTTTGAACCGCTCGACGCTTACCGCCTCGACATCCTCGGAAGTTTAGCCGGCATCGCGGTGTTCACCCTGCTCGCGTTTCTCGGAGCGCCGCCGATCGCCTGGGGACTAGTCGCTGCAGCCGCCTTCATCGCTCTATACGGGCGATCGGTGCGCATATTGCAGCTCGTCGCGCTTGCAGCGATAGTGATTCTCCTTGGCAAGGAGACGCTGACGCCGGGCAACAGCTGGTCGCCATATTACAAGATTACCGTGCTCAATGCGGCGCCCGGCGTAAAACTTCTCAACGTAAACGGTATTCCGCATCAGGTAATCGAATCGTCCGCGCGCCGTAAGCGCACTGAACCCGTGTACTTCCTGCCGTACAAACGCGTACAGGCGAACCCCCTGCGCAACGTGCTTATCGTCGGTGCGGGCAACGGCAGCGATGTTGCCGTAGCGCTTGAATCCGGCGCTCGCCATGTGGATGCCGTTGAGATCGACCCCGGCATCTACAAGATCGGGCGCGCGATGAATCCGAACCGGCCGTACGACGATCCGCGCGTCAGCATCCATATTAATGACGGCCGCGCTTTTCTGGAGCAGACGAGCAACCGATACGATCTTATTCTATTCGCGCTTCCCGACTCGCTCGTGCTCGTTGCCGGGCAATCGTCATTGCGATTGGAAAGCTACTTGTTTACGACCGAGGCGATGCAGGCGGCGCGCGACCACCTTGCTCCGGGCGGCTCGTTCGGGATGTACAACTACTACCGCCAAAGCTGGCTCATCGACCGTCTTGCGGGCACGCTACAGCGCGTGTATGGGCACGCCCCGTGCCTCGATTCTATCGGAAAATACGGGCACTTTGCGCTGTTGATGACGAGTGTGGATCCTCGCCACCTGGAGTGTGGGACCACGTGGAGCCCCGCAGCGCGAGCCATTCCGTCACCCGTTGACGACGATCACCCATTCGTGTACCTGGAAAGGCGCTCCATTCCGACGCTGTATCTCATTACGATTGCGGGTATCTTGCTGGTCTCATTCCTGCTCATTCGCGCGAGCGCCGGTTCGCTGCGCAGTATGGGTACGTACGCAGACCTGTTCTTCATGGGTGCGGCGTTCTTACTGCTCGAAACAAAGAACGTCGTGCAGTTCGCCCTGCTCTTCGGCACGACGTGGTTCGTCAACGCGCTCGTCTTCTTCGGAATTCTGCTCTCGGTGTTTGCCGCAGTCGAACTCGCGCGCCACGTCCGCGTCCGAAACACCGGACTCTTGTATGGTGCGCTCTTTGCGGCGCTTGTCGTGGCGTGGGCCATTCCACCGGAGCACTTGCTCACGCTCGGCTTCGTGCCGCGCTTGGCTGCCGCGATATCGCTGGCATTCGCGCCGATTTTTCTTGCAAACCTCGTTTTTGCCGAGCGCTTCCGTGACGTTGGGTCGTCTACGGTTGCTTTTGGCGCGAATCTGCTCGGCGCGATGGTCGGCGGCATACTGGAATACTCCTCGCTCGTACTCGGTTATCGCAGCCTGCTGATCGTTATTGCGGTACTGTACGGCGCAGCGTTCATTCTGGGACAAAAACGTCTGGTGCAAGCGCCGAATGCTGAATCTGCAGTGCTCGAGGCTGTGCCGACGCCAGCGTCATTGTGAAAGCCGGCACGGATCGAGACCTCAATCTAACGAGAATCTCGTTCTTTGTCATCGGTCTGGTCGTCGGCGCATTGATTACGTTTATGCTGTTCACGCGCCCGCAGGCATCATTCCGAAAGCTGTATTTCAACGATTGCGGTCGTTACGCGAACGAGGTTAGCCGCTGCGGCCACGGCTCGCCCGATTTGAACCCGAACGACTAGTAAACGTGTTTCGCGCAGCCTCTCGTCGGGGTAGGAACAAAGTCCTATGCGAGCGGCACTGCGGCGAATACCCAATACGGCGTTGGCGGTCTACATCGGCGCGGTCGACGCGACCGTCTGGTTGGCCGCTTTGCCGTTCGAATATTTTTGCCGCCGCATCGCGGCGCAGGCGCACGAACCGGCATGGGTGCTGCTCGCGCTATTGTGCGGCAACGTGCTGCTGCTCGCCGTTATCGCGAGCGCCGTGGTCGCGACCGGAGAGTTGTTGCGGCGCGGCCTTACTCGGCGGGTACCGGTGCTGCTTCGCGTGCTTCCGACTGCGCGATCCAGACGGTCTGTTCGTTGACGAATTCGTGAAGGCCGAGATCCGATAGCTCGCGGCCATAGCCGCTGCGCTTGACGCCGCCGAACGGCAGGCGCGGATCGCTGGCGACCATGCCGTTGACGAACACCATGCCCGCTTCGATCTGCGCGGCCATGCGCGCGGCGTGCGCGAGGTCGCGCGTCCAAACATTCGCGCCCAACCCGTACGACGAGGCGTTGGCGAGGTCGAGCGCGTGCTCGTCGTCGTTCGCCCGCACGACCGCGGCGGCCGGTCCGAACGTTTCTTCGCGAAACATCGGCGAGGCGGCGTCGACGTCGGCAACGACGCTCGGCTCGAAGAAGAAGCCCGCGCCGTCGACCGGTTTGCCGCCGGTGATAATGCGCGCGCCGTCGACCACCGTATCCGTTACCTGGCGGTGCAGTTCGTCTCGCAAATCGGCACGTGCGAGCGGTCCGATCTGCGTCGCCTCCTCGAGCGGATCGCCGACGCGCTGCGTCTGCGTCGCGGCGCCGAAATGGCGCAGAAAGCGCTCGTAGACCGGCGCCTCGACGATGAAGCGCTTGGCCGCGATGCAGCTCTGCCCGTTGTTCTGAAAACGCGACTTCACCGCGAACTCCACGGCGGCATCAAGATCGGCGTCGGCGAGGACGATGAACGGATCGGAGCCGCCGAGTTCCAGTACCGACTTCTTGAGCGCGCCGCCGGCGGCCGATCCGACCGCAACGCCTGCGGGCTCGCTGCCGGTGAGCGTCACGGCCGCGATGCGTTCGTCCGCGATGCGCCCATCGGCGTCCTCATGACCGATGAGCAGCGTTTGGAACAGGTGCTCCGGCGCGCCCGCTTGGCGAAAAATGCGTTCCACTTCGAGACCGCAGCGCGTCGTGCCGTCGGCATGCTTGAGCACCATCGCATTGCCCGCCGCCAACGCGGGAATAGCGGCGCGAAACACCTGCCAGTACGGAAAGTTCCACGGCATGATGGCGAAAACGACGCCGAGCGGGCGCAGCGCGACGTAGCTGCGCGCGCCGTCGACGCGTACCTCGCGATCGGCCAACATCGCGGGTGCGTGCTCCGCAAAATACTCGCACGACCACGCGCACTTCTCGACCTCCGCGCGCGCCTGCACGATCGGTTTGCCCATCTCGCGCACGGCCGTCCGCGCGAGCGACTCGGCGTCGGCGCGAAGCGCGCCCGCGAGCGCCCGCAGGAGTTGCATGCGATCGGAGACGGCTTGCCGGCGCCACGCGCGCTGCGCGGCCGCGGCGCCGTCGAGCCGCGCGTCTATTTCGGATCCGCTCATGTATTCAAAGCGCTCCATCTCCGCGCCGGTGGCCGGGTTGATCGTGACGATCATAGCGGCTGCGAGGACCACGGACCCGCAGGCCCGGCGAAGACTTCGATGAGCCGGTCGGGCCGCAGATAGAGTTTTGCCGCGCGCTGAAGATCCGCGGGCGTGATCGCGGCGTACCGCTGTGCGAGCGTTGCGTAATAATTCAGCGGCAGATGATTCTGCGCGATCTCACCGATTTCGTCGAGCTGTCCGCTCGCGGAAGCTTCGTTGAGCAGCGCCGCGGAGATCAGGCGGATCTTCGCGTCCTGCAGTTCCGTCTGCGAAACGGGCGCGGTCCGCAGCCGCTGAAGCTCGTCGCGCACGATGCCGATTGCGGCGCGCACGTTCGCCGGCGAAGTGCTGAGCATGATCTCGAGATCGCCGCGGTCGCGATCGGCTTTCACGCGCGTCCCGACGCTGTATACCAGCCCGCGCGTTTGGCGCAGTTCCTGCCATAGGCGCGACTCGAAGTAGCCCGAGCCGCCGAGGATCTCCGAGAGCAAACTGAATGTGTCGTAGTCCGCGCTGCTGCGCGCCACCGCAGGCTGTCCGAGTTGAATGAACACCTGAGTCGCCGCGGTTCCGATATACGCGTGGCCGGTGTGCGCGGGCGGCAGCGGCGGCTGCGCCGTTGAGGGCCTGGCCCCCTGGTTCGCCCAACTGCCGAATGCGGCTTCGACGGCGCGGCGCGCGCGCTCCGGCGTGACGTCGCCGACGACGGCGATCGTCGTGAGATCGGGACGCCAATACTGCTTGGTGTACGCCAGCAGATCGTCGCGCGATATGCCGGAGACCGACTGCGCCGTGGCAAAACGCAGCGCCGGATCGTCCGGTGAGAGCAGCCGCTGCAGATACACGCGATCGATGATGATGCCCGAGATGTTGTTCTCGCTCTGAATGCTGTTTGCGAGCTGCGACTGCTGCAGCGTGAGCCAGCGCTCGGGAAACGTCGGATGCTCCTCGCTGTCGGCGAGAATATCCAGCAGCGTCTCGAAGTCGTTTGCGAAACCGTGCGCCGAGAACGTTTGGCCGAGCGTGACCGACGCACCGATGTCGTCGGTCACCTTGCGCAGGCGCGTGAAATCGTAATGCTCGCTGCCGAACTCGGCCATCGTGTCGGCGAGGCGCGCGATGCCTTCCCGTCCGGGCGGCGTGAACCCGGGAGAAGACGCGATCGAACCGCTGATATAGACGGTCGGGCGATCGTGCTTCTCTTGAACGATCACGTGCAGACCGTTCGGCAGCGTGAATTCGGACGGCGAGAGTTTGCTGCGCGCGGTTGTCGGTTTGCGTATTGCGGCGCGAATAGACGCCGGTTCGACGACCGGCCCGCTGATCGCGCGGCTGCTGAAGTTGTCCGAGACGCCCGCGCTGCTCTTTTGCGATCCGCCCGCCGGATGCGAGTTCGGGGTGAGATGCCCGACCACGTTGGGTTTTGCCAGATACGCGCGCGCCGCGGCGAGCACGTCCGCGGGCGTCAGCGCGGCCAGGCGCGCGTCCTCGTCGCGGTTGCGCTCTTTCACGATGCCGTACGTGTACCCGACGAGGTCGCCGTATCCGCCGATCGAATCGGCATCGAACGCGCGCTCGGCGAGTGCTTGGCGCTTTGCCGCGATGACGAGATTCGGATCGAAGCCTTGCGCCAGCGCGGTGTCCATCGTGCTTTGAAAGATCTGCTGGGCTTGCGCGCCCGTATGCCCGGGATTGAGCACGATGAAGACGTGCATCAGACCGCCGCGCAGCTGCGTGTCGGCGTTTGCCTCGACGGCCAGCGCGATGTTTGTTTCAACCAGCGCCTGATAGAACGGACCGCGCTGATTCGGGATGAGATACGAAAGCGTGCTGACCGCAGGCTCGCCCGTCTCCGTATCGCCCGGCACCGCGTACGCCAGGTCCAGGACTTCGAACGGAAATGGAAACTCGGCGTCGACGGTCTTTCCGGTTGCCGCCAGAGGATGCCGCGCGACGTGCGCGGGAAGCGCGCGCGAACGTATCGATCCGAAATCGCGCCGCGCCAGCGAGAACACGGCTTGGTGCGCGACGTCGCCGGCCACGACGAGCGCCGCGTTGTTCGGCGCATACCACCGGTCGTAATAGTG
The DNA here is from genome assembly GCA_035279385.1 of Vulcanimicrobiaceae bacterium. Taxonomy (GTDB): domain Bacteria; phylum Vulcanimicrobiota; class Vulcanimicrobiia; order Vulcanimicrobiales; family Vulcanimicrobiaceae; genus DATGJX01. The sequence goes on along the minus strand of DATEHZ010000142.1, from coordinate 27,042 downwards.
CCGGATGTCCGCGACGGTCGCTTTGGCAACGTCGGAACGCCGGCCCGAGGGCGTACGTCCTGCGGGAAGGTTCGGATACGCGGCGGCGCGTACGCGCGAGAGAAGATTGAAGAACGGCGAACTCTCGTCGCCGTCGAGCTCGTTTAAAACGGCTCGCTGCTCGACGCGCCAATCGCCCGGGCGCAGCGCCAGGTGCTGCATGCGATCGGCTTCGATCTGCAGCGCGATCGGCAAACGATCGGCCGGCATGTCGAATTCATAAGACGTATAGTCGTACTGCGTCTGGCCGTTCATCTGCGCGCCCAGACGCGCCACGACGTCGTCCAGTCCGCCCGCGCTCAAACTCGGCGTGCCGCGGAACATCATATGTTCGAGCGCGTGCGCGAGGCCCGTTTTACCGGGCGTTTCGTACAGCGAACCGAAGCGGTACCACACCGACGTGTGAATGACGGGCGCCGCGCGGTCCTCGACGACGATGACTTGCAGCCCGTTTGAAAGCCGCGTCGTGAAGACGCCGCGATCGCCGATCCCTTCGTCGGCCGGCTGCGCGCTCGCCGCGAGCGGCAGGCACAGCAGCGTGAGAAGAGCGAGCAGACGAAGGAGCGGACGATGCACGGAAAACCCCGTTTCTATTAGCTGGGCGAGGTAGCGAGTTTTTCTGCCGTTGCTTTGAGTTCCGAGACGTCGATGCCGGTGCGTTCGGCGATGCGCAGCAGCAGTTCGTTTTGCAGCTGATCGTGATAGAGCAGGCGCGAGATGGAATCGTGATCGGATTCGGCGCGCAATTCGTCGTGCTGCGTTTGCTGTTTCTGAGCGACGGCGATGACGAAGATGAGGATCAACTGCAGTACGTTGGAGCACGTCAATAAAAAGACGAACGGAAACGGATCCCAATGGGTAAGTGCTCCGAGCGTAATCCACACGAGCTGCACGACGATGGCGAGCACGAGCGCGAGCGGTGCGCCGGTGAGATCGGCGATGCGCCTGCAGAGCTTTTCGGTTGCGCTCAAGCGCTCTTGGTGCATCGCGTTGACGTCGTCGACGAGCGGATGATTCTCCATGTCGGTGAGCGGCAAAGCCGCCGAGGGCTGCGTGACCGTCATGTGCTCTTCTCCATGGTGTTCGCTCCCAAGTAATAGCGCGCCGTTTCTTCTACGGCGGCGTAGGGTAGGCATCCGATCAGTTCCGAACGCACGACGGCAACGCCCGCCCGGCCGGCAAGTTCGCGAATGAGTTCCACAATGCGGTAGAGCGGCGTCGCGCGATAGTCCGTGACGTTGAGCGAGACTTGCACGAGATCGTCTCCCAGGCGCAGACCCAGGGCTTTGAGCGTGCGCAGGCCGCCGTCGCGCTCGCGCAGGATGCGCGCGATGCGTTTGGCCACCCGCAGATCGGCGGTCGCCAATTCGACGTTGAACGCGACGAGCATCGCCCGCGCACCGACGGCGACGGCACCGGCGCTCGGGTGTTTGGCAACATCGCCGAAGTCGGGAAGCCATCCCGGCAATTCGAAGCGCGCGTCGAGGCCCTCGAACTGGCCCTGGCGCACGGCGGCCAAGTTGCGGCGCAGCGGCGTGGCCGCCGCTTCGCCATATAAGAAGGAAGGCACGCGCAGGCGCTCCCAGATGGCTGCAGCGGTTTCGCGGGCGAGCGCCACGGCGTCGGCCATGGTCGCGTCGCGCAGCGGAACGAACGGCAGAACGTCGAGCGCGCCGATGCGCGGATGAACGCCGGCATGGGCGCGCAAATCGATCCGCTCGATCGCCACCGCGGCAAGCGCGAGCGCCGCCTCCCGCAGCTCGCCGTACGCACCGGCCATCGTGAGAACGCTGCGATTGTGCACGGGATCGCTCGTACGATGCACGACGCGAGCGCCGCATGCCGTTACGGCTTGCACGCAGCGATCGACGATCTCACTATCGCGTCCTTCGGAGATGTTCGGAACGCATTCTAAGAGCATGCGGCCTGAATTGCTTGTGCGACGTCGGCGCAGTTGTGCGGGGTGTAGAGCGTGCGATATCCGAGTTTATTCGCTTCGGCGACGCGCCGCGCGGAAGCATTCACCGCGCGAACTTCGCCCGAGAGGCCGAGTTCGCCGAACGCCGCGGCATCCGCGGCCAGCGGGCGGTTGCGAAATGAAGACGCGATTGCGAGCGCTATGCCGAGATCCGCCGCCGGTTCTTGAATGCGCAGACCGCCCGCGACAGAGGCGTAAATATCGTGCGTGCCGAGCTGCAAACCGGCGCGGCGCTCGAGCACGGCGATAATCATCGCCAGGCGCGCTTGATCGATGTTGTTGGCGAGGCGCCGGGGCGTACCGTAACTGCTTTCGCCGACCAGCGCCTGCACCTCGACGAGCACCGGACGCGAGCCGACGATGCTCGCGACGACGCACGAACCGCTGCGCGCCGCGCTGTGCTCTTTGGAGAGAAAGACTTCCGAGGGATTTCCGACTTCGTGCAGGCCGTCGCCGTGCATCGCGAAAACGCAGATTTCGTCGACGCTGCCGAAGCGGTTCTTGTACGCGCGCAAAATGCGGTAATCACCGCTCGCTTCGCCCTCGAAATAGAGCACGGTGTCGACCAGATGCTCGAGCAGGCGCGGACCCGCGATCGTTCCCTCTTTGGTAACGTGTCCTACGATGAACGTCGCGCAGCCGGTGCGTTTCGCGAACTCCATCAGCGCCTGGGTGCAATCGCGCACCTGCGTGACGCTTCCCGCGTATGATTCGGACTCCGGCAGCCACACCGTTTGGATCGAATCGACGATCAGCACGCCCGGCGTCCGTTTTTCGAGATGATCGAGCACGGTGCGCAGATTGGTTTCCGGAAAGACGAGCACGTCGGTTTCGACGTCCAATCGCTGCGCGCGCAGTTTTACTTGCGCGGCGGATTCTTCGCCGCACACGTACACCACATCGCCGGGCAGCATCGATGCGATCTGCAGCAGCAGCGTCGATTTGCCGGCACCCGGCGGTCCGCCGACGAGCGTCAGGCTTCCGGGAACGATGCCGCCGCCGAGGACGGCGTCGAATTCGTGCAGACCGGTTCGGATGCGTTCGAGGCGCGCTTCGTCGACGTCGCGCAGCAACACGGGTCCGCTATCCGCGCGAAGGGGCGCTGCGGCGGCCGAGCGCGCGGCGACGACGCGCATCGGGCGCTCGTCGAAGGAGTTCCACGCCGCGCACTGCGGGCAGCGCCCGAGCCAGCGCGGCGATTCGAAGCCGCACCCGGAGCAGAAGTAGACCGATCGCGCTTTTGCCACAAGGCAACTGTTCACGGGCGCAAAAAGAGGCCCTCCGTGTCACGCCATTTGCAGATCGCCATCGACGGGCCGGCAGCGTCCGGTAAGACGACGGTCGCGCGCCGCGTTGCGGAGCGCCTTCACGTCTTGTACTTGGACACGGGCGCCATGTATCGTGCGCTCGCTTATGCCGCGCTGCACACGCAGACGGATTTGGACAACGAGAACGCGCTGGTGCGCCTGTGCGCGCAGCATCGCATTCGCGTGACGCTCGATCGGCAGGCGCCGCTCGGGTTTCGCATCTACGCCGGCGATCGCGAACTCGCGCAAAGTGATTTGGAGTCGCCCGAGGTCACGGCGGTCGTCTCCACGATCGCCGCGCATCCGCGCGTGCGCGAAGCGATGGTCGACGAACAGCGGCGCATCGCGCAGGCCGGCCCCGTGGTGATGGCCGGCCGCGACATCGGCACGGTGGTGCTTCCCGATGCGCCGGTAAAAGTGTTTCTCACCGCTTCGGTAGAGGCGCGCGTGGCGCGGCGCCGCGCGCAGCTCGAAGAGGCCGGCGTCGACATCAGCGCGCACGAACTCGCAAAAGAGATCGAGGAACGCGATCGGCTCGACGAGAGCCGTCCGACCTCGCCGCTGCGCAAAGCGGCGGACGCGATGGTGATCGACTCGAGCGATCTGAGCATCGACGCGGTTGTGGACCGGATCTGTGGAGCGGCCGTGTGAATACGTTTCTCTACGATCTCGCCAGGAATAGTTTCCGGGGGATGTTCGCGGCGATTTGGCGCATGCGCATCTACGGAGCCGAAAACGTGCCGAAGAGCGGTCCGCTGATCGTGGCGTGCAATCACGTTTCGTATTTCGACCCGCCCGTGCTCGGGGCGGCGAGCCCGCGGCGCATTTCGTACATGGCGAAAGAAGAGCTCTTTGCGGTGCCGGTCCTGGGTCCGCTCATTCACGCGGTCGGCGCGTATCCGGTGGATCGCAAAGGCTCCGCGACCTCGGCCATCAAGCGTTCCGTGGACGTGCTGCGGCAAGGCGGCTGCATCGGCATCTTTCCCGAGGGCGGCCGCAACCCCAGCGGGAGCGCCGAAGTCCGCGGCGGCGTCGCCCTGCTCGCATCGCTGGGCAAGGCGCCCGTCGTGCCGGCTCGCTTGGTGGGCACGAGCGGGGGCAAACGGCTGGAGCAATTCCGCGTCTACTTCGGGCGCCCGTTAACTTTGCCGCAGGATCGGAAAGCGAGCCGTGAAGAGATGGCGAACTTCACGGACCAGGTGATGCGGGCGATACGCTCGCTCCCGGCACAGCAGTGATTGAACAAAAAGAGCGTTTCGAAGTCCATCTGGAGGGCTTGATACGGGCGTATCGGGGGTCGACGCAGGTCGCCGATATGCTCTGCTATCACTTCGGATACGGCGAGCACGGGCCGGCGCGGCGCGGTAAGCGGCTGCGTCCGAGGCTGCTCCTGCGCGTCGCGGATGCCGAAGGCGCCCAGGTCGGGGATGCGCTCGATGCCGCCGCGGCCGTCGAGATTCTGCACAACTACTCGCTCGTGCACGACGACATCGAAGACAGCGACGAACTGCGCCACGGCCGGCGCACGCTCTGGTCGGTGTACGGCATTCCGCAGGCCCTTAACGCCGGCGACGCGCTCTGCGCGCTGAGTTTTCTCGTGCTGATGAACGCGACGCACCGCCACCCGGGCGAGCGCGTGCTGCGCATGGTGCGCGCGCTGCACGAAGCGCACGCGACGATGTGCGACGGGCAATCGCTCGATCTGGCGTTCGAGCGCGCGACCTACGTCGATCTCCCCGAATATCACCGGATGATCGGCGCAAAGACGGCCGCGCTCTTCGGCGCATCGTCGGAGCTCGGAGCGCTGTGCGCGCCGTGCGACGATCAAAGCGTACTGCGCTATCGCGAACTCGGACGGGCCTACGGGCTCGCCTTCCAAATTCGCGACGACGTGCTTGGCGTTTGGGGCACGGTCGACGCAACCGGAAAAGTGACCGGCAACGACATCGCGCGCCGCAAATGGACCTTCCCCGTGGTGTGGGCGCTGAGCCAGCCGCCCTCGGCAGCGCGGGAGCGCATCGCCTCGGCCTACGCGGGCGGTGACGCGCTCGAGCGCGGTACGGTGACGGCGGTTATCGATGCGCTCGAGGAATTGCGGGCGCGAGAGGCCGCAAATGCGGCAATCGCCGAACATTTGGCGGTTGTCGAACGCCACCCCGTCGCAAGCGTTCGCGACTTTTTGCTCAGTTCGTTACAGTTGGCATCTTCGTAGAAAAGGGCGTGCGTGAATACGAGTAAAGCGGAGGCGCCGGATCGTTCGACCGGCACGAGAGGGCCTCTTGTCGTTGAACGATCGGTAGCGGCAGGTTTGTGGCTCGGCTTGCTCATCGCGGCGGGCTTGGTGATCCGTCTGCTGTTCATGGGCAACGAAGGCTTCAGCAGCGACGTGAGTACGTTCGAAGCCTGGGCCCTCACGCTCGCGCAGCATCCGTTCTCGGAGTTTTACGCCTCGACGAAGTTCGCCGACTATCCGCCGGGCTATTTCTATATTCTCTGGCTCGTCGGCCACCTGTATGCAGCGATAGCGCCGCACGGCAACATCGAGCTGCTCAAATATCTCGTCAAATTGCCCGCCGTCGTCATGGATTTGGTGGACGGCTGGCTGATCTACGCGATCGTCCGCCGTTTTGCGAGCGAACGCTGGGCGCTCGGTGCTGCGGCGCTCTTCATCCTCAATCCGGCGATGATCTTCATCTCGGCGGCATGGGGACAAGTCGATTCGATCTCCAGCGGACTGGCGCTGTGGGGCATTTATCTGCTGCTCGCCTCCGACGATCGCGATGAGCGCCGTGCCGTCGGCCCCATTGTGCTTGCGTGGGTGGCGCTCTCCTATTCGCTGCTCATCAAGCCGCAGGCCGCGGTTTTGATTCCGCTCTTCCTGGCTTTTGCGTTCACGCGGCCCGAACGCTTGCGTGCGCGGCTCATCGGAACGGGAGCCGGTATCGCGGCGGCGCTGCTCTTCGGCTTGCTCCTCACGCTGCCGTTCCATCCGGCATATAACCCGGTGGACGCGTACGGGTGGCTGCTCGGCAAATATACCTTCGCGAAAAACGTCTACTCGTACAACTCGGTCAACGCGTTCAATCTCTGGTCCATCCTGCACGGTTTCTGGGATCCGGATTCGCAGACGATCGCGTTTCTGCCCCAGTACATCTGGGGCATCGCGCTCGTCGCCGCAGCCGTGATCTTGACGGTTGTTCGCTACGTCCAGGCGCGCACGGCGCAGGCGCTGCTCGAATCGTGCGCGATCCTGACGCTCGCGTTCTTCATGCTGGCGACGCGCATGCACGAACGCTATATTTTCGACGGTCTGACGTTCGCGATCGTCTGCCTTCCGTTCGCGCGGCGGTACTTGTGGGCGAGCATCGTCTTTACGATCACGCTCTTCGTGAATCTGTTCTACTCTCTGACGTACCTCTACGTCATGTCGGGTACGGTCCAGAGTGCCGTAAATCCGCGCGACATCTGGCCGGCCGTCACGCATCCGCTATCGCTGCTGAACGTCGCGACGTTTTTCTTCCTGGGCTACATGTTCTTGGGTCAGGAAAACGTGCAGCCGAGCGGCGCCGGAGCGGCGCCGGAACCGGAGCCGCTCGTCATCGGTCCGGCGATTGCGACCATGTCCCGAGCGCGCAAGTGGTTCAACCCGCGCGAAGGTTTGGCGTCGATGGTTTGGCCGCTGGATTACTTGCTCGCAAGTTTGTTCGGCGTCGTCTCGTTCATCGTCTCGTACGTGAATTATTGGCTGCCGAATGAGAAGATTTTCGACGAGATCTATTTCGCGCGCGCCGCTGAAGAGTATCTCACCGGCAAATACATCTACGAGAACACGCACCCGCCGCTGACCAAACTCATCATCACGCTCTCGACGATGCTGTTCGGCGGTATGCCGCACGGCGACAATCCCGCCGGCTGGCGCTTCTTGGACGTGGTCTTCGGCGCGATAGCCATCGTCGTCATCTACGCATTCGCGAAACGCTTGACGCGCTCGACGCTCTTCTCGTCGTTTGCCGCGATCATGCTGGTTGCCGACGGCATGCATTTCGTGCAGTCGCGCATCGCGACGCCCGAAGGCATCGTGGTGGTCTTCTCGCTCGGCGCGCTGTACGCGTTCTACCGGTTCTGGATCGCCTCGCAGTCGACGGTTCGCCCGTTCGAGCCGAACTCGACGCTGCGCTTTGCGATCTCGCTCGCGGGCGCGATCGTGCTGGGCTGCATTTCCGGTTTTCTGGTCAATCGCTTCGGCAATCCGCCCGGGCAGGCAAACGCCGCGGGATTTATCGTCGCGAGCGTCTACTTCGGCACCGGCTGGTATCTGCTGATGCGCTTGTGGGTGGTTCCGCGATGTATCGCGCGCCCGGCGTCGGAACTCATTACGTACGCCGACGGCACGCGCATCCTGCGCGCCGGCTCGCAACTCGACATCCAAAATCCGTACAACCGCGCGTTCAAGAAAGATCTGACGATCGACGAAGACGAGGCCGCGATCACCTACCGCCGCGACGCTTCGGTCAGTTACGCGACGCCCGAAGGCTCGGCGACCTATACGCCTGGAGAAGTCGTCGACGACCAGGGCGAGACGGAAAAGGGCAAGCACGCGACGGCGTGGCTGGTCGCGTTCACGGTGCTGCTCGGCGCGCTCGTTGCCAGCAAATGGTACGGCGTCATGGCCTACGGCGTCTCGTTTATCGTCATCGCGTTCGTGTGGCTGCAGCGCTACTGGGCCGAAGGGCGCGCCAAACGCTGGGGCAATCCGTACGGCTTTCGCTTGGACGTCGCGCTGGCGGCGATCGTCTTTATCAGCATGTCGGTCTACGTCGCCGCGTGGATTCCGGAACTCGTGCGGCACGTGCAGCCGCCGGGCGACACCGGCGCGGCAAACGTGAGCGAACTGGTGTACCGGCAGTACACGATGTTCGAGTACCACGACCAGCTCAAGGCGACGCACCCGTACCAGTCGTCGTGGTGGCAATGGCCGCTCGATCTGCGCCCGATCGCGTATTATTGGAAAGATCTGCGAACCGGTACGGCGGCGAGCGATCCGAACGCGTGCTGCGTCGCTGAGATCACCTCGCTCCCGAATCCGCTGATCGTATGGTTCGGTTTGCTCTGCGTGCCGCTGGTTGCAGTTCTCGCCTGGTACGAGAAGAATAAAGGCTATGCGCTGCTGGTGCTGGCGTACTTGCTGCAGTGGCTGCCGTGGGCGAAATCGCCGCGCATTACGTTCGCGTACCATTTTTACGTCGACGTTCCCATCATCATTCTCTGTAACGTGATTATTCTGCAGCGGCTGTGGAATTGGCAGTTCGGGCACAGCGAATCGCGCCTCTACGCGCGCATCGCCGCGGGGGCCTACGTCGCGGCGGTCGTGCTTGCGTTCGTGTGGTTCTATCCGATTCTCGCGGGCGTGCCGCTCCCGTGGAACCAATGGGACGCGCGCATGTGGCTCGGCAGCCACTGGATTTAGGCGAGCAGCCGAGCCCCTCAGGATGACCGGGGGGGCGCGGCGAACCCCTCGGGTCTATGTCCGGTCATTCCAAGTGGCACAACATCAAGCTTCGCAAGGGCAAAGTCGACGCCCAGCGCGGCGCCCTGTTCACCAAACTCAGCAAGGAAATCATCCTTGCGGCGAGGTCCGGGTCTGCGGATCCGGAAGCCAACTACCGCCTGAAGATGGCGGTTGAAAAGGCGCGCGAGAACAACATGCCGCACGACAACATCAAGCGGGCGATTGCGCGCGGCGCGGGCGGAACGGGCGAAAAAGAGATCGAGGAGATCCGCTACGAGGGATACGGCCCCGGCGGCGTGGCCGTCGTCGTGGACGCGGCGACGGACAATCGCAACCGCACCGCAGGCGAGCTGCGCTTTCTGTTCAGCAAGAACGGCGGCACGCTGGGCGAGACCGGCAGCGTCGGGTGGATGTTCGATCCGGTCGGCATCGTGGTGGTCGATCCCGCGGGCCGCTCCGAAGACGCCATGACGGAGGCGGCGCTCGTCGACGGCGTCGTGGATCTCGACTACGGCGATCCGACGGAAATCTACACGGAACCCACGTCGCTCGCGGAAGCGCGCGACGCGCTGCGCAAAGCGGGCCTCAAAATCTCGGGATTCCATTTGGGCGTGCGTGCGAAGCAGAAGGCCTCGCCGCAAGGCGAGGAACTGAACGCCGCGCTGAGTTTTCTCGAAGCGCTCGACGATCACGAAGACGTGCAGCGCGTGTTTTCGAATCTCGACGTGAGCGAAGCGGCGCTCGAGGCGCTCGCCTAGATGACGATGGACGATCGCCTGCGCCGAAGCGACGTTCGGCAGACCTCGCTGCCGCCGGCGATAGAGCGCTATCTGCCGCGCGACTGGGTCTTTCCAATCGTGTTCGCCGCGTTCGTCGGCGTGCTCGTGTGGTTCGGACACTCGGTTCAAGAGTTTTTGCTCCCCGGTCCCAACACGGTCACGGTGCCCTCGTTCGTCGGCATGGCGCTGCCGGACGCGACGAACGATATCGCACGCATGAAGCTGAAGTCCAATGTCGTCGGGCACGCGCCGAGCAATCAGTATCCCAAGGGCGTCGTGATGAACCAGGAGCCGCAGGCGGGCATGCACGTGCGGGCCGGGCGGCAGATCGCGCTCGTCGTAAGCGACGGCGTGCAAACGATGCTCATGCCCGACGTTCGTTATCAGTCGGTGCGCGACGCGAGTTTGGACCTCTCGCACGCGCGTCTGCAGCTGGCGAAAACGACGTACGTTCGCAACGACGACATTCCGCCGGACCACGTCATCTCGCAGTATCCCGAGCCGCTTATCAGCGTGACGCAAGGCACCGCCGTTTCGCTGCTCGTGAGCAAAGGCGGCGCGACGAGCATCAAAGTGCCGAACTTCACCGGCATGACGATCGATGAAGCGCGCGGCCTCGCGGCGAGCGAGCACATCAAGCTCGGACAGATCGTGTGGACGCCGCTTGGAAAGAAAGGGCCGCCGCACGGGCAAGTCGTGCTGCAGAAACCGGAGGCCGGCACGACGATCGGTGCGTACGACGTCGTATCGCTCGACGTAAGTGCCGGGAAAAACGAGTCCGGCCGCCTCATCCATCAGACGCACGTGCTTGCTGCCGTGCCGCCGGCCGAACCCGGACAGAACCAGCCGCTGCGCGTGCGCTTCTCCGTGAGCGACGCGACCGGCAGCTACGATCTCTTTAACGGCTACGCCCAGCCGGGTCAGAAGTTCGACTTCAACGTCACGACGATCGGCACGTCGGCGATTTATTTCTTTGTGAACGGCACGCTGCTCGGCGAAACGAAGGTCGGTCAAGAACCGAAGAACGCGTACGGAAAACCGGGCGTTCGACCGGCGCAAGGCGACACCGGCGACGCGAACGACACGAGTTCGCCATGACGAGTACGAAGGTCGCTCCGTCGATTCTCTCCGCGGATTTCGCGCGTATCGTCGAGGATATTCATGCCGTCGAGCGAGGCGGCGCGTCGTACGTGCACATCGATGTGATGGACGGACGATTCGTTCCCAACATCACCTGGGGGCCGAAGGTCGTCGGCGACTTGCGCAAACACACGGACCGCGTCTTCGATTGTCACCTGATGATCGTCGAGCCGGAGCGCTACGTCGAACAGTTCCGTAAAGCGGGCGCCGACATCATCACGTTCCATCTGGAAGCGACGGCCCACGCGCAGCGCTTACTTACGCACATCCGTTCGCTTGGCGCCAAGGCCGGAATCTCGATTTGCCCCCAAACGCCGGTCGCGATGCTCGAGGATCTGATCGAGGACGTCGATTTGATTCTCGTGATGAGCGTCAACCCCGGGTTCGGCGGTCAACGGTTCATCCGGCATTCGCTCGAGAAGATCGCGCAGGCGCGAGCGCTGGTGCAGCGCGCGGGCGTGCAGTGCGAGATCGAAGTCGACGGCGGCATTACGCTGCAAAACGCGCGCAGCGTGGTGGAAGCCGGCGCCGACGTTCTGGTTGCGGGATCGGCGATCTTCGACACCCCCGATTGCGAGAAAACGACGGCGGAATTCTTGCGCGCGGTACAGGCGCCCGAGCGGGTTTGAACTCCGAAGACCAGCTCGTCGCGCAGCTGCGCGATCTCATCGAGTCGCAGCCGCTGCGCCGCAAGCTCGCGAGCACCATCGGGGACGACGCGGCGGTATGGCAGCCCTCGCGCTCGCATCGAAGCGTTATTACGACCGATGCGCTCGTCGAAGGCGTGCATTTTCGTTTGGACGCGATGAGTTTGCACGATATCGGCTGGCGCGCGATGGCGAGCAACCTCAGCGACCTTGCGGCGATGGGCTCCCGTCCGGTGCTTGCGACGGTCGCGCTCGGCATTCCGCAAGGCGCGGATACGGCGAGCGTGTTGGACCTATATCGCGGCATGCTTGCCGTCGCATCGCCGCACGACTGCGCGATCGCCGGCGGCGACCTGACGCGCACGCCGGGATGGAATATCGCGATCACGGCGGTCGGTGAGATTCGGCCCGCGCACGTCAAAGGGCGCGCAGGCGCTCGCCGCGGCGACGTGGTGGCCGTAACCGGACCGCTCGGCGCCAGCCGTGCCGGGCTGCATCTTGCCGATAACGTAAAGAGCGTGTTGACCGTAGAATTGCAGGAAGAAGCTCGACAGGCGCATTGCCGCCCGCAGCCGCGCGTGGCGGAGGGACGGTTTTTTGCCGCGAGCGAGCACGTTCACGCGATGATGGACCTCTCCGACGGTCTCTCGACCGATCTCGCGCGTCTGTGCGAGCGTTCGAAGTGCGCCGCTATTGTGGAAGAGGTTCCGGTTGCGCAGAGTGCTGCGGCAATGGCGCAGGCGCTCGGAGAAGATCCGCAGTCGTATGCGCTCGCCGGGGGCGAAGACTACGAACTGCTCGTTGCGGTGAACGCGCGTGCGTTCGGATATTTGAGTTCGGTTTTTCGCAAGCGCTTCGGGCGCGCGCTCTTTGCCGTCGGGCATATCCGCGAAGGAAGCGGACTGTTCGTGCGAAAAGGCGGCCGCGAAGAATCGCTCGCACCGACGGGGTGGGACCACCTGCGTGAATAGAGACGACGTACAGAGCTATCCGCTCGTCGGTTCCATTGCGAACACGACGGGTATGGGTTTCATCGGCAACCAAGCCATATTCGCCATCGCGAACGCGCTCGGCGCGCGAACGATCTGCGCTCCGACGACGTACGCGAGCGCTCACGGCGGATTCTCGGGGCGCTCCAGCTTCATCGCCGAGCCGCAGCATTTTCGCAAGGACGTCGCGTTTCTGGTCAGTCAGCAGCCGGCGGTACTCGTCATCGGCTACGTTCCGCGGCCGAATCTGGTCGACATCATCGCGACGCAGCTCACCGATTACAAGGGCGTCGTGCTGCTCGATCCGGTGATCGGCGACTACCAAAAAGGTTTGTACGTCTCTTCCGAAACGGCGCGCGCGATTCGCGACCAGTTGATGCCGATCGCGCAGATCGTCACGCCCAACCGGTTCGAAGCGGAAGTGCTGCTCGGCCTGGGCGGCGATCAGTTCGCGAGCGAGCACGCATTTTTGAACGGCATGTTCGATCTAGGCCCGCAAGCGGTGATCGTCACCTCGTTCGAACGCGATGCCGAAAAACACCGGCTCAAAATACTCTTCACGAACGGCTACAGCTACCACCGCATCGGCGCGCCGTATTATCCCACCTTTCCCGCGCACGGCGTGGGCGACGTCTTTGCCGGCGGTGTCGGCGTCTTTATAGCGCTGGGCGCATCGCCGTTCGCGGCGGCGCTGCTCTCGGCCGCGTTATGCGCTCGCGCGGTCGCGAATACCACCGCCTACGGCGGCGCGACGGTCGATCCCGTCGCGGCGCTGGAAAAGTGGCGGCCGCTCGGCTATCAAGTAGACGACGATAAAACGATGCGCTTCTGCGAGCGGTCCATGGTGGAGAGCGAGCTGATCAAAGCGACCGCCCAGGACGGTCCGCGTTTGAAATTCGCGCCGCCGAAGCACAAGATTATCTACGGCTGATGTTCCAACCGCTTGAGATTTCCATCGGGACTGCGGATCGGCAGCCCCGCCTCGTCGTCGAAGTTCGAGGCTACCAGCATCCCGACACGGTCGAGCCGGCGGACCTCGACTTGATGCAGTGTCGCGTGAGCGCGCAGGCGCAGCCGGTGAACGCATCCTTCGACATGCCCATTGGCCTGTGGGAGCTCTTCGAACTGCGCGATTACCTGGCGGAAATCAACACGGGAAACGGGCCGTCGAAGAGTTTGATGTTTGCCGGCGGTTTACTCACGCTCTCGTTTGCACCCTCGAAGCGCGGACCCGTTCTCTGCGCCGTTCTGCTCAAAACGATCGACGCATCGCACGTGCGGCTGGAGTTTCTCGTCACGCTCGAACCGCAAGACATCGCGCGCACGCATTTCCAACTCGCGCAGCTGCGCATGCACGCCGAAAAGTAAGCAGCGCCTACTCCGGCTACTCCGGTAGCCTCTGGGCTCTACGTTCCGGCGCGATTACCATGGCGCCATGCGTTTGCACCATGCCGGCTTGCTTCTCACGCTTGGATTGCTCGTGACGGCATGTGGAGGTGGCGGCGGCGGCTCCGGTGCCACGCCGCCCGCGCCATCGGGCGGAGGCGGTGCACCGCCGCCGAGCGGCACCATTACCGCTTCGTCGGGTGCAATTATTGGCCAGGACGACACGTTCACGCCCGTCGACGGCGATTCGAGCAGCGGCGGCAACGGCCAAACCGTGGACGGCATTCCGTGCCTGCCGTCGATGGCGGAAGCAAATTATCACGTGCACGCGTTCGTCGGACTCATCGTCAACGGACACGAACTCGCATTGCCGGACGGTGTCGGCATGAAAAATCCGGGGCCGGATTCCGGCGGCGTCGTGAACGCCGCATCGTGTTTCTACTATCTGCATACGCACGACGCCGCCGGAATCGTGCACATCGAAGACCCGTCAACGGCATCGCGCACGCTCTCGCTGCATACGCTCGGACAAGTCTTCGCGATTTGGGGACATTCGCTGAGCGGCTGGACGATTTACACCTCGGGTCAGATGTACCGCGGGCAAAAATCACAGCTCGTTTCGAAAACGACGTACACCAAATACACCGGGTCGCCTTCGTCGCTGCCGCTCTACGGGCACGAGGTGATCTGGCTCGAGAGCGGCAGCCCGGTTCTGGGTCCGTCGCAGCTCCCGAGCGTACAGTTCACCTACTAGGTGCGCGCGATCTCGCCGAAACGGCCGCTGCGGAAGTCGTCGAACGCCTGTTGCAATTCGTCGACGCTGTTCATGACGAACGGGCCGTAGCGTGCAACGGGTTCGCGCAGCGGAACGCCGGCCAGAAGAAGCGCTTCGAATGGTTCGGCTGCGGCGCGAACGTGCAGCGTTTGCGGAGCCGGTTCGAAGAGCATCGCTTCATGCGCGTGCAGCGTCTTGTCTTCGATCGTTGCGGATCCGGATATCGCATGCACGATCGCGTTCGATTGCGGCGCGACCTCGAACGACGTTTCCGCGTTATTCTGCAGTTTGAAATGCAGCAGCGTCGTCGGCACGGTGGTTTCGATTGGCGAGCGTTTCCCGTCGACTTCACCGGCGATGATGCGTACCCACCGCTGCGGTTGCTCGATAAGGGGAAGCTGCGATGCGCCGTACTCCTGGTAACGCGGCTGCGCCAGCTTCAGCGAGCGCGGCAAGTTCACCCAAATTTGAAAGCCGTGCATGCGTCCGCCCTCGCGGAGCATCCGCTGCGAAGGCATTTCGGAGTGAATGACGCCCGCGCCGGCAGTCATCCACTGTACGTCGCCGCCGCGAATCGCACCGCGATGGCCGTGCGAATCCTCGTGCTCCATCTCGCCGTCGATGATGTAGGTGACCGTCTCGAATCCGCGATGCGGATGGTCGGGCGCGCCGATGGCTTTGCCGGGCGCGTACTGAACCGGCCCCATTTCATCGATGAGCAAAAACGGATCGACGTACGAAAGACCCTGCACCGGAAACGGCCGGCGCACGACGAAGCCGCCGCCTTCGGTTTGCTGCTCCGCCGGGACGATGCGAATGCTTATGGCGACTCTTCCTCTTCCTCTTCCTGCGGCGGAAGCGACTCGATCTCTTCGCCTTCGATGAGTTGCTGCTGGGACTTCACCATGCCGGTGTCGTCGACGTTGGCAATGGCGTCGTCGAGTTCGTCATTATCGAACAGGCCGCGTTTTTCGTTTGGTTGCTTTTCCATAGCCACCTCTTGCCCGGTTGCGCGCAAACAAAAACGGCGGCCTTTGGGCCGCCGCTGCGCTGGTAGCGTAAGACGTTACTTAGATTGCGCGGGTGACTTTCTTTGCGCGCAGGCAAGACGTGCAGACGCGCGCGGTGCGGGCCGTGCCGCGATCGTTGATTTTCACCGACTGCAGGTTGGGCAGCCAGCGGCGCTTCGTCTTATTCATCGCGTGGCTGACATTGTTGCCGGCCATCGGACCCTTATTGCAGACTTCGCAGCGCTTCGCCATTTCTCGCAAGACCTTTCGGAATGTGGAAGTAACCCCGCTCGGGGGCAACCCTGGTAGAGTACCATGGTGCCGGGACGTTGACAAGGCTCAAGGTCCCAGGAAGCGAAACCGGAGCGCCCGATGGATGTTACCGCCCTGGACGGCCGAGCGTACGCCAAGTTCCTGACCGCCGGCTCGTACTTCCTGCGCAAGTACCGCCACGTCCTCAACGACCTCAACGTGTTCCCCGTCCCCGACGGCGACACCGGCACGAATATGTACCTGACGTGCCGCCAGGCCGCACTGGAGGCAGGCAAACTCCACGATCGGCCGATCTCCGAGGTCGCGGCGGCGGCCGCGAACGGCGCCTTGATGGGCGCCAGGGGCAACTCCGGCGTCATCATCTCGCAGATGCTGCGCGGCTTCGCGCACCACGTCCGCCACCGCTCGGAAATCGACACGTTCGTGCTGGCAACGGGGATGCGCGAAGGCGTTCAGGCCGCTCGCCAGGCACTGGTGAAGGTCGTGGACGGGACCATCATCTCCGTGGCGGAGGCCGCCGCCGATTCCGCCTATCACGCGGCGCTGCACGAACCGGATTTTTATCGCCTGGCGAACGGCATGCTGCGCTCTGCCAACGACGCGCTGGACCGCACGCCCGAACAATTGCCGGTCTTAAAGGAAGCCGGCGTCGTGGACTCCGGGGGCGCCGGCTTCGTCTATTTCCTGGAGGGCGTGCTGCGGTTTCTGCCCGATATCAAGGTGCGCACGACGGCATTTCCGCGCCGTCCGATCCGGCAGAAGGTCTTTACGCCCGCGCAAATCGTCGGTGAGAACAAGTACTGCACCGAGTTCATCCTCGAGCACGCCGCCTGCAGCGTTTCGGATTTGCGCGCGGCGCTCGGGGCCAAAGGCGATTCGCTGATCGTCGCCGGTGCGCCGCCGACCATCAAAGTGCACATCCATACCGACGATCCGCAAGGCGTCCAGTCGATGGCCGCAAAGCACGGCGAGATCACGCGCGTGAAGGTCGACAATATGGAGCAGCAGCACAACGTGCTGGTGGTCGACCGTCCGGCCGCGCCGTACTCGATCGTCGCGCTCGTCCCCGGGCCCGGTTTCGAGACGATTGCCAGGGAACTGGGCGCGGAAGTCACGGTTCCCGCGGCGGCAAATCCGAGCGTGCGAGAGCTGCTCCTCGCCATTACGAAGTCTCTCGCGAATACCGTCTACGTTTTCGTCAACGACAAGAACGCGGCACTCGCGGCGAAGGAGGCGGCGGCGCTCCGCGGCGGAGGCGTCACCGTGCACGTATTGCCGACCGCGGACATCATCGGCGGAATCTCCGGGCTATTCGCGATGCGCTCGGCTGCTGAAGGCACGCTCCCCGATCCGTCCCACGTCATGGAAGCGGCGTCGCACACGCGCAGCGCGCAGGTCTTCTTTGCCGGGAAGGATGCAACCGTGGGTGGAACGAGCGTGGCTGCGGGAAAACCCGCGGCGACGAGCGCGGGTGCGCTCTACGCCGGAGCGACGCTCACGGATGCGGCACAGGCGGCGCTCGATGTCATGGGTGCTCGCGACGGAGGGCTGATAACGGTGTATTACGGCGGCGCGCAAAAAGAGAAAGATGCGCAGCGCTTGGCGGAAGAATTGCGTGCGGCATTCCCGCAGGCGGACGTCGAATACTATTACGGCGGTCAGAAGAACGCCGAGTATTGGGTTTCGCTCGATGACTAGGCCGCGTATCGCGATCGACGCGATGGGCGGCGATCACGCTCCCGAAGAGATTGTCGCCGGCGCGATCGCGGCGGCTGCGCAAGACTGGGGCGACCTGATCCTCACGGGCGATGAAGCCCGCGTGCGCCCGCTGCTGCAAGGGCCGGGTTCGGAGAAGATTACCGTGGTGCACGCGCCGGAAAACGTGCCGATGGACATGCACGCGTCGCAAGCGCTGCGCATTGCCGACAAGACCTCGCTCGGCGCCGCCGTCAACATGGTAAAAGACGGCTCGGCGGATGCGGTCGTTTCCGCCGGCAACAGCGGCGCGTTTTTGGCGATCGCGCTCATCAAACTGCGCACGATTCCCGGTATCGCGCGACCGGCGATCGCAACGGTGTGGCCCGTGATGAACGGCCCGATGGTGCTGCTGGATTCGGGTGCGAACGTCGATTGCCGCCCCGAATGGCTCGAGCAATTCGGATTGATGGGAACCGCTTACGCGAAGGCGGTGCTCAAACTGCCGAATCCGCGCGTCGCAATTCTTTCCGTCGGAGAAGAAGAGACCAAAGGCAACGCGCAAGTCCTCGAAGCGGCGAAGCTGCTGCGCGCCGCGCCGATCAATTTCATCGGCAACGTCGAGGGCAAGGATCTGTTTCACAATCCTGCCGACGTCGTCGTGGTCGACGGGTTCGTCGGGAACGTCGTGCTCAAGATGGGCGAAGGCTTCGTTTCCGATTTTCAAAAAGTGCTCAAAGACGCGCTGCTCGGCGGCGGCTTTGTGGCGCGAATCGGTGCGGCGCTCGTGTATCCGGCGCTGCGCAAGATGCGCGCGCGTTTCAACTATGAAACGTACGGCGGCGCACCGCTGCTCGGATTGCGCGGAAACTGCATCGTCACGCACGGGCGCGCGACGCGCAACGCGGTCAAACATGCGATTCATGCGGCGGCGATCGAAGCGCAAAACGACGTGATCGGCAAGATCACCGAACTGGTCAAGCCGCACCTCGCAAAAGAGGCCTAGTGCCGATAGCCGTCGTTACCGACAGCACGTCGGACATCGAACCGGCGCGCGCCCGCGAACTGGGCATCGACGTCGTTCCGCTCTTCGTCATCTTCGGTGAGAAGAGTTATCGCGATTACGTCGATCTTTCGCGCCGCGAGTTCTACGTCAAACTCGCGAACGAGCCGGTGCTGCCGATTACCTCGCAGCCCACGGCGCAAATGTTCGAGGACGCGTTCCGCCCCCACGTGCAGGCGGGGAACGACGTGCTCTGCATCGTCATCAGTTCCAAGCTCTCCGGCACGATCAACGCCGCGCGCTCGGGGGCGCAGCAGTTTCCCGGGGCGAAGATCGCCATCGTCGATTCGTGCAGCGTTGCGGGCGGGCTCGGCATGCTCGTGCTGCACGCGAGCGCGCTCGCAAAGGCCGGTGCGAGTCTGGAGACGATCCTTGCCGCCATCGAACGCGAGAAAGCCACGCAGCATCTGTACGCGTGCATCCCGGATCTTTCGCACGTCGTGCGCACGGGCCGCATCGGTAAGGCCAAAGCGGTCATCGGCACGCTCATGAAGATCGTTCCCGTGATTTCGCTGCGCGACGGCGAAGTGGTTGCCGAAGCGCAGGTGCGCACGTTGAACCGCGCGCAGCAGACGATGATCGACCTCTCGCTCAAACACGTCACGGATCCGTCGAAGGCGCGCTTTCTCGTTATGCACACGAACGCGCCGGATCTCGCGCGCAATATTTTGGAACGTTTGCGCGCGCAGCTCGGCGGGGCGGAGCCCGAGATGCTCGACGTCCTGGAAGCGGGGCCGGTCATCGCAACGCACGGAGGCCCCGGCGCGGTGGGGGTTTTCTCCGCCCAGGATTAAGCGTTGCTGCGCGCCATGACCGCCGGTATTTATGTTCATCTTCCGTTTTGTCCCTATATCTGTCCGTACTGCGATTTTGCGAAGTGGCCGCACAAGCGCAGTGCGGCGGCGCGTTATTTGGCCGCGCTGCATGAGGAGATTGAGGCTTCGAGAGCGGAGCGCGGTACGTACACAAGCGTGTTTCTCGGCGGGGGAACGCCGAATACGTATGCCGCGAGGGATATCGCGGATTTGATCGCGCGGTTGCGTGAAGCATTTCCGGGGCCGGTGGATCGCGAGACGACGGTCGAGGTGAATCCGGAGTTGGTTCGTCCGGAAGATTTTGCGGCGTATCGCGCGGCCGGGATCGATCGCGTTTCGATCGGCGTGCAGTCCTTCGTTCCGCAAGAGATTCGTACGCTCGGACGGCGCCATACGGCGGAAGACGTCGAGCGCGTCGTGCGCTGCGCGCGCGAAGCGGAGATGCGCAGCGTGAGCGCCGACCTGATCTTCGCGGTTCCGGGGCAGACGCCGCAGAGTTGGCGACGTTCGCTCGAGATCGCGACGGCGCTCGGCGTGGACCACATCTCGGCGTATGGACTTACCATTGAAGCGGGCACGCCGTACGAGCAGTGGCAGGCGCGCGAGCCGTCCGCTTTTCTCGACGACACGCACGAGGCAGACCTCTACGAAATTGCGATGGACGTGCTCGAGGCCGCAGGCTTCGAGCAGTACGAGATCAGTAATTTCGCCCGGCCGGGGCACCGCAGCGCGCACAACGCGAATTATTGGGCGAACGGCGAGTACGCCGGGCTCGGCGTCGGTGCGGCGTCGTATCGCGGCGGCGTGCGATCCGTACACACGCGCAACCTCGAGGAGTATGTCGCCGCCGCTCTGGAGCATCGGCCGATTCCGGGAGAGTCGGAGCAGCTGGAGGGCGCGCGCCGCGCGGGCGAAGCCGTGATGCTGGCGCTGCGCACGGCGCAAGGTGTCGGCCTGGCATCCTTCAAAGAGCGCTATGGCTTGGACTTTTTGGATTTTTACGCATCCGTCGTCGAGCGATATCGTTCGCTCGGACTGCTCGAAACGGATGCCACGCACGTGCGCCTGACGCGCCGCGGGCGGCTCTTGGCGAACGACGTATGCGCGGCTTTCGTGACGTTCGCGTAGGGCGCGGGCTTGCCGCGGCGCTGCTGCGGTTCATTTTTGCGGTCGTTTTCGGCGTAACGGGATTTTTGCTCGGGCGCGAAGCCTACGTGCATTTACTCTCGCTGCATTTCGCCAGCGAAACGCTGCAGCTCGTCTTCAACATCCTCGCACCGGTCGTGGGCGCGCTCGTCGGCGTTCTGCTCGCTCCGCTCGCTCAATCGTTTTTCGAGGACGAACTCAACGCGGTCGAACGCGCGATCGAGCGTCTCGCCCCGGTCGAACTCGCGGGCGGAGCGATCGGCCTCATCGTGGGGTTGCTCATCGCATTTCTCATCCGCAGCATTCTCTTCGAATTCATCTCGACGAGCGGCCGCTCCGGCAGCTACATCGCGATCCTGCTCTACATCATCATCAGCATCTTCGCGGCATATCTGGGCGCGCGCGTCGGTGCCCGCATGCATTTTCTGCCGCTCGCATCCGGCGTAACCGGCTCGGCGGCGCAGCCGAAGGTCATCGATACCTCGATCATCGTGGACGGGCGCATCGTCGAGATTCTGGAGAGCGGGTTTCTCGAAGGCCCGCTGATATTGCCGCGATTCGTCTTGCGCGAACTGCAGACGATCGCCGACTCCTCGGACGTCAGCCGCCGTACGCGCGGGCGGCGCGGCCTCGAAGTGCTCAAGCGGCTGCAGGAACTCGGCATGCTCGAGATCAGCGAACGGGATTACGACGATTTGCGGGCGGCCGATGCAAAACTCGTGCGCATGGCGCAGGACCTCGGCGGGAAACTGCTCACGACGGATTACAACTTGAATCGCGTCGCGCACGTCGAAGGCGTCGAGGTCCTCAACATCAACGAACTCGCGAACGCGATCAAGCCCGTGGTGCTGCCGGGCGAAGAGATGCACGTGCAGATTATTCGCGACGGAAAAGAGCCGCATCAAGGCGTCGGCTATCTCGACGACGGAACGATGATCGTCGTCGAGCAAGGACGCAGGCTCATCGGCGAATCGGTCGACGTCGTCGTGACCAGCGTGCTGCAAACCGCCGCGGGACGCATGATCTTCGCAAAGGTCAAGAAGTGAAATTTGCTGCTGTGCTCGTCGCGGCGGGGCGCGGAATGCGTTTCGGGCGCCCGAAGCAGCTCGTCGATATCGCGGGCAAACCGATGCTGTGGTGGTCGCTGCGCACGTTCGCGCGGATGGAAGAAGTCGGCGAGGTCGTCGTCGTGACCGAAGCGGAGTGGCTCGAGCAGGTGCGCGCGGTCGCAGCTGACGCCGCGGGCGACGCGCTGCACGCAGTCGTGCGCGGCGGCGCTTCGCGCCAAGCCAGCACCTATGAAGGGTTGCGCGCGGCGAGCGGTGCGTGTGAAGGCGCGTTTGTTCACGACGGCGCGCGTCCGCTGGTAGGTGCGCAGGACGTGCGGCGGGGCATGCAGCCGGTTCGTTCGGGACACGCATCGCTGCTTGCGATTCCCGTCGTAGATACGATTAAAGTCGTGAACGACGCGGGCGTGGTCGCGCAGACGCTCGATCGCGGCGTGCTGTGGTCTGCGCAAACCCCGCAATTTGCGACGTATGCCGACATGCTCTCGGCGCACGAGGCAGGCATTCGCGACGGCGTTGAAGCAACCGATGATGCGATGCTGCTCGAACGCATCGGCGTACGCGTGCACGTGGTGCCCGGATCGCCGGAAAATTTCAAAGTGACGCTCGCCGGCGATCGCGAGCGCGCCGAACACGCGATGCTGCTGCGCGGGTCTCTCGACGAAACCGGTATGACCGAATGAGAATCGGGCATGGATTCGACGCGCACCAACTGGTGGAAGGGCGTAAACTGCTTCTCGGCGGCGTCGAGGTTCCGTACGAACGCGGAGCGCTCGGACATTCCGATGCCGACGTGCTCGCCCACGCAATCAGCGACGCGCTGCTCGGTGCCGCGGCGCTCGGCGATCTCGGCGGACACTTTCCCGACACGGACGAGCGTTGGAAGAACGCGGACTCCATGGAACTGCTTCATCACTGCGCGGCCGAGGTGCACCGTGCGGGCTACCGCGTCTCGAACATCGATGCAACCATCATCGTGCAGCAGCCCAAACTTGCGCCGTATATCATGCGCATGCGCGCGAACGTCGTGGGGCGTCTGGGTCTCTCGCTCGGGCAAGTCAGCGTGAAGGCGAAGACCAGCGAAGGCATGGGGTACACGGGAGATGGGAGCGGCATCGCGGCATACGCGGTCGCGCTCCTGGAACCAATCTGATGACGGTCACGAAAGATGAATTGGCGGTCGCGATGCAGCGGTGGGGCTTCTTGGAAGATCCCGCGCCGCCGGCGGCCTTGCGCTGGATCGACACGTTTTTGGAAGCATACGGCCCGAAGCTCGCGAGCACCGATGATGCCAAGGCGGACGTTGCGGACTTGCGCGCCGAGGCCTGCATCATTCCGGCGCTGGAGCTCGAACGGCTGCGCACGCGCGAGGTGCTGTTTTTTCTCGACACGGTCGGGCAGTACGTCGACAGCCAGCCGGAACTGCGCGGCTTGGCGCTCGATCACGACCTCGCGGAGATGGCGCGCGAGTTCGGGATCTCGACCGAGGACGCGCAGTACGCGGTGCGCATGGCGGTAACCGGCAAGAAGGGCGGTCCGCCGCTCGAACTGCTCTTTCCGCTGCTCGGTCACGACCGGATTTTGATACGCATCGGCGCGGTGAATTCGCGCCTGCTGCACGGGCGGGGGCTCGAGCCGATACGGTACGGGCCGGGCGGGGTACCGTTCGAGCCGATTCACGGCAAGCGGCCCGAGGAGCAGGAGTAGGGCGCAACCCTTTGATAGGTAGCCTCCTTCGATACCTCAGAATGACGAAAAGATGTTCGACGCCGTGTTCGCCGATTTAAAAGCCCCGCTGGAGCGCGACCCCGCGGCTCGCGGCTGGCTTGACGTCGTCCTCTCGTATCCCGGATTTCACGCGGTCCTGATGCACCGCGCCGTGCACGCGCTGCACCGGGCGGGCGTTCCGCTGCTTCCGCGCTGGCTCTCGAACGTCAACCGCTTTCTGACGGGCATCGAGATTCATCCCGCCGCCAAACTCGGCAAGGGCGTGTTCATCGATCACGGGATGGGCGTGGTGATCGGCGAGACCGCGGAAGTCGGCGACAACTGCACGATCTATCAAGGCGTTACATTGGGCGGAACGAGTCTCTCGCACGGCAAGCGTCATCCCACGCTGGAAAACAACGTAACGGTCGGCGTGAATTCCGCGGTGCTCGGCGCGATCACGATCGGCGCGAATTCGAAGATCGGCGGCGGATCGGTCGTAGTCAAGGACGTGCCGCCGAATTCCACGGTGGTGGGCGTGCCGGCTCGCATCGTCATGCAGAACGGCGTGCCGGTTCGCGCGGTGCCGGATAAACCGCAAGTCGACATGCCGGATCCGACGGCCGATGCGATCGCGAAATTGCAGCAGCGCGTCGCGCAGCTCGAAGCGCAGATGAACGAGTTCGAACAGC
The DNA here is from genome assembly GCA_035279385.1 of Vulcanimicrobiaceae bacterium. GTDB lineage: Bacteria > Vulcanimicrobiota > Vulcanimicrobiia > Vulcanimicrobiales > Vulcanimicrobiaceae > DATGJX01. The sequence continues at coordinate 3,025 of DATEHZ010000142.1, read as the reverse complement.
AGGAGACCGGCGAGAGCGCCTGGTCGTGGGTGATCTAGCACCCCGCCATGGCTTTGAGACTCTATAACACACGCACGCGCAGCGTCGAGAATTTTACTCCGTTGGCGGCGCCGAAGGTTCGCATATACGTGTGCGGGCTTACGCCGTCGGCCCAGGCGCATCTCGGGCACGCACGCTCGTTTTTGTTCTTCGACGTCCTGCGCCGGTATCTGCGGCATCTGGGCTACGAGGTTACGTACGTTCAAAACGTGACCGACATCGACGATCGCAGCATCAATCGCGCTCGCGAAACGGGCGAAGACTGGTATGAGATCGTCAGCGGGTATTATGCAACGTTCAAGCGTTCGATGCAGCGCCTGGGCGTGCGCGAGCCCGACGAAGAGCCGTACGCGACCAAGTTCATCCCGCAAATCATCGCGATGATCGAGCAGCTCGAGCAGAAGGGGTACGCGTACGTTTCCAAAGACGGCGTGTACTATCGCGTCTCGCAATTTTCACGTTACGGCGAACTCTCGAACCGCAACATCGAGGAATTGGAATCGGGCGCGCGCATCGAAGTCGACGAGGCAAAGGAAGATCCGCTCGATTTCGCGTTATGGAAATTCGCCAAGCCCGGCGAGCCCAAATGGCTTTCGCCCTGGGGCGACGGGCGCCCCGGGTGGCACATCGAGTGCTCGGCGATGTCGCACGAACTGCTCGACGCGCGCGGGGAAGGCTTCGACATTCATGGCGGCGGCGCGGACTTGATCTTTCCGCACCACGAGAACGAGATCGCGCAGAGCGAGCCGCTCATGCCGCATCCGCCGATGGCGAACTTCTGGATGCACGGCGGCCTGCTGCTCTTCGATAATCAGAAGATGAGCAAGTCGCTCGGTAATTTCGAACCGCTGTACGAACTGCTCGATCGGCACGATCCGCAGGCGATTCGCCTGCTGTTCTTGCAGACCGGTTACCGCAAAGTGATGAACTTCACGGAAGAGTCGATATCGGCAGCGGCGGTCGCACTCGAACGGCTGAAAAAAACGTACCGCGCCGCGGGCAGCGGTGCGAGCGGCGATCTGCCGGCGAGAATGGAGCTCGCGCTGGACGACGACATGAACACGGCGGTCGCGCTCTCGGAATTGCTCTCGTATCGCGGCGATTCGCGAGAAGAGTTCGCGTACTGGCTCGACATTTTGGGACTGACGCCGGGCGATGCGTGGCTGGAGGAGCCGCTGCGGGCGCTGCCCGCCGATTTTCTCGAGCGTCTGCGCGAGCGCGGCGCCCCGGCGAACGGCGCAACGCCCGAAGAAGCGGTCGAGGAGATCGTTGCCGCGCGCACGCAGGCGCGCAAAGAGAAGAATTGGGCGGAGTCCGATCGCCTGCGCGATCTGCTCGCGCAGTGCGGCGTCGCGCTCAAAGACTCAAAGGACGGCACCACGTGGACCGTCGCCGAATAGATCTCGACGACGTCATCTACGGCGTTCACGCCGTCGAAGAAGCCTTGAACGCCGGCGAGCAACTGCGCTCGCTGCACGTCGCGGACGAACGCAAACGCGATCCGGTGATTCGCAAGATTCTCGATGGGGCGCGCGAGCGTGAGATACGCGTGCGTTTCGAAGACCGCGGATACTTCGCGCAATTTCCGTACAAAGCGAATCAAGGGATCGTCGCCTTCGGCGCGCCGTTTGCGTACGTGACGCTCGAAGAGGTGCTGCGCGCGCAGCGCGAGGGGCCGGCGCTCTTCGTCGTGCTCGATCACATCACCGATCCGCACAACGCCGGCGCGATCATCCGTACGGCCGAGTGCGCTGGCGCGGACGGGGTTATCATGCCCGAACGCCGCGCGGCCGGCGTGAACGCCACGGTTCGTAAGGCGGCCGCTGGAGCGGCCGCGCACATGCCGATCGCTCGCGTGGCCAACGTTGCCGACGCCATCCGCAAGTTGAAGAAGGCGAACGTCTGGGTTGCCGGCGCGGACCTTGGACCGGGCAGCATGACCTTTACGGAGGCCGATTTCGCGCGAGACCTAGCTTTAGTCATCGGTGCGGAGGGCGCGGGCCTCTCACAATTGGTGAAGCGGGAATGCGACTACTTGGTTCGGATCCCCATGCTTGGTGAGGTCGCCTCGCTCAACGCGTCGGTCGCTGCCGGCGTGCTGCTTTACGAGGCCGTACGGCAGCGCCGCGCCTTAGCGGAGGCGCCCTAGCCGGGTGCTTCCCTTGTCCTTGACGCGCAAGGAGGACCCTCCTATACTGTTCGGGATGCGTCGCGCTCGACGTGCTCCGCGGAGCGCGCGATTAGCACGCATGCGGTCCCAGAGGGCAAGATAGAAATGGCAATGACCCATCCTGTGTCGGATGGACTCGACTACCACGAGCGGGCTGATGAAGATTTGGTCGCGACCGCTAAATCGGGCGACAATCTCGCAATGGAGTTCCTGCTCAACAAGTACAAAAACTTCGTCCGTATAAAGGCGAAGAGCTACTTCTTGATCGGCGCCGATCGCGAAGACATCATCCAAGAAGGCATGATCGGCCTGTACAAGGCCGTACGCGATTTCAAAGCCGACAAACTTTCGAGCTTCCGCGCGTTCGCGGAATTGTGTATAACGCGTCAGATCATCACCGCGATCAAGACCGCAACGCGTCAGAAGCACATTCCGCTCAATCAATATATTTCGCTGAACAAGCCGATCTACGACGAAGACAGCGAACGCACGCTGCTGGACGTCATGGCTTCGCAAAAGACGTCGGACCCGGAAGAACTCGTCATCAATCAAGAAGTTTCGCAGGACATCAAAGAGCGCATTCAAGAGAACCTCTCGGAACTGGAGTCTCAGGTGCTGCTCTCGTACCTGGAGGGCAAGAGCTACCAGGAGATGGCGCGAGATCTTGGTCGCCACGTGAAGTCGATCGACAACGCGCTGCAGCGCGTCAAACGCAAGATCGAAAAGAATCTCTCCGAGATCGAGTTACCGTAACAGCCTTCGACTGGCTCAAAATGACGAGAAGGGCGCCGCAACCGGCGCCCTTTGTTTTTTGTT
>DATEHZ010000141.1:0-35156 GCA_035279385.1 Vulcanimicrobiaceae bacterium | reverse complement strand
CGTACCGGCGCCTTCCGCTGCGTCTTCGGAGGATTCGCCACGCTGACGAAACGCATCGAATACCGCTTCCACGAGCAGCGCGCGAGCGTCCGCGGACATCGTGCGCTCGCTTTGCTCGATGGCCGACGCCAATTCGTGCTCGTCCATCTTGCTGATGAATTTTTCCGCGGCGTCGATGACCTCGCCGGAGGCGTAGTTGCCGAAAACCGACATTGAGCGAATCGTTACTCCCTGATGGCAGGCGGCTCCTCGAACATGGGCAAAAGATTCCCCTATGATTCGCGTGCGCGTGCCCCTGGATATTCACGCGGTGGCCTGCAACGGCTCGGGCGCATTCGCGCTTGCGACGCCCGTGCGCGTGCGCGATCTCGTTTCGCTCGCCGTTCGTGAAGCCATCGGCAGCCGGGCTCCGGCGGACAAGTTCGCGCGCAGTCTGCGAACGACGCTGCACGGGCTTTCCGCGGGCCGTTTCATCGTCGACGTCGACGGCCGTCTTTTCGACGATGCGGATGCCGTGGTCGTCTGCGGCGACGTCGCAGACGTGCGTTTTTTCATGCCCGCAGCGCGCCCCGCGGTACCGCACACTGAACTGGCCTGATCTGAGCGAACACCGCAACGGCGAAGCTCCTTCGTATCGCCCGCTTGCGCTGGTCACGGCGCGCTTGCTGGCGCGGCGCTGGCTGCTGTACGCGCTCACCTGCACCGTCGTGCTCCTGTGTGAAGGGCTTTTCTACGCGTTCGTGCACGTGAAGATGGCGGATTTTTACGCCGAACTCGTCGGAACGCCGCTCGTCATCGTCGTCGTTACCGTATTTATCGGCGGTGACGCAACCAATACGCTCAGCGTCGCACAGCGGTGGGAGCGTATTTTGGAGCGTGCGTGGGCGCTCATCGTTCTCGACGTCGGGCTCTCGTTCGTGCAGATCAGCGGCATTCAAACGATGCTGCTCGGCGCATCCGACGCCGGCGATACCATCATGGGATTTCTTACGCTGCTGCTCTCGGCGATGCTGGTCTACGCCGAACCCTTCACCGCGCTCGAAAACGACGTGCAGCCGATCACGCTGCTGCCGTTTGCGATCCTGCGCAGCATGATGCTCGGGTGGGTGAACGTTTCGCGGATATTCTCGCTGTTTTCAATACAGCTCGCCGTCATCATCGCCGGCATCTTCGTTCATCAAGCGGCGCTGCGGACCGGCGCCGATGCGACGGTATGGATCGGCCTTGCATTCGGAACGTTCGTCTCCGCCCCGCTGGCCGCGCTCTTTACCGTCGCGTACCTCGACACACTCTCCCAAGAACGCCTAGCCACCAAGTAGATCAAGAAACCGCTGATTTTCGTCAGGCCTAGGCGCCGAAAGGCGAAGTGTGCTTCCGCACACGAGCCTTTTGGCAACGACGGCCTGACGGAAATCAGCGGTTTCTTAGGGGCGGCTCATGGACATGGCTTCCAGGACGGGGGGCAGGCGGCCTTGGCGTCCGAGCATCATCTGGGCGAAGAGGGCGTTGGGCCATGCGAAATCGTCCCGCGTGTACGACTCGGGCCAATCGGCGTTGAACGATTCGTGCAGGCGGTGATCGCCCACGTCGGATGCCGCCAGATAGCCCATTACGCGATCGATCTCGCTCTGATCGGTCGAGGTGAGCGCTTGCATTACCAGCGAGAGCGGCCAAACGTACCCGTGCGGCGTGTGCGGACTCCCCACGCCTGAAGCGTACTTGCCCTGAAAATAGTACGGGTCGCGCGGCGAGAGAATGAACCCCCTCGTCGCCTGGTAGACGACGTCGTGCACGCCCACGTAGCCGAAGTACGGAATCGAGAGCAGCGACGGAACGTTCGCGTCGTCCATCAAGTTGGTGTGTCCGTAGCCGTCGACTTCGTACGCGTAGATGCGGCCGAAGCCCGGCAGGTTCACCGACCCGTAGCGCTCGATGGCGCGTTGGATTTGGACGGAGAGCCCCCAGGCATTCTCAGCGGTGCTGCGGTCGCGGTAGACGCTCTTCTCGACTTCGGTGAGATCGCGCAGCACGACGACCGCGAACATATTATCCGGAATATTGAAGTGATAGCGCGCCGCGTCGTCCGACGGGCGGAAACCGGTCCAGACCAGGCCCGTGAACGCCGTCGGCGTGCCGCGCCCGCCGTTCGCGAGTTCGGAATGCCGGTAGTGCGAGCGGCGGGTGTGGCGCTGTTCGGTACGCAGCGTCGCGAGCACCGCGTGGAACGCGCGCTGAACTTGCGGCGTGAAAACGCTGCGGTCCCCCGTTGCCTTCCAGTACAGATACGAGAACCACACCGGATAGAGCAGCGAGTCCATCTCGAACTTGTGCTCGGCCACGCGATAGTCGCTCGTGAAGGCATTGGCGTACGGGTCGATGAGGATGTAGCGGGCCTGCCGTGCGATGGTGCCGCGCAGCATGGAGCGCACGTAGGGGTCGGTGACGGCTTGTCCGATGTACGGCGTCATGGTCGCGCTGGAATCGCGCAGCCATTCCATACCGATGTCCCCCGTCGATACGAAGGTCGTGCCGTCCGGCTCGAGGATGGCGTGACGGCTGTACGCCTCGTCGTACGCGCGCTGATAGATCTTTTGCAGCGTCAGTGCAACCGCCGCCGGACGATTCGGCGTTTGAGCGGATGGCGCGGCGAGCGCCGGCGCGGAGAGCGAAGCGCACGCAGCTGCGAGGACCATCCCCGCAACAATGCAAGCGCGTCTCATACCCGCGGCCAGCCCCATCAACGCATCTCCATGACTCTATAGTAACGTATCGGCAAATCCGCCGCTCGTAATGAATCGCAAAAAACATGCGAACGGACGTTTCGCGGAAACGGATTTCCGGCCATAATATATTACGACACGACACTGAGAAACCACCTAGAAAGTGAGCGAGCACCATCCGACAACGCGTCAAGATCGTCAGCCTCGGCTTGGCAGCGGCGTTGATGTTGGTGTTGCCCGCCAACGCCGACCAGAGCTACGCCGTTACCGGAAACGATCGCTATCAGATCGGTCAAGCCGATCTGCAGACAAGCATCGCCTATAGCGGCACGCAGCGCCTGACCATCACGCAGGAGGGGGCGCAGCGGCGCTTCACCGCTCAGGCGACGTACACGCGCTCCGATTCGGCCGGCCGGGTACCCGCGCAAGCGTCCTTCGTGCAAGAGATGACGCCGCAAGGCGAGCTCAAAGACCGCATGGATTTGGATCCGGATTACCTGACCGTGCTCAATCAGCCGTTCGCGGTCGAACTGGATGCCGCGACGCTGCACGATTTGCAGCACCTTCGCGGGCGCGTACCGTTCGTTTTTCCGGCGCCCATGACGGGCGGAACCCTACGCGGATACTTGGAACGCGGGCCAACCGGCCGCATCGGGTCGCGCCCGGTGCTGGCGGTCAACTTCGATGCGACCGGACCGATGGTCGGACCGTTGCCGGACCACGCGCAGATGTCGATCACCGGAACGATGCGGATGCGGGGCACGGCGTACTACGCCGTGCGCGGCGAACCGCTTCTGCTCGCACTGCGCGAATCGCTCGGCATATCCGGAACGCTGCACGACGGTTCGCAGAATTCTCCGGTGAAGATCGTATACGAGCGATCGATCCGCGCGGATGGATCGGAGCCGAGCGTTACGACGGCGACCACCCACTAAAAAACAGTCGAGCGGCCTAACGGCCGCTCGATTAGCTCTGCTTGCGTTACGCCGCCTGGGCATTACACGGCGGCGAGCAGTTCTACCATCATCGGATGGGTGAACGGCGTCTCCGTGAGCGAGACCAGCGGTGTGAACGCCAAGTGGTTTTGATGGTAGTCGATCAGCATTTCGATGCCGCGTTTGCAGCTGCCGGTTTCTTCAATATATTTGCTGAGTTTCTTCGTGAAGTACGAGCGCGGGTCGCGCAGGACTTTCGCGTAATACGGATCCTCCGTCAAACCTTGTGGACTGATGCCGTCTTTCGGTACGAGCCAAACGAACCACGGATCTTCTCCATGACGGTAGCCGATGAGCAGCAGTGGAATCGCTCGTGACGAGTCCAGGGCGGGCAGGAAACTGCACATCGTATAGGCGTCGAAGGAGACTTCCCGTGGTTCGATCGCGTGTTCCATACCGTTATCCTCATTCTCAATAACAAAAAACCGCTCGGCGCTGCGTGCGCCGAACGGCTTACGAGAAACTTGTAACGCGTGAGGCGTCATGGGGGGAGGCTTCGCGAAACCCGGGCGGGCTCCTCGGGTAAGGGACCCTTGACGTATGTGTGAAACTTTGGACCCCGGGGCGGTGTTGGGACACGTGTATGAGCGTGCTTGCGGCACCACTCCTGACGAGGGAGTATATCGTGCCAACGTCGGCACCTAAAAAGCCCCCGGCCGCGGGGGCACCGAGCATCGACCGATTCGACAAGATCGTCGACGAATATCAGCGTCGACTCTACGGTTTTGCTTTGCGCATGACCGGCAACCGGGAAGACGCCGAGGAGATCGTGCAGGACGCGTTCGTGCGTGCTTACCGGGCGCTTGGAAAGATGTCCGAGGAGCAGCGTGCCGAGCTGCGCCTTCAGCCGTGGCTCTATACGATCACGCTCAACGTGACGCGCAATCGCCTGCGCAGCAAGCGGCCGACCAACGTGGCGCTGGACGCCCTGGCCGACGCGGATGCGCTGCTTCGCGGAAGCGCGCTGCGCGAGGCGCCGCCCCAGCCCGAAAAGATCGTCGAGCAGAAAGCCGACATGGCGCTGGTCGAGCGCGCGCTCTTACAACTCCCGATGCACTTGCGAGCCGCCGCGACCCTGCGGTTCATCGAAGGCCGCAGCCACCCCGAGATCGCCGAGATCCTCGATCAGCCCATCGGCACCGTGAAGTCGCACGTGCACCGCGCCGTGCGGATTCTGCGCCGGATCCTCGGACCGCAAATCGGAAAAATCGTTCCCGAAGGAGCTAACATCCATGCGTTGTCGTGAAGTCGAGGCGCTGTGGGACGAGATTCGTGACGGCGCATCGACGCTGCGCGAAGCCGTCCACGCGCATTTGCGCGAGTGTCCGCCGTGCCAAGACTTATACGAACAATATGAAGGTGTGGCATACTGTCTGTCCTGCCTTCCGCCGCCCCCCGAGCCGTCGTGCAATCTCGCGAAAAAAATCGTCGAGCACATTGCGGCCATGCGGTATCGAGCGACGCCAATCTCACTCACGAGCGTGCAAACGCCGATCGGACGCGTCTACGTCGGATTCAAAGAGACGCGCATCGCGTTTATCGGATTGGATCGCGGAGAGCCGCCCGAAGCCGTGCGCCAATACGTCGAGCGCCGGCTGCACCGCCCGGTGACTTCCGGCGAACCGCCGCCGTGGCTCAAAAAACTTTTCGACGACTTCTTCGAAACGTGGCACGTCGACGAAAACCTCGTCGACATCAGCGACCTCACGCCGTTCGAGCAGGCGGCGCTCAAGGCCGCAGCGCAGATTCCGCCGGGCGAAGTGCGCAGCTACGCTTGGGTTGCCAGAACGATCGGCCGCCCCAAAGCCGCACGCGCGGTCGGACAAGTGATGGCACGCAATCCGCTTCCGCTCTTCTTCCCCTGCCACCGTGTCGTCGACTCGAGCGGCGACCTGCACAACTACGGTTACGGTATCGAAATGAAAGCACGCTTACTGACGATGGAGGGGTATCGCGTAGAGCGCTGAAGTCGACCTGCAGATTAGTCCGCGGCTACCCTCAGAGAGAGACGAAACGAGGGCAAACGGCCGGACGAAGGAGGTGGTCGTAATTTCTACAGACAGTAGTAGCGTTATGATCGGAGGTGCCGCGCTTTAGCGCGGCATCTCTGTTTATACGAGAGCTTCAAGCGACCGCGAGGAGAGCTCACGCGAGCTCACCATGTTTCAGGCGCCCGAACTCGGGGGACCCCAGCGCAGTTGGGGGGCGCGCAGCAGAGCGAAGCGCCTTTTCAACCGAAACGCCAGGACAACAGGCAAACGCGGTTAACCTTTTAAACGGTGGCCAAGCACGTCCTCATAACCGGTTTCGAGCCGTTCGGCGGCGAGAAGGTGAACCCGAGCGAGCTGGTGGCTCGCAGTCTGGAAGGGCGCATCATAGCGGGGCGCCCTCTTGCCGTTCGCGTGCTTCCGGTCGAGACCCGGAACATCGGCGAACGTCTGCAGCGGGCCGTCTCCGAACAATCGCCGGACATCGTCATCTGCATGGGTCAGGCCGCGGGGCGCACCGCCGTCGCGATCGAGCGCGTCGCCGTGAACGTGCTGGACTTCAGCACGCCCGATAACGTCGGCGTGATGCGCAAAAACGACCCGATTACGCGCGGCGGCCCGGATGCGCGGCTCTCGCCCATGCCGTTCGCGGAGATCGTATCGGCGTGGGCCGACAACGGCATTCCCGGGTACGTTTCGAATTCCGCCGGCACGTACATCTGCAATCAGGCACTGTACGAAATGCTCGGCATCGCCGAGGCCGTGACGCCGCCAATCGTCGCCGGCTTCGTGCATTTGCCGTACCTGCCGGCGCAGGCTGCGGCACTCGGCGCGGACGGCACCCCATCGATGGCGATGGAACTGATGAAGCGTGCCATGGAAATTTTGATTGAAACGGTCGTGCCATGGGTCGAGCAACGGACGCCCGACCGCGGACCGGCGCGTCCGGCAACAGCAAAGGGACCGCAACTGTGGATCCCGCGCGGTGTAAAGGAAGTAGAACGCTGAGCGATCCACGTCTTGCCGCCATTCCCGACATTCACGGGCATGCGAAGGGCGAACACAAAGCATTTTCCGAGGAACGGCCGATCGCGTATTCGGCGCGCATGCTGTTCCTGTGGTTTTATCACGCGTGCCGGCGCGGTTCGCCGCGCTTCATGATGGTGAGCGATCACATCAATTATCTCACGTTCGAGGATCCCGGCGCCGTTCACACCGTGCGCCGCGCTCTCAAACTCGCGGAGGCCGGCGACCTGTACGGCGCGGCGGAGACCGCGGGCGTAGATGTCTCGCACGCCGCCGTGGTTTCGCAAGGGTTGCGCCGCGGAATGCGCTTTTCGATCGGCGCGGAGATCGACAACGATCCGCGCGCCAGACCCGACGCGCAAAACATCGTCGATGCGATGCGCCCCGACGGCATGATCCGTTCGGTGCATTTCCTCACGATCGACCATCCGGAGAAAGGCCCCGATTACCAGTGGGCCTTCGACAATCCGGAGTTCCGCGATCTCTACGAGGTCATCGGTACGGAGCGAGTCTGGGAACTCTACATGGCCAAGCTGCTCGACGACATCGAGAAACTGCCCGGTCACATCGTCGGGCACTTCTACGTGCCGGCGAATTTCGGCCATTGGCCCGAGCAGGCGAAGCTCGAAGCGTACGAGGATCGATTGCTCGATGCGTGCGCCGCGCGCGGCATGGCGATCGAAGTCAACACGCGCTATCTGTATCGCGACAATCCGCCCGATCTCAAAGCGAAGTACCGTACCGCCATCGCCCGCCTCATGCGCAAAGCGAAGGTGAAAAACGTCGGCATCGCGATCGGCTCGGACGCGCACAGTCCGAAAGACCAAGGCAACGGTTTTCCGGAGATGCTGCAGATGCTCGACGAGGCCGGGATCAATGAGATCGTGTTCCCCGTGAGCGGACGTCTGGCGCGGGTTGCGCTGCGCGCGACCAAAGAACATTTGCAAAAGGTCAAAGCGCAGGAGCCCGCACCGCTTCCGGGCAGCAGCATCAGCGGTTTCGGACGCGCGGAACTGGGTTTACCCGAGCGCGAGGAAGCCGAAGAACGCGAAGCCGCAGCGGGCGCGAAGACGGGACACGACACCGGTCCGCGCAAACGCGCGAGCGGTCCGCAGCGCGCGACGAAAAAACCCGCCAAAGAAACCTCGGAACGCGTAGTCAAACCGCCCAAGCCCGAGGCAAAGGCGCCGAAAGAAAAGCCGGAAGCGCCCGCACCCAAAGCCGCTGCGCCGAAGGTTACGGCACCGAAAGCCGCGGCGAAACCGGCCGCAAAACCGGCGACGAAAGTAAATGCCGCCGCGACAAAAACGCCGGCCAAAGCTGCAGCGAAGTCCGCAGTAAAGCCCCCCGCCAAACCGGCGGCGAAGGCGGCGGCAAAAGCGCCTGCCAAAGCGGCGGCCAAGAGCGTGAAGACGGCGAAAGCGGCGACGAAAAAGCCCGCGGCGCCCGCAAAAAAATCGCCTGCGAAAGCACCCGCGGTGAAAAAAGCCGCCGCCGCGAAAAAAGCGGCGCCTGCGAAAAAAACTGCGCCCAAGAAAGCGGCGCCCGCGAAAAAGGCGGCTCCGAAGAAAGCGGCGCCCGCGAAAAAGAAAGTTTCAACGTCCAAGAGAGCGGCAACAAAGAAAAGCAGTACAAAACGTCGTTAAGGCGCGCCCTCCGGCGCGCCTTACGCCTCTCTGTAGGGGATAGGAGATTCTATGGCGTCCGATATTTCTCGCGTACGCAACATTGGCATCGTCGGATCCCACCATGCCGGAAAAACCACTCTCGTCGAAGCAATTCTCGCGCACTGCGGGACGATCGGACGCAAAGGCAGCGTCACGGAAGGCACTACCACCACCGATTACGAGCCCGAATGCATCGAGCATGCGCAGTCGACGTCCGTCGCCCTCGCGCACTGCACTGCGGACGGAATCGACATGACGCTCCTGGATTGCCCCGGCTTTATCGACTTCTTCGAGGAAACCAAACTCGCGCTCTCGGGCTGCGATGCGGCCGTCGTCGTCATCGATGCCGATCCGTCGCGCGTTTCGCAGACGCAGATGCTGGTCGGCTTTCTCGAATCGCGCAAATTGCCGCATCTCTTCGTCGTGAACAAGATGGATCGCCCCGGCGCCGACTTCGCCGGCACGCTCGAAGAGTTGCAGCGCTGTTACGGCCGGCACGTCGTTGCCGAGCAGTGGCCCATCGGCGCGGCGGAAGCCTTCAAAGGTTGCATCGATCTGGCGAATCGCAAAGCCTATGCGTTCGACGGCAACGGCGTCAAGGAGACCGATATACCCGCCGACCTCGAAGACCGCGTGGAGAGCGCGCACGGCGAGCTGCTCGAAGCGATGGCGGACTTCGACGACCATCTCATGGAAGAATTACTCGAAGGCGTCGAGCCGCCCGAAGACGAGGTGCAGAAAGATCTCTGCGAAGAGTGTTCGCACGATCAGATCGTTCCGGTGCTCGCCGCCGCGGGACTCCCCGGATCCGGTATCTCGGGGCTGGTGCAGGCGATGGAGAGATGGTTCCCCTCGCCGCTCGACGCGCAGCAAGTCGATGCCGAGGGACGCCGCATCGAGGCCAAGGCGGACGGTCCCGTCATCGCGCACGTCATCAAGACGATCATTCATCCGCAGTCCGGGAAGCTCTCGGTCGTGCGCGTGCTCTCCGGAACGCTCAAATCCGACGCGACGCTTACCAACATCTCGAAAAATTCCGAGAAGGTCCGCTCGGCCGGTCTGTACCGCTTGCAAGGCAAGAAGCAGGAGGCGATAACCGAGGCGGCCGCCGGGAGTATTGCGGCGATCGCGCGACTGGAGACCGTTTCGACCGGCGACACGCTCACCGAGAACGGCTACAAAGTGCTTTTGCCGCGCGTACCGGCCGCAGAGCCGGTTTTCGCCGTCGCCATAAAGCCCAAAGAGCGCATGGACGAAGCGAAAATATCGCAGATGCTCGCGCGTATCATCGACGAAGATCCGGCGCTGCGTTTGGAGCGTGCACCGATCACGAACGAGTTGCTGCTTCTGGGCAGCGGCGAGCAGCACGTGCACATCGCCGTCGAGCGCCTCACGCGCAAATTCAAAGTCGAAGTGACGACCGCCCCGCCGACGATCCCGTATCAAGAAACGATCGGGAGCGGCACGGAAGTACATTCGAGATACAAACATCAGACCGGCGGCCACGGTCAATTCGCCGACGTCTGGCTGCGTTTTCAGCCGCGCGAACGCGGCAACGGCGTGACGTTCGAAGAACAGATCGTCGGCGGTGTGGTTCCGCGCCAGTTCATCCCGGCCGTTGAAAAAGGCGTGCGTGAAGCGCTCATGCACGGCAGCGTCGGCGGCTATCCCGTGACGGACCTGCACGTGATTCTGTTCGACGGCGCCTATCACGACGTGGACTCCAGCGAACAATCGTTCAAGACGGCCGCAGGCATGGGCGTGCGTGAAGCGCTGCCGAAATGCAATCCGGCCGTCCTCGAGCCCATCGTACGCGTGAACGTGACGGTACCGACGCCGTACACGTCGGCCGTCATCCAGCAACTGACCGGAAAGCGCGGGCAAATTCTGGGAATGAACCCGGCCGATACGAGCGGCCACGACGTCGTCGAGGCGGACGTTCCGCAAGTGGAGCTCGCGCGCTACATCACCGAACTACGTACCGCCACGCAGGGTCTGGGAACCTACACGTGGCGGCACGAGCGTTTCGACCCGGTGCCGGGCAAGTGGACCGGCCCGAAGGCCGCCGTCTGACTCTAGCGAAAAGAGCGCGGTCCCTTGCTCATCTAGGAGGATAGTGCGTGATTCGACGTTTCGTGGCACTCGCATCGCTTGCGGCGCTCTTGGCAGGCTGCTCGCAGGCCGGCGGCCCTTCAAGCACTTCCGGGCAGGCGCCGGGCGGGCAACGCGGCGTTCTTCGGATTGCGATACAGCAAGACGTCAAGAACCTCAACCCGCTGCTGACCTCCAACACGACGGACGGCATGCTCTCCTTCCTGATGTTCTTGCCGCTGCTGCACGCGGATCAGCAAGGCAATCCCGTACCGATGCTCGCCGCAACCGTTCCCACGCTGGAAAACAACGGCATCTCGAAAGACGGCCTGACGATTACGTACCATTTGCGCAAGAACGTCAAATGGAGCGACGGCGTGCCGGTCACGAGCAAAGACGTGAAATGGTCGTGGCAAGCGATCATGGACAAGAACAACAACATCATCTCCACGCACGGCTACGACTACGTCAAGAGCATCGACACGCCGGACGACTACACCGTCGTCGTCCATCTCAAGAAGCAATTCTCGCCCTTCATCAACACCTTTTTTGCGGACAGCGATCAGCCGACGGCGGTTGCGCCGGCGCATATTCTCTCGAAATACCCGAACATCAACAACGTGCCGTTCAACAGCAATCCGAACGTGACCGACGGCCCCTTCAAGTTCGCGCGCTGGGTGCACGGCGACCACATGGAATTCACGGCGAACGACGAGTTCGTGCTGGGCAAGCCGGGGCTCAAAGGCATTTACGTCCGCATCGTTCCGGATGAAAACACGACGATCAACCTGCTGCGCACGCACGACGTCGATTGGATGTTCGAGGCCTCGATTAATACGTATCCGCTCGTGAAAAACATCCCCGGCGTGAAACTCGCCTGGGTCGACGTGAACGGCTACGAAGACGTCCAGCTCAACGTGCAGCGTCCGTATCTGCAGGACGTGCGCGTGCGCCAAGCCATCGCCTACGCCGTCAACAAAACGCGAATCGTCCAGACCTCGACGTTCGGCCAGGACAAGACCGCGGTCGAAGATCAGCCGCAGTTCATGTGGGCGTACGATCCCAACGTCAAAGACTATCCGTACGATCCGCAAAAAGCCAAACAGCTGCTGCAGCAAGCGGGATGGACGCCGGGTCCGAACGGCATCGTGCAGAAAAACGGCCAGCCGCTCACGCTCGTGCTCGTGAGCAACAACAGCAACGTCACGCGCCGCAAGAACAGCGTCGTTCTTCAGGAGATGCTGCGCCAGGTTGGCATCCAGGTCGACATCAAGTACTTCCCGGGCGACGTCCTCTTCGCGCCGGTCGGCGAGGGCGGCATCCTGCAGGGCGGCAAGTTCGATCTCTCGCTCGCCGGCTGGTACTCGGGCGTCGATCCGGACGATGCCTCACAGTTCACGTGCGCGAACCTGGCACCAAGCGGTTACAACTACTCGCGCTACTGCAGTAAACAGATGGATGCCGTGCAAGAAACGGCGCTCGACAACTACGACCATCCCACGCGCAAGAAAGCGTACTCGCAGATCCAGCAATTGCTGCACGACGACGTGCCGGAGATCTTCTTCTGGTACACGCGGCAGATGCACCCGATCAACGAGAACTTCAAAGGCTTCGCGCCCAACCCCGTCACCGAATCATGGAATGCGTGGCAATGGAGTATCTAGGACCGCAGGACCCGATCTCCCGGATTCCCGATCTCACGTGGCTGCGCAAGATCATCGTCGAGCGCGCGCTTACGCGCGGCGATTACGTGCTCTCCGGGGGAGCGCGCAGCGATTACTACATCGATAAATTCCGTCTCTTCTCCGATCCGCAGGTGCTGCGGCGCATCGCGCGGCTGTTCGTGCCGATCATCGCGGAGACGAATCCGGACCTCATCGCCGGCACCGAGCTCGGGGGCGTGGTGATCGCTACCGCGGTCTCACAGCTGAGCAACGTGCCGCTGCTGGCCGTGCGCAAAGAGCCCAAAGGCTACGGCGCGTTTCCCGGGGAGTACGTGGAAGGCGGCTACGAAGCCGGGCAGCACGTGCTGCTGCTCGAGGATGTGGTCACGACTGGACGCGAGCTGCTCTCGGCAAAAGCGCGGCTGGAAGAACTCAATCTCAAGGTCACGTGCTGCGCGGTGGTTTCGCGAGGCCTGGCTCCCGTGCGATCGCTGATTCAGTTCTCGCTGCCCCGCGGGCAGGCGAAGACGGAGAACTGACGGAGCTTCACGGAAGCGATCCGTAGACGTCCTCGGCGTGGCCGTTCACGCTGACCTTCGGCCACACTTTAACGATCGTGCCCGAGGCATCGATTAGAAACGTCGAGCGCTGCGTAACGCCGAACGCGTCGCGGAGCTTCGAATCGACGTCCGCGAGCAGTTTGAACGGGATGCCGTACTTCGCTTTGAACTTCTGATGCGAAGCGACGGAGTCGCGGCTCACGCCGACGATTTCGACGCCCTTGCGCTTGAAGCGCGCGTATGCATCGCGAAACTGCGACGCCTCGCTCGTTCAACCCGGCGTGTCGTCTTTCGGATAAAACCACAACACGAGCGGCGTGCCGAGCAATTCGCCGGTGTTCACCGTCTTGCCGTCCTCGTCCAGAACCGTGATGCGAGGCACCTTCGCGCCTTCATTCAGCATGAAAGAACTCCTTAGACCGCTTCGAGCCGCGAGAGCGGTACGATGTCGAGCATCTGGTCGTTCGGCTGCATTTCCTCGAAACCATGCGCCGCCACGAGCGCGCCGTCGCGCCAAAAATAAAGCGGAATGCCGCCCTCCGCGCGAGGGATGTGCATGTCGGCGCTGCGCTCTCCGACGTTGAAGGTTTCGCCCGCAAACGACACGCGGCCGCGGCTGGCGGGAAAGCGCGCCAAGCCCGCTATAACCGGTGCCGTCAAATCGCTGGCGGAAAAGGAGCGGCCGATTCGGAAATTGCGCGCCACGGAACGCGAGAACTGCGGATCGTGAATGCGCATGACCAGGTGCAGATCGGGGCTGTACGCGAGCGAGCCCAGCGCGGCCTCGAGATTCGCCGTGTCGCTGTCCGTTGCGGCGACCAGGCTTTGCGCGTTCTGCAGATCGCAGAACGCAAGCACCTGATCGTCCGTCGCGTCCGATGCGAGCAGTTCGATACGGCGCGAGCGCGCGTGTTCGACGACGAGCGCGCTCGGACGCGGTTCGATCGCGATGACGTGCTGATCCATGTCGAGCAGAAAGTCAATGATACGCGTGCCCACGTTTCCGGCGCCGCAGACGACGACGTGATCCTCCGCTCTGATGTGGCGCAGGCCGCGCAGTGCCGTCTGCTGCGCTCTGCTCAGCGCGGCGGCGATGGTTGCGATGAAGACGCCGCCGAGCGTAACGCCCACGCCCATGATCGCGATCGCGAGGGCGATCGACGCGCGGCCGCCGTGCCGCGTGAGCGGCGTGATGTCGCCGTATCCGACCGTGAACATGGTCGCCGCGACGAAATACAGCGATTCGAGCATGCTCAAATGCAGGTCGATCGCGTAAAAAATGCTTGCGCCGATGTAGATGAGAGTGCCGGCCGCAAACGTGTAGAGCAGCAGCGGTTCGACGTGCGCGGCGGCGCGCAAGAGATCGCGCACCGAGGTGCGGGCGCGTCCGCGAGGCTTCATACCGCTGCGCTTCGGCCAACTCGCCTGCAAACGCAGCATCGGCCCGCAGGCGACCACCGTATCTTCACGCCGGATCGTTTCGGACGGATCGGGCGCGACGCGGCCGTTCACCGCTACAAGGCGTACGCCGAGTCGCCGCTGCGCCTCCGCGACCGTGCAATCGTCCAATCCGAAATCGTAGGCTCGCCGTTCCGAGAAGCCGACGAGCGTTCCGTTTGCGGCGGGAAACTGAACGGCGTACACGCAAGCGGGATCCACCGCCGCGCCGGCATAGGTTGCGGCCGCGTGCGTAGCCGGCGAAATCGCCGTGCAGTTCGGCAGATTCTGCTCGATCTTGCGCCCCAGTGCGCGATTGAATTGGCGCAAGACGATGCGAATATCGGGATTGAGGTCGCGTGCCTTGAGCGCGACCTGCAGGTTGAGCCGATCGTCTTCGGAGACCGGAATGATGCACGCCGCCTCACGCACGCCGACGCTTTCCAGGCTCCGATAGTCGTTTGGTGAATCGGCGGCGAAGCGCGCGCCCATGGCACGCACCACGGCCTCCGTCTGCGCGTCGGGCTCCCAAAGAACGAGCACCTCGTGCCCGCTCGTCGCGCAGAGCTCTTCGCAAACGCGCAGCGCAAGGTCATTCACGCCGACCACGATAATCAGAGGCAGCGACCGCATGGATACCCCTTCGCCGCGTGAAACCAACCTCCGCCGCGCGCATCCGCTGGCGCTTGCGCTCGCGAGGCGCTTGCACGCGCAGCCTCACGCGCGCGTCCTCGACTTCGGAAGCGGCAGCGGCCGCAACACCGCAGCGCTGGAGGCGGCGGGATTCACCGTGCGCAGCGTTCCGGACGCGCAAGTGCAGACGTTCCGCGCGAACCGCGAGTTTGACGCGGCGGTCGGCACGCACGCGCTGCTTCACGGAACGCCGGCAGCCGTCTCGCAGATGCTCCGCGCAATCGCAAACGCTCTAAAAGCGGGCGCGCCGCTCTATGTCACGTTCGCTTCCGTCTCCGACGCGCGCTACGGCAAAGGTACGCGCATCGGCGACGACACGTTCGCACCCGACGAAGGCGACGAGCGCGGAGTCGCGCACGTGTATTTCCGGGAACGCGGCTTACGTGACATACTCGAGCGCGATTTCGTCGTCGAATCGCTGGACGAACGCAACGTGGACGAGATCGCGGGGCGCTGGGCGCATGCGCAGCAGCCGCGGGGCAGCGTGCACTGGTTCGTGCAGGCGCGGCGCCGTCAGTAGCGGGGAATGGAGTCGTCGACGCGCTTTGCGTACGCGTCGATGCCGCCCGCGACGTTCCGAACCTTCAAAAACCCTTGCATCGCGAGAAACTGCGCGACGCGCTCGCTGCGTCCGCCGTGATGGCACAGCACCGCGATCTCGGCTTCGCGGTCGATCTCGCCCGCGCGCTGCGGAATCTGACGCATCGGAATATGCAGCACGCCCGGCAGCGATGCGGCTTCCAATTCGAACGGCTCGCGTACGTCCAGGAGTACGAACGCCTTTCCGCTCGCGCGCCACCGCGCGAGTTCTTCAACGGAGATATCTTGCATTGACGACTACGTTTTTTGAACGGAGATGAGGTTCTGCATCGGGCTCGACGCGTTTGCGTAGAGCCGTTTTTCCATGCGGCCCGAGAGATAGGCCAGGCGTCCCGCCTGTACCGCATGATTCATCGCCTGCGCCATGGCGACCGGATCCTTCGCCGCGGCGATGCCCGTGTTCATGAGCAGCGCGTCGACGCCGAGTTCCATCGCAATCGTCGCGTCGCTGGCGGTCCCCACGCCCGCATCGACGATCACCGGCACCTTCGCGCGCTCTTTGATGATGCGGATCGAGTACGGATTGCACACGCCCAGGCCGCTGCCGATGGGCGCTGCGAGCGGCATGACGGCGGCGCAGCCTTCTTCTTCGAGGCGCTTGCACGCGACCGGATCGTCGATAACGTACGGCAGGACCGTGAAACCGTCTTTGACGAGCTGCGCCGCCGCATCGAGCGTTTCGCGCGTGTCGGGATAGAGCGTCTGCGGATCGCCGATGACTTCGAGTTTGATGAGATCCGTTTCCAAGAGTTCGCGCGCGAGCTGCGCGGTGAGCACGGCTTCCTTCGCCGTGTAGCAGCCTGCGGTGTTCGGCAATATCGTGTACTTGCTGCGATCGATGTAATCGAGCAGCGTCTTGCCGCTGCGCTCGTCCAGGCCGATGCGCCGGATGGCAACCGTGACGAACTGCGTGCCGCTCGCCTCGTGCGCTTGCTGCATCACCTCGACCGTCGGGTATTTGCCCGTCCCGACGATGAGCCGCGAGGAGAATTCGTATGTACCGATTTTCAAAAGGTCGTCGTTCATATCTGTCCTATTGCCGTTCAGCCGCCTGCGACGGCTCGGATAATCTCGATGCGATCGCCCTCGCGCACGGGCTCGTCCGCAAAGCTGGAGCGGCGCACGACTTTGTCGTTTTTTGCTACGGCGATTCCGCGCTCGGGCGCCTGCAGGTGCGCCAAGAGCTGCGCCACCGTCAAATCCTCGGGCAGCTCCCGCTGCTCGCCGTTAATCGAAGCTTTCACCGCAGTGCGTATCTCCCTACCGCGAATGCGTCGGGCACGGCGCTCACGCCTTCCAGCGCGTCCGCAAGCAGGCGCGAAGTCGCCGGGGCCAGCAGGATACCGTTGCGGTAATGGCCGCACGCCAAAAAGTAACCTTGCAGCGGTGTGGCACCTAGGAACGGACGCTCGTCCGGCGTCGCGGGGCGCAGACCGGCCCACGTTTCGCTCACGGTGAACTCTCGCAGCGCCGGCACCGCCGTTACGGCCGAGTGCAGCAGCGCTTCGATCCCGCCGGCGGTTACGCGCGTATCGAAACCGGCGTCTTTTGCAGTGGCCCCGACGAGCAGCCGTCCATCCGCGCGCGGCACCAGATATCCGTGCGGAATCCAGGTCGTATGCCGGATGAATCCCGCGGGAACTTCGATTGCGAGCATCTCGCCTTTGATCGGGTGTACGTCGGGAACGCAGTTTGACGGCGCGCCGTCGATGTGCGCCGCCCACGCGCCGGCCGCATTGACGACCGCATTCGTCGCGACGTATCCGAGGTCGCTCCGGACGCCGAGCACCCGGCGCGAATCGCATTCGAGCGAGAGCGCCTTCATCCCGCCGTGCACGCGAACGCCGCGTGCAACGCACGCGGCCGCAAGCGCGCGTCCCAGACGCCGGTTGTCGATGTGTCCTTCACCGTATACCAGCAGCCCGCCGCCGATATGTTTGCCGAGCGCCGGCTCGGCCCGCAGCACGTCCTCGCGCGAAAACAGATCCGCGCGATAGCCTTCTTCGTGCAGATCGTGCTGCCACGACTGCAGCGCCGCAAGCGACTCTTCCGAATATGCCGTATGCACGATGCCGTCGAGACGCAGGTGCGGATCCACGCCGCTTGCTTCGCGCACGGCGTCCGCGAACGCGGGATACTGCGCGAGGGAGTCTTCGCAAAGTGCACGCAGCGCTGCATCGGACAAGTGCTCCGTTCGCGGCGCGAGCATACCCGCGGCCGCCCAGGACGCCGCCCTGGCCGGTTCGTGCGTGTCGTACACGCGCACCGACGCACCGCGAGCGGAGAGTTCGAATGCCACCGCGAGCCCGATGATTCCGGCACCGATGACCGCGACGTCGCCGCCTGCTTCGAGAGAATGGGTCATGTAGCGGCGTTCTTCGCCAACGCACGGCGAAGAACCGCGCGAACCGCCTGCGGCTGCTCGATTTGGAACGCGGTGAGACGAAAGTCGCTGCCGTCTTTCGCCGAGGGCGCGATCATGATCGCTTTCGTGACGACGATGCCGCGCAGCAGCCCCGCGTCGTCGAACGCGCCGGCGCCGGAATCGCCGCGATCGCACGTCGGACAGAACAGCAGCGTGCTGCGCACGTGCTTCTCCGCGACGCCCGGCGAGGCAACCCAGCTGCCCGTACCGGGATGCCCCATGACGACGAAACGCTGTCCGCTGATGAAACTCTGCGGCGCGATACGCGCCACGCGATACGAAACGCCCGCGAGCGGGCGCACGAAGACGACGGCGAGATCGTGCTGCGGATCGGGAACGACTCGGTCGGCAAAGCGGCCGGCGAATTGCGGAAAGACGACGAAGCGGCGTCCGGGATGTTCGATGACGTGCTTCGCCGTGACGATTGCGAGCATGCCGTCGTGCTTGCCGACGATGACGCCCGCGCCCACATAGCCCATGTCGGCAGAGCTGCGCGTTCCGACGATGACCGTTTCGGAGCGCAGGAGTTTGGCAAAATTCGGATTCGCGCGTACGCGCTGTGATTCCGCGACCAAACCGGAATCGACGAACAGATCTTTCTGCTCGCGCGCGAAGATCAGCATGCCGCGGCTTGCATTCGGATACGCCCGCACGAGTTCGCCGATGCCCGCAATGCAAAACGCCAGCATCAGCACCAGCACCACGAGGGAGAGATCGACGCGAACGCCTGCGCGCGGCCGCTCGAAGGGAGCCACGTCGACTTCAACGCCGCCGCGCCGCGCGGAGTTTCAACCTACATGCCGGTGTACACCGGGCCCTCGCCGCCTTGTGGGGGAACCCAAGTGATGATCTGGTACGGATCCGCGATATCGCAGGTTTTGCAGTGCACGCAGTTCGTGAAGTTGATCACGAGTTCGCCACTCACGCCGCCGTCCGTTTTCTCGAACATCGGCTCGTAGACTTTGGCCGGACAGAAGTACTGGCACGGATTGCCGTACTCGACCGTGCAGCGGTCGCGGCAGATGTTCGTGTCGGCAACCTTGAGGTGGCACGGCTGGTCCTCTTCGTGCATCGTGCCGCTGTTGAACACGTCGGTGAGCTTGTCGAAGGTGATGACGTTGTCGATGGCGGCGCGGCGCGATTCTTTTGGTCTGTAGCCGCGTTTCTCCATGCGCTCGAAACCCGGTTCGCCGCGCAGGCGATCCGACATACCGAACCCGCGGCCCCCGGTGAACATTCCGAGGCCCGTATTGAGCATGCCGTTGATAAGCCCGTTCTTGAAGCCTTGGTGGAAGTTTCGCGCCGTGTGCAGTTCGGTGTACGCCCACGAGGCTTTGAACTTCGTTTCGTACGAGGCGAGCTGATCGCGGTCGAATCGCTGCGCCTGCAGCGCTTCGAACGCGGATTCGGCGGCGAGCATTCCGGACTTCATCGCGAGGTGAATGCCTTTGAGGCGCATGCCGTTGAGAAAGCCGGCCGAGTCGCCGATGATGAGCAGTCCGTCCCCGTAGAAGCGCGGCATGGCGTACAAACCGCCTTCCGGAATCGCTTTCGCTCCGTAGCGCAAAAGTTTCGCGCCCTCGAGCAGTTTACGAACCGCAGGCTGCGCTTTGAAAAGCTGAAAGACGTTGTGCGGATCGGTCGTCGGATCTTTGTAGTCCAGGCCGGTGACGAATCCGACGTCCAGAACGTCGTTTGCCATCCCGTAAATGAAGCCGCCGCCGAACGTGTCGTTGGGGAGCGGATACCCCATCGTGTGGATGACGCTTCCCGCCTGGACGCTGCCGGGCGGACATTGCCACAGTTCTTTGACGCCCGCGGCGTAGACTTGCGGTTCGCGTCCCTCGTCGAGATTCAGACGCGGAACGGCCTGCTTTGTCAGCGTTCCGCGCGGCCCTTCGCCGAGCACGACGATCTTCGCGAGAATATCGGCGCCGGGTTCGTAATTCGGTTTCGGATTGCCGTGCTTGTCCAACCCTTTGTCGCCCGTGCGCACGCCGATGACGCGCTCGCCCTCCCACAGCAGTTCTTGACCGGGAAACTCGCCGAACACTTGCGCGCCCGCTTCTTCGGCTTTCTCTGCGAGCCACTTCACGATCTTTTGCAGCGACGCGACGTACTTGCCGTGGTTGTTCATCATCGGCGGAACGATCGGTGCTTTGATGCGTCCGTTTTCGGTGAGGAGCCAGAGCTGATCGCCGGTCACCGGCGATTCGACGGGCGCGTCGCTGCGCCAGTCGGGAAGCAATTCGTCGAGCGCTTTCGGATCCATGACGGCGCCCGAGAGGCCGTGATTGCCGATCTCGCCGGCCTTCTCGATAACGAGCACTTCGAGCTCTTTGCCCGCTGCTTTTGCAAGCTGCATGAGCTTGACGGCGCCCGCCAGACTTGCCGGACCGCCGCCCACGAACAGGACGTCTACTTCAAGGGAATCGCGTTCAGCCATGATCTTCCAGGTTCGAAAGCGCCAGGATGGCCGCCTTTACCGCAATCCTGTGAATCGCGATGCGCTCTTCCCACGCCAAGCGGATGGGCGTTTCGAACGTGAGCGCCCGGCGTGTCGCGTGCCGGACCACCGAAAGCGTGTACGAGAGCCCGCCGATTGCGTCGATCTCCAGCGCGGCCGGCGGCCGCACGACGCCGTCGTCGAGCATGACGCCGGACAGCGGCGCGCCGAGATCGCACTGCGCCAAGTCCTGCACCGGATAACCGGCGCCGCGCACCGCGTCGACGACGATCGCGCCGAGGTCGCCGGCGCCGTATTCGTAGCAGTAAAACCCCTCCGCGTCGCAATCTTCGTGCAGATCGATCGACAACGCGAACTTGCGGTCGCGATTCGCCGTGACCATCGCGCGCGCTTCGGGCGTCTGTCCGCCGCGACCGAAGCTGCGATTCACGTCTACGCCGTCGGCGTTCTCGCGCGTGCCCGCTGCGTAACCGCTCGGATTGGTGCAGGGCCACACCCGATAGGCGTAGTGCGGATCCAGGTCGGCGTCTTCCACGAGCGCGAGCAGGGCCCACGGTGCCGCAGGTTCGTCACCGTGCACTCCCGCCGTCAGCGCGACCGCGGGGGCGTGCGCGCTTCCGAAATCCACGCAAAGCAGCGTGCGCGCCGCGCCGATGCACGCGACCTCGCGCACCGCGATCTCGCGCGCCGCGCGCAGTGCCTTCCAGCGCGCCTGTAGGTCGTCGTAATTACGCACACGAACGTATGCGTCGCGTACGTGGGCGCCCCTTTGTGCCGCCCGCAGGGAGCTTTTATGCCATGCAGATTCAAATAGGCGTGATGGGGTCGGCCGGCGGCGCGATCACCGATGCGGAGTTGACGCTCGCGCGGCGGCTCGGGAGCCGCATAGCGGAGTGCAAGTGCACTATTGTGACCGGGGCGTGTCCCGGTCTGCCGCACGCGGCGGTTTTGGGCGCGCACGATGCCGGCGGCATCAGCCTGGGCGTATCGCCCGCGCTCTCTCCCGAAGAACACGTGAACGTCTACGGTTCGCCGCTGCAGCCGTACACGACGATGGTGTTCACGGGGTCCGGGCTGATGGGACGCGAGACCCACAATATTCATAGCTCCGATTTCGTGCTGTTCGTCGGCGGCCGAAGCGGCACGCTGGGCGAGTTCTGCATCGCATACGACGAAGGCAAACTTATCGGCATCTTGCGCGATTCGGGCGGAATCTCGAACGAATTCGAACGCATCGCCGAACTCGTACGCAAGAACACCGGGTCGATCATCATCGCGGACGAGAACCCGGAAAAACTCGTCGACCGCTGCTTGGAGACGTATGCTTCCGGAACGATGCCGAGCGCGAAGGCGTTCGATCGCGGTCCCAGCGCGCCGCCGATGCATCCGGTTGCCCGCACGCGCATTTTGCAGGAGACACGTGGCTGAATTAACGTTTGTCGGCGCCGCCGGGACCGTCACCGGCAGCAAGCACCTGCTGACGAGCAACGGACGGCATATCTTCATCGACTGCGGATTATTCCAAGGGACAGCCGACATTACGGCGCTCAACAGCATACCGCTGCCGGTTGCGCCCAAAGACGTCGAGGCCGTCATCATTACGCACGGCCACATCGATCACGTCGGCTATCTTCCCAAACTCGTGCACGACGGTTTTCGCGGAACGATTTACGCAACCCCCGCGACCCGCGCGCTCATCAGCATCGTGCTCGAGGACGCAGTGCACTTGCAAAGCCACCTGCACGCGCGCGGCATGAACCACGAGCATTACGCTCCGCCGCCCTTCTACGGCGAAGCGGATGTGCAGCGGACGGTGCAAATGACCAAGACCGTGGCGCTCGAAAAGCCGTTCGACGTCGCGGGAATGAAAGCGGTATACAAAAACGCCGCGCACATTATCGGTTCGGCGTTTGTCGAATTGCAAATCGGCGATCGCCGCGTCGTGTTCTCCGGCGACATCGGCCGCTACAATCGCACGCTGCTCTACGATCCTGCGCCTATGGGCGCTGCGGATACACTCGTGTGCGAATCGACCTACGGCGATCGCGTGCACCCGCCCGATGCGCTCGGCATGCTCGAGCAAACGCTTGCGCGCGGAATTGCGCGCGGCGGCGCCATCGTCATTCCCGCATTCGCAGTGGAACGTTCGCAGGAACTGCTGTTCTCCATCGGCCAGTTGCAGCGCAAGAATGCAGACATCGCAAAGGTGCCCGTATTTTTGGATAGCCCGATGGCAGCTAAAGTCGACGATCTCTTCCGCAAATTTCCGGACGCGCACAAACCCGTGCAGTTCGATACCGACGGCACGCCGTTCGGCTGCCAAAATCTGACTATCGCGATAGAAACCGAGGAGTCGAAGGCGATCAATCACGTGCGAGGTCCGCATATCATCGTATCGGCGAGCGGAATGGCGGCCGGCGGGCGCGTTCTGCATCACATTTACAACAACGTTTCGGATCCGCACGCAACGCTGCTGTTCGTCGGATATCAAGCCGCCGGCACACTCGGCTACTTCCTCACGCACGGCGCGGAAACGATTCGCATCATGGGGGATACGCTGCCCGTGCACGCCGCCATGGGGCTGATCTCCGGCTACAGCGCGCACGCGGACAAAGAGGAGATTCAGCAGTGGTTCGATACCTGTCCGACCAAGCCGAATTTCTTCGCCGTGCACGGCGACCCCGTCGCGGCGCAAGCGCTCTGCGATCTGGTGCGCGCGAAGTACAACTGGGTCGCAAACGCTGCTGCTCGAGGTACAACGGTAAGCGTGTGAATTAAAAGCAGGAGGAACGAACCAATGCGTTTCCTGACGAGCGTTTTGATACTGGCCA
Organism: Vulcanimicrobiaceae bacterium; assembly: GCA_035279385.1. GTDB lineage: Bacteria > Vulcanimicrobiota > Vulcanimicrobiia > Vulcanimicrobiales > Vulcanimicrobiaceae > DATGJX01. The sequence goes on along the minus strand of DATEHZ010000141.1, from coordinate 11,992 downwards.
CGGCATCGATGGGACTGCACGGGAATGCTAATGCGCAAGGATCTTCGCAGGACAAGGCGCGCGACGCGAAACTGATGCCGTTAGTCGGCAGCTGGACGTGCCGCGACACGGGCTCGGCGAAAGCGTACTCCGCGACCGTAAAGGTTGAAGGCAACTGGATAGTTTGGCGCGACGGCGGTGAGGATGCGAACACTATTTACGTGCGCTTTAAGCCCTCGATGCGCGCATATGTCGTGGCGGATATCGATGCGGAAGGCGATGTCGAGGTGAGCTCGACGAACGCGCCCGATCCGCTCAACGCTACGTGGCACGTTCAATTCCCCGCGGATACTTCCGGGCCGACCTTTACGCTACAGTACTCCCGCGGTACGTTCTCGCTCGCGCGCCCGTTCGTTACTCACAGCGGCAAACGGGTCGTTGCAAGATTGCGTTGCGAGAAGCGGGCGAAGTGAACCGCGCCGTACGAAACTCGTCAGCATCGCGATCGCCATTCCGATAATCACCAGCGCGGAGCCGGCCAGCTCGCGCGTGCCCACATGCTCGCCGCCGAAAAGCGCGCCTACCGTGAGGGCAATGATCGGAAACGTCAGGGATGAAAGACCAATCGTCCCTGCCGGAAGGCGCTCGAGCAGCCACAGCATGCAGAAAAACGCGATTCCGCTTCCCGCAACGGCGAGGTAGAGCAGCGCTCCGAGCGACGCCGGCGAGGTTGCTTGCGACCAATCGGTGCGTTCGAATACAAGCCCTGCGGCGAGCATCGCGGTGCCGGCGATGGTCATCGCGGGCGGAAGCGACGCGAGCGGGGAGACCGCCGGCGCGCGCTTTGCGTACGCGGTTGCAAACGCGGCCGCGATCGCGGCGCCGATAGGCGCCAGCGCGTACAGCGGCGAGCCGTGCACGCCGCCGCCGAGCGAAATAAGTGCGACGCCCGAGAACGCTGCGAGGGAGCCCGCAGCGGCGCGCCACGTCAAGCGTTCGTTCGCGAGCACGCGCGCAAAACCGAACGTGAAGAACGGCAGGGTTCCGAAGAGCACCGACGCGAGGCCCGAGTCTACGCGCGTTTCTCCGATGTAGAGCAGTGTGTAGTCGCAGGCAAACGTGAAGACCGCGAACACGGCGATCAGCTTCCACGGCAGCTTCGAGATCGGCCGCAGTTCGCCGCGCAGCGCGGCGACGCCGAACAGCAGCACGCCCGCGAGCAGGAAACGCAGGCCGACACCGGTGAGCGGCCCCATCGAATGCAAGCCGATTTTTATGGCGAGCCACGTCGTACCCCAAATGAGACACATGAGCGCGTACACCGCGGCGACCGTAAAGCGCGAATTCATGCCGGCTGCGCTTCGAAGGCGCCCTCCTCGCGATCTTGCCGATCGAGATTTTCGAACTTCTCGACGACCAGCCAGCTGTTTGCGGCGTCGATGCCGTCTTTGGTGATGGTCCGCTGCGCCCAGCGCAGGATCGCTTCGTCGTTGTCGTATTCCACGAGTGCCGCCTCGAATTGCTCCCGAGTGATGCCCCAGCGCTCCATCATGCCTTGGTCGATGGGACACGGATAAAAATATTCGCCGAGCGTGCCGTTTACCGCGGCGCGCGACTTATCGAACAGGCGCAGCAGCCAGAGGAACCGGCCCGCCGGTAAACGCCCCCGCCTCGGGAAGCCCCCTCCGTCACGAAAATCAGTTGCCATGCAGGTATGATAGATAAAAATTGGACCAGCCTAAAGGTCCACTTAGCGTAATGTCGGTATACCACTCCATGGCCAACCACTCCGGTGCGTTCGAGCTCACGCTGCCGCCCCAGCCGGTAGGCACCCGCGCGTACGAATGGCTGTACGAAACCCTGCGCACCCAAATCCTGGATGGCCGGCTGCGGCGGGGAACGCGCTTACCCTCGACTCGAGAACTCGCAGAGCGCTATGGTTTAGCGCGTGGAACGATCGTGAACGCGTTCGACCTGCTCAAATCTGAAGGCTATCTGAACGGCAGCGCCGGTTCCGGTACGTTCGTGAGCGAGGTCTTGCCGGACGAGTTTTTGACGATAGAGCGGCGCCGGGCGACCGATCCCGCACGGCACACGGCGCGGCGGCATCTCTCCGAGTACGGGCGGCGCGTCCGCTACGATCCGAATTTCGAACCGAACGCCGCGCGCGCGTTCCGCTCCAACCTTCCGGCGATCGATCTTTTTCCGGTCAAGCAATGGTCGGCGCTGTCGGTGCGCCGCATTCGCGGCGGCGGCGCCGATCTGTTCGTCGGCTGCGACCCCATCGGCTATGCGCCGCTGCGGCAAGCCGTCGCGGATTACCTCAATGCATCGCGCGGGGTAAAATGCAGCCCGGATCAAGTGCTGATCGTTTCGGGCGTGCAGGAAGCTATCGACGTGGCCGCGCGCGTTTTGCTCGATCCCGGCGATCGCGTGTGCGTTGAAGATCCGGGCTATCCCGGCGCGTCCACCGTTTTCGAGTCGTGCGGCGCCGAGGTGATTCCGGTGACGGTCGACGCGGAGGGCATGCACGTTTCCGATGCGGACCTGCGCGGAGCGCGCCTCGCGTACGTCACGCCGGCGCATCAAGCGCCGCTCGGCGTGACGATGAGCCTGCGGCGCCGCTTGGCGCTGCTCGACTGGGCGCGGCGCAACGAAGCGCTGATTTTGGAAGACGACTACGACAGCGAATACCGGTACTCGAGCCGGCCGGTTCCCGCGCTGCAGGGAATCGACCGCAACGCGAATGTGATCTTCACCGGCAGTTTCAACAAGGTGCTCTTTCCGTCGCTGCGGTTGGGGTACGTCGTCGCACCGGCGGACCTGGTCGATCGCTTCGTCGCGGTAAAATCGATCACGAGCCGCCACGCGCAACTGCTCGATCAGGCGACGCTCTGCGATTTTATCACCGAAGGGCACTTCGCACGCCACGTACGCCGCATGCGCGCGATCTACGCCGAGCGTCTATCGGTGCTCATGCAGTCCGTGCGCGAACGGCTGAACGGCGTCCTCGAAGTTTCGGACGTCGAAGCGGGACTGCAAACCACGGCGTGGCTGCCCAAAGGCATCGATCCGAAAGCCGTGCAGCGGCGCGCGCAAGAGCATGGATTGGCGGTGAACGTGCTCAGCAGTTTCGCACGCCGTCCGCTGCAGCGAGATGGTTTACAACTCGGTTTCGCAGCCGTTGGGACGGCACAGATTCACCGCGGCGTTGAAACGCTTGCGGCCGTGCTCGACTCGTTAGGCTAAATCGAGAGGTGCGGCCGCATCCTCGAGCGCAAATGAATCGGTCACGGGTATTCGCGGCAACCCATTGGGATACAATGAGGAACCGCGCTTCGCCGTATAGCGCCGTTCGAGGGCGACCAGCGCTTCCAGGTTTTCGAATACGTCCGGTCCGCGCTTTCTACGCGTGATGGCGATATAATCGCTCGAGATCATCCATATGTCGCTCGGCAGGGTGAAGTAGCGCAGGACCAGGTCGATATCGAGTACGCGAGCCGTCACGAGGGCGCCGACCGATTCATAAAAGTTCAAAATGGCCATCGCTTTACGGGCCGCACCGAATGCCGGAACCGATTCGGCCCCGCGGCGGGTGTCGCTGTCCTGTAAGTCGCGGCTCAGCGCGCCGCTCAAAAGGTACTGCTGCGACTCCTGCAATTCGGCCGTCTGATATTTCTCCGTAAGCGGCAGCAATGCCGCAACTTGGTTCCCGGAGCGCATGTGCCGGATTTGCCGCAACGCGGCGTAAGCGGTGACGCCGATGACGAACAGCGTCGCAAGCGCGCTTACCGCTGTCAGCCATTCCGCGCTCATCAGTCGTGCGTCCACTCGAGCATCGCGTTCCATTCGTCTTTCGGGAAGCGCTGTTTGCCCTTGATGGTGTCCAGATACTTGCGTTTGCCGCTGCGGTTGCCTTTGCCCATGAAGCAGCCGCCGACCAGCCGGTGGTCCCAAAAATAGAGCGCGCGGTACCACTTCTTCTCGCGGTCCACCGCAAAGACGGTTTCGATATCGGCGCGGTACTCGGGCGATAAGCCGAATTGCGTGATCGTCTGCCCCTTGAAGAGCAGACTCGAATACTCGGGCACGTCGTCGTACGCGACGTTGTTGCCCATCATGTTCTGCGCGGCGACCTTGCCGTGCGCGCCGGCGTTGTTCCACGTTCCCATGCGATATCGCATCTCGAGAATCGGATCGTAGAAATCCGCGATGTCGCCGGCCGCAAAGATCCCTTTGACGTTCGTCTCCAAACGATCGTCGCAGAGAATGCCGTTCTTGCTGGTCTCGACGCCCGAGCCTTCCAGCAGTTCGGTGTTCATCGTAAGACCCAGGCCGACGCCGTAGCACTGCGCTTCGATTTCCTTACCGCTCTTGAGACGAACTTTGCGCACTACCCCGTTGTCGCGCACGAATTCGGCGATTTCATCGCCGTAGTGCATGTGCACGCCGTCGTGCTTGGCGGCTTCGTCGATGAGTTCGCCCGCAATTTCGTCGAGCATGCGGTGCAGCACGCGCGGGCCGCGCATCACCCAGTGCGTTTCGACTTTGCGCGAGACGAACGCCTCGGCAAGTTCGTAGGCGATGAACGAACCGCCGATGGAGACACCCGCCTTCGCCGTTTCGAGTTCTTGTGAGATGCCGAGCGTATCGGACATGTATTGAAAGTTATAGACGTTTGCGCCGCCGGCTCCGGCCGCCGGATGCGGGTTCGGCCGTCCGCCCGTCGCGACCAGCACCGCGTCGTACGGATACGAGGTGCCGTTCGCGATGACGACGCTCTCCTGCGGCACGATGCGCTCGACGCGCGTTTCCAAATGCAGGTCGATGTTGTGCTTTTCATGCCACGCGAGGTCGCGCATGATGACCTTTTCCTTGGTCACCTGCTTGCGCAGCAGCGGCGGCAGCGCGATGCGGTTGTAGAGCGTGTACGGCTCGTCCGTGAACAGGGCGATCGAACACGACGGATCGTGTTTGCGCAATTGTTCGGCGGCCGTGGTGCCGGCAAATCCGTTGCCGACGATCACGTACCGCCGGAAATCCCCCACGCTGGAATCCACGCTTGCGTTCTCCTACAGCACCGGCGGCGACAAGGCCCGCTTTTCGCCGCTACGGAAGTGCGTACCCCTGGTGGAAGTTCGTCTCGTTCAGCTCTTGGCTTCGTTCATTCGCGTCGGCTCCGAGTACTCGCTCGCGCGGCTCGAATACGCGATGTCGCATCCCGCACATCCCGCGCCGCCGCTGATCGAACGCCTGCCCGACGCGTCCGAGGCGAGTCTGCGCAGCGTCTGGCCGCGCATCGAAGAGCAGTTGGAAGCGGCCAGCGCCTATACGAAACAGTTGGCGCAGCCCGGCGGTAGTGTGGGGCAAGACACCGCTGCGGGGTGGCTGAAGCGGACGGTCAAAGAACTCGACCAGTACGCGCGAGCGATTCGCTGGGTCCTCACGGTGACGGAGAAAGAATGAACGACGATTTGAAAGAGCAGGCCAAGGCGCGCATCGACGAAGCGCTCAAGCAGACGCAAGTGCAGACCGAGGAAGCCGCGGCGCAACTCGGCGGTTTGCTGCGCGTCGGCGTTCAGAAGCTTCGCGAAGCCGCAGACAAGGCCAAAGACGCCATCCAGCGCGACATCGACTCGCGCCCATAACCGCGCGACCCTCGCTTACGCTCGGGGGTGGTTCGACAAGCTCACCATGACGAGTGTAGCAGGCACCGCGCATTGTGCACGGTGCGCCGCGCACCGCACATCGCGCACCGCGCACCGCGCACCGCCTCGCATCGCGCTACGCACGACCTCGTCATCCTGAGCTTGTCGAAGGACGGCCGAGCTTGGCGAGGCGCAAACCCTCGCTTACGCTCGGGGGTGGTTCGACAAGCTCACCATGACGAGGTGGGATCGCCGTGTAGTCCTAGGCCGACCATCATTTTATAGCCGACTTCGAGGGCGCGCTCGTCGATGTCGTATTGCGCGCTGTGCTGCGGGAAGGTTCCGCGTTCGGGGCCGCGTGCGCCGACGATGAAGTACGCGCCCGGACGCTCTTCCAACATGTAGGACATGTCCTCGGCCCACATGACGATGTCGTGCGGATAGACGACGTTCTCTTGCCCCAGCAGCTGCGCGCCGACCTCGCGCACGATCGCGTTCATCGCCGGATCGTTCACCGTGGGCGGATACCCATAGCGGTACTTCATCTCGTACTCCACGCGCATCGCCTGCGCGAGGCCTTTGAGAATGCGCTCCATGCGTTCGGGCATCGACGCGCGCACGTCGCGGTCGAAACTGCGCACCGTGCCTTCCATCTCCGCTTCGCTCGGAATGACGTTGAACGTCGAACCCGAGTGAAATTTTCCGACGGTGAACACGGCCGGATCTTTGGGCGCAACTTCTCGGCTCACGATCGTCTGCAGCATCGTAACGAAATGCGCGCCCGCGACGATGGGATCGATCGCGCGCTCCGGCATCGCGCCGTGCCCGCCCTTCCCGCGAATGCTCAGATGAAATTCATCGGACGAGGCAAAGAAGGCGCCGTCGCGCACGCCGATCTTGCCGGCTTCCAAACCGCTGAAGACGTGCAGGGCAAAGCAGCGGTCGACGTGCGGATTCTCCAGCGCGCCGTCTTCGATCATCAGTTTATTGCCGGCGTAACCTTCTTCGCCGGGCTGAAAGCAGAACACCAGCGTGCCCGCAACCTCTGCGCGTCTGCGGGCGAGTTCGCTCGCGGCACAGAGCAGTATTGCGATGTGCGCGTCGTGGCCGCAGGCATGCATGACTCCGGCGTGCTTCGACTTGTACTCGACCTGCGCGGCTTCGGTGACCGGCAGCGCGTCGATGTCGGCACGAAGCAGCGTGACCGGCCCCGGCCGCCCGCCGCGCAGCGTACCGAGAACTCCGGTCTTGCCGATGCCGGTACGAATCTGGTCGAGTTCCAGCGCCCGCAGTTCCCGCTCGATGTACGCCGCCGTTTCGAACTCTTTGAGCGAGAGTTCGGGATGCATGTGAAAATGCCGGCGGTGGCGGACGAGGTCTTCGGTCGGAACGGGAATTGCGGCGGTCATGACGTAGGGCGGTTCAACGGGGTCTGCGAAAATCCGTCCATGCGTATATGGGTGTTGGCGAGTATGATGCTTGCCGGTTTCGGCATTTCGAGGGCGCAGGCCGCGGAAACGTATCTTCCTTCGGCGCTCACGCCGCAGCAGGTCTTTGCGAAGGCGCGCGCCGCGCGCGGGCATCTGACGCCGGGCAGCTATCATTCCGTTTCGGAACGGACGCACGGAAGTTCGGCGCTGCGCATCGACGTGTTCGAGAACGGCAAGAATTACGTCGAAACGGATCGCGAAGGCACCGATACGTGGTCGAGCGGTTCGTATAACGGCACCGACTGGGAACAGGATGAAAACGGCGTCGTCACGTTGCTCTCGGAGTCGGATGCGGATGCAAATCCGTTCACCGCGGCGCTCAGCCGGCCGCCGGGGCAGGACTCGTCGACGCGGGTCCTGGGCATAACGGCCTCGCAGCCCGCATGCGTGGTCGTGCAGGTCGTGCCCAAGCCCGGTCTGGTCCAACAACGGTACTACGACGCAAAGACGTTCTTGCTGCGCCGCGTCGTTACGGCCGACTATCAAAATCGTCCGTGGACGTATACGTACGACGGTTACCGCACGCAATACGGACTGACGTACGCGCAGACGATCGCCTACGACGACGGACATCCGGAGAACGCATCGGTTACGCAATCCAAGGCGTTCGAACCCGTTGCCGCTTCGCAGGTCCACGCCGAGATTCCGAAGAGCCGCCCGCTTTTCGAGCTGCCCGGCGATACGCCGGTGACGGTACCGGCGGAGTTTACTCCGGACGGCATCATCGTACGCGTCACCATCGCGGGACGGGGCTTGGACTTCAAACTCGATTCGGGCGCGGGGGACATCGTGCTGGATGCCGGCGTGGCACGCGAACTCGGCTTGCCGGTAACGGATACGTATAAAGGCAGCTTCAGCGGCGACTACACCGAAGGCATTTCGCACGCACCCGACTTGTCGATCGGTGCGCTTCATGGAAAAAACGTCGTCATCACGCTGATCTCCGGAGATCAGCTCGTCGGCGAACGAAAAGTCGTCGGGCTGCTCGGCGGCGATTTTTTTGCATCCGAACGCGTCTGGGTGAACTTCCAGAATCACACGCTCACGATCTCGCCCAGTTCGGCAGCCGCGCCGTCAGGAACGTGGAGCGCGATACCGATCGACGTGGACGGGCACGTTGCGCGCGCGCATGCGAAATTCAATGCCGTCGACGGCGCGTTCACCGTGGATCTCGGCGCAGACAACACGATGCTGTATCCGCACTTCTTCGCGCAGTTCCATCCGGATCGCAAGGGCGAGGTCATCGGCGAGGTGGAGGGCGTCGCCGGTGAAGACGTCGATTTCCGGCAGTACGTCTTCAGCCGGTTCGATTTCGGCGACTTTGCGTTCTCCGGCGCAAACGTCTGGGTCACGAGCGGCACGAAATTCGAGGAACTCGACAACGACGGGCTCCTCGGGCGCAACATCCTGGAGAACTTCAACCTGGTTTTCGATTACCCAAGCGGCAAACTCTACGTGCAATCGCTGGTGCAGTAGGTACTGCGTCCCGGAGACCCGCGGCGCAGGATTTCCGCCTTGCCGCGGGCGAGTACGCTCGGCTGTGGCTCCCAAAACAAAAACGCCCAAGGCGCCGTTCGAACGGCATGGCCTTACGGACGAGCAACTCGTCGCGATGTGGCGCACGATGCTCCTGCATCGCCGCCTGGAAACGCGCGGCTTCGAACTCAACCGGCAAGGCAAGATTCCGTTCGCGTCCGCGGGCGAAGGCCATGAGGCCGTACAAGCCGGCGCGGCAATGGCGTTCGAACGCGGCAAAGACGTTCTCGTACCCTATTACCGCGACTTAGGGCTGGATTTGGGCGTCGGGCTGAGCGCGTACGAAGTGCTCCTCTCGCTCTTTGGGCGCGCCGCGGATCACAGCGGCGGACGGCAGTTTCCCCACCACTACGCGAGTAAACGCCTGGGCATCTATTCCATCAGCTCGGTCATTGCGGCGCAGTTGCCGCACGCCGTGGGCGCAGCCTACGCGCTCAAGCATCGCGGCGAACACGGGCGTGCGGTGCTCACGACCTTCGGCGACGGCTGCACGAGCGAGGGCGAATGGCATGAGTCGCTCAACTTCGCGTCGGTGCACCGGCTCCCGGTCGTGTTCTTGTGCGAGAACAACGAGTGGGCAATCAGCACGCCGCTCGAGCATCAGATGGGCCAGCCCGACGTCTACAAGCGTGCGGAGGGGTACGGCATTCCGGGCCGCAAGGTCGACGGCTTCGATCCCATCGCCTGCTACGCTGCTACAAAGGAAGCACTCGAGCGCGCCCGCCATGGCGGCGGCCCGAGCCTCATCGAGGCCAAGTGCTACCGCTTCCTGGCCCATACGACCGACGACGACGACCGCACCTATCGCAGCCGCGAGGAGGTCGCCGAGCGCCGCAAACTCGACCCCGTTCCCAACTTCGAGCGCTTCCTCGTCGAGCACGGGGTACTCACCGAGCAGCAAGCCGAAGAGGTGAAGTCTTCGGTCCTGGCCGAGACGAACGAAGCCACGGACCGGGCCGAAGCCATGCCGTACCCGCGCCCCGAGGACCTCTATACGAATCTGCACGAAGGCGCTTGGGAACCATGGCAATGAACCACTGGCCGAGCCTGGACTAGGCCCGGCCGTCCTTCGATAAATCTCAGGATGACTAGATAAATCTCAGGATGACTAACTGATGGCAAAAACCGGCACTCAAGTGCCCAAAACACTCGAGCGGCACGGGCTGTCCGACGAGCAGCTCAAAGCGATCTTCCGCAACATGCTGCTCCAGCGTCAGCTCGACAATCGCGGCTTCCAGCTAAACCGGCAGGGCAAAGTCCCGTTCGCGCTCGGCAGCGAGGGTCACGAAGCGCTGCAAGCGGGCGCGGCAATGGCGTTCGAACGCGGCAAAGATATTCTCGCGCCGTATTACCGCGATCTGGGACTCGCAATCGGCATCGGCCTCACACCGTACGAGATCATGCTCTCGATTTTCGCGCGTGCGGCGGATCACAACGGCGGACGGCAATTTCCGAATCACTATTCGTCGAAAAAAGCCGGCCTGATGTCGTTCTCCTCGATCCTCGCCGCGCATATTCCGCACGCGGTCGGCGCGGCGTACGCGCTCAAATACCGCGGCGAGAGCGGGCGCGCGGTCCTTGTGACCTGCGGTGACGGCACGACGAGCGAAGGCGAGTGGCACGAGTCCATGAATTTCGCGGCGGTTCACAAACTGCCGCTGGTCATGCTGGTCGAGAACAATCAGTGGGCGATTTCGACGCCGCTGAATCAGCAGATGGGACAGCCGAACATTTACAAGCGCGCCGAAGGCTACGGCATGCCCGGCGAGCAGTTCGACGGATTCGATCCGATCGTCACGTACGACGCCGTGCATCGCGCGATGGAGCGCGCGCGCACCGGCGGCGGACCATCCTTGATCGAAGGCGTCTGCTACCGGTTTCTCGCGCACTCCACCGACGACAACGACATGACCTACCGCACCAAAGACGAGGTCGTCGAACATCGCAAGGACGATCCGGTTCCGCGCTTCGAGCATATTCTGCTCGACGCGGGCGTCATGACCGCCGAAAGCGTGGAAGCGATGCGAAAAGACGTGCTTCGCGAGACGAACGAAGCGACCGACAAAGCCGAGGCGATGCCGTATCCGGAGCCTTCGGATCTGTACAAACATCTCTATGAGGGGGCTTGGGAACCGTGGCAGTAGCCGAAAAGACCGCCGAAGTTCTGAACAACGTCGAGGCCGTGCGCCAGACGCTGTACGAGGCGATGAAGAGCGACGAACGCACCGTGATTTTGGGTGAAGACGTCGGCGCGCGCGGAAACGTCTTTCTCATCACCAAGGACTTCATGAAAGAGTTCGGAGCGCAGCGCGTCATCGACACGCCGATCGCCGAAGCATCGATCGTCGGCATCGCCGTCGGCATGGCGATGGAAGGTCTGCGGCCGATCGCCGAGATTCAGTTCGCCGATTTCATCTATCCGGCGTTCAATCAAATCGTCGGCGAGGCGGCAAAGACGCGGTATCGTTCGAACGGTGAATATACGTGCCCGCTCGTCATCCGTACGCCGTACGGCGGCGGCGTGCGCGGTGCGCTCTCGCATTCGGTTTCGATCGAAGCGCTGTTCTATCACGTTCCGGGCCTGAAGATCGTCGCGCCGGCGTTTCCCGCCGACGTGAAAGGCTTGCTCAACGCGGCCATCGACGATCCCGATCCGGTGCTCTTTCTCGAGCACAAAAAGACGTACCGCCTCATCAAGGGCGAGGTCCCCACGGGGCATTACACGATTCCGATCGGGAAGGCCGACGTCAAGAAAGCCGGCAATCAACTCACCGTCGTTTCGTACGGTTTGTACGTGCACTGGGCGCTCGAAGCGGCGCGCGCGCTCGAGCAGGAAGGCATGTCGGTCGAAGTCATCGACCTGCGTTCGATTCGTCCGATGGACCGCGCGGCGATTTTAGACAGCGTGCGCAAAACGCGCAAGCTGTTGATCGTTCATGAAGATAACAAGTTCGGCGGCATCGGTGCAGAGATCAGCGCGATGGTCGCCGAGGAAGCACTCTTCGAACTCGATGCGCCAATCCGGCGTCATGCAGCGCCCGACGTTCCCGCGATGGGCTACGCGCATCCGCTCGAGGAAGAGTACATGAGCTCACCTCATGAGATGGCAGAAGTCATGAGAGAGATGGTTCGCTTTTAATGGCATGCCATTTGCTTGATTTCTCACACGAGTTCTGCTTGAAGAAAGTTACTTGGAAGTAAATATGGCTACCACAATTACGATGCCGCAGCTCGGCGAGACCGTTACCGAAGGAACGGTGGAACGCTGGCTCAAGAAACCCGGCGAAGCCGTTGAGAAATACGAAGCGTTCGTTGAAGTTTCTACGGACAAAGTCAACT
>DATEHZ010000140.1:0-13482 GCA_035279385.1 Vulcanimicrobiaceae bacterium | reverse complement strand
ACGGGCGCGATTGCGGCCTGCGCCAGCGCGCCGGCGGAGGTGGGACGCCCGGAGTACACCACGAGTTTGAATCCGGGCAGCACCGCGCCGCCGGAGATCGCGCGCGGCTGGAAGACCAGCGTCGCACCGTTGCCGCTGTTTGCCGCCAGCGCTTGCGCGTAGGCGAGCGCCGCATCGAATTGCGAGATCGCCGAGCGCATGGCGAACGCGCGCGAGCCGCGAGCGAAGCCGAAAACGGCTGCGGCGATCAGCATCGCGATCGCCGCAGTAAGAAGCACTTCGAGAAGCGTCGTCCCTCGCTGCCGCACGCGGCAGCTAGTGCCCGTTTATGCCTGTTGCGGGACCCACCGCAAATCCGGCTGGCGCGCGGCACGCGTTTCGTCCAGACGTCCGACGACCGTATTCTGCGGCGCCGCCAAGATCGAGTCGGGATCGGTTTTCGCGGTTTGCACGATGCCGCGCAGCGCCTCGATGAACTGGTCCAGCGTCTCCTTCGATTCGGTCTCCGTCGGCTCGATCATAAGGCACTCGGGAACGATGAGCGGGAAGTACATCGTCGGCGCCATGAAGCCGCGGTCGAGCAGTGCCTTGGCGATGTCCAGCGCGCGCACGCCCGTCTCTTTCTTGAGTTCTTGCGCGGACGCAACGAACTCGTGACGGCAGATCTCGTCGTACGGCGTTTCCAGAAAGTCGCGGACGTTTACGCGGATGTAGTTCGCGTTCAGTACGGCGAGCTGCGAGACTTTCGTGAGGCCTTCAGCACCGTTGGCATAGATGTACGCAAGCGCGCGAACCGCGTGCGCGAAGTTCGACCAGAAGGAACGCATGGGACCGATGGATTTCGGACGATCGAAGTCGAGCCAAAACTCCATTTGATCGCTCGGCGCCTTGGGCCCGGGCGAGCTCGACCGCTCTTCGAGCGGCTCAGGATGACGAGGGCGGGCGCGCACGTACGGCGTCGGAAGAAAATCGACCAGATGCGCCGCGACGCCGACCGGGCCATGACCCGCACCGCCGCCGCCGTGCGGGATCGTGAAGGTCTTGTGCGTGTTCAAATGCATGAGATCGAAGCCCATGTCGCCCGGGCGCGCGTTGCCCATGAGCGCGTTGGCATTGGCTCCGTCGTAGTACATCAGGCCGCCGACGTCATGCACCGCCTTCGCGATCTCGTGAATGTGGTCTTCGAACAGGCCGAGCGTGTTCGGGTTGGTCATCATGCACACGGCGGTATCGGGGCCGATGACCTTCTTGAGTTCCTCGACGCTCACGCGTCCGCGCTCGTCGCTTTTGAGCGAGATGACTTTGAAGCCGCACATCGCCGCCGAGGCCGGGTTCGTGCCGTGCGCGGTGTCGGGCACGATCACCTTGTCGCGCTGCGTCTCTCCGCGATCTTTGAAATACGCTTTCGCGATGAGCAGCGCCGCAAGCTCGGCGTGCGCGCCGGCAGACGGATTGAGCGAGAACGCCGCCATGCCGAAGAGCGAGCAGAACGTGCGCTCCAGTTCCCACATGATCTGCAGCGCGCCTTGCGCGAGTTCGTCCGGCGCGTACGGATGCAGATCGCGCAATTGCGGCAGATTCGCCATCGCGTCGTTCACGCGCGGATTGTACTTCATCGTGCACGAGCCCAGCGGATAGAAGCCGACGTCGATGCCGAACGTGCGCTGCGAGAGACGCGTGAAGTGCCGGACGACCTCCAGTTCGCTATTGTCGGGCAGCGGCAAATCGTCGCGCAAAACGCTTTTCGGCAAGAAGTCGGTGAGCGGATCGCCTGAGTCGACGTAGCGGTTCGCGCGCCCCTCCTGTCCCAGTTCGAAGATCAGCGGCGATGCGGTGTGATCAGACGCGAGCCGGGACATTGACGACCTCTTTGAGTGCGGTGCAGAGTGTTTCGATGTCTGCCGAAGACGTGAGTTCCGTCGCGGCCATCAGGATACAGTCGGCATACTCGGGATAATAGCGTCCGAGATCGACGCCGCCCAGAATACCGCGTGCCTGCAGTTTTGCGAGCACGTCTTTCGCCGGCTGATGCACGTTGACGACGATCTCGTTGAAGAAGGGAGCCTCGAACTGCAGCGTGCAGCCTTCGAGCGAACTCACGCGGGTCGCAAGTTCGCGCGAGCGCTTGAGGTTCGCCGATGCGACGTCGCGCAAACCGGTCTTGCCCAGGAGCGCCAAATACATCGTCGCGATGAGCGCGCAGTGCGCCTGATTCGTGCAGATGTTCGAGGTGGCTCGTTCGCGGCGGATATGCTGCTCGCGAGCCTGCAGCGTGAGCACGAACGCCTCGTTGCCGTGCACGTCGAGGGTCTTGCCGACCAGCCGCCCCGGAATACGGCGCATGTGATCTTTGTTCGAAGCGATAAAGCCGACGTACGGGCCGCCGTACGCGAGCGGCACGCCGAAGCTTTGCGCTTCACCGGCGACGATTTCGGCGCCCCACGATGCCGGCGTTTCGAGCGCGGCGAGCGCCAGCGCTTCCGCAACGACGCCGACGAGCACGGTACCGCTTTGTTTGAACGCGTTCTGCGCGGCGCCGTCCGGCGTATCGACGTTGCCGAAAAAGTTCGGCGTCTGCAGCGCTACGCACGCATACTCTTTGTTCGCGACCCGCTCGGAAACGCCGGAGAGATCCGTCGTTCCGTCCGCGCGTACGGGCAACTCGTCGATCTGGACGTCGAGTCCGTCGCAGTAGGTTTTGAGCACGGCGCGGTAGTTCGGATGAATGGCACGCGAGACGAGCACCTTCTTGCGCCCGTTGGCGTTGATTGCCATGATCGCGGCCTCGGCCAGCGCCGTCGCTCCGTCGTACACCGACGCGTTGGCGATATCGAGACCCGTGAGCAGGCAGATATAGGTCTGCCACTCGTAGATCGCCTGAAGATAGCCTTGCGAGACCTCGGCCTGATACGGCGTGTACGCGGTCAAAAATTCACCGCGCATCGCGAGCGCCGTGATTGCCGGAGGAGCGTAATGACGATACGCGCCCGCACCCAAGAACGACACGCACGACGCACCTGCGTTCTTTTTGGCAAAATGTTCGAAGCGGCGCACGATGTCGGACTCGGCCAGCGCCGGAACGACGTCCAACTTCTCGCGAAGCTTGACGGCGTCCGGAACCTCGACGAGTTTCTCGAGCGACGGTACGCCGATCGCCTCGAGCATTTGCGCGATGTCGCGCTGCGTATGCGGTGTATACACGGGTCTACTCTTGCGTCAGTTTATCGTAGTCTGCGGGGGAAAGCAGCCCGCCGGTCTGCGAGCCGTCCGTCAGTTTCACTTTGAACATCCAGCCGCCGCCGTAAGGTTCGCGATTGACCAGCGCGGGATCGTTTTCCAGATCGCCGTTCACTTCGGTGACTTCACCGGCGATGGGCGTGAACAGATCCGAAACGGCTTTCACCGACTCGACGACGCCGATGCTGGAGAACTGCGCTACGCTCGCGCCGACCTTCGGCAACTCGACGTAAACGATGTCGCCGAGCGAGTTCTGCGCGTAGTCGGTGATGCCGACGGTCGCAACGTCGCCGGCGACCTTCACCCATTCGTGTTCTTTGCTGTACAGCAGATCTGCGGGCTGCGCCAATTCTCTAACTCCTCTTATAAAATGGTAGCGGGACGACGGTTGCTCCGTACGCGGTGCCGCGAATGTGCACCACCAGTGCCGTGCCCGGAGCGCAGGCTTCTTTTTCGACCAACGCGGTCGCGATGTTTTTGTTTTGTACCGACGGGGCGATCGATCCGCTGCGAATCTCGCCCACGCGCTTCTCACCCAAGAAGACGTGGTAGCCTTCGCGCGCGGGCGCGCGGCCGTCCATGACGATGCCGACGATGCGCGGATACGTATCTTGCGCTTGCTGCGCTTCCAGCGCCGCCTTGCCGGTAAAGTGCGGTTTGCTCAGTTTGACGGCCCAATTCAAACCGGCTTGGATCGGCGTAATCTCTTCGGTGAGTTCGTGCCCGTAGAGCGGCATGCCGGCTTCGAGACGAAGCACGTCCCGCGCGCCCAGGCCCGCCGGAATCAGTCCGCCCGCTGCGTTGTCGCGCAGCAGCGCGTTCCAGATGCCGGCCGCATCGGCGCCGTCGACGAAGAGTTCGAAGCCGTCTTCACCGGTGTAGCCGGTGCGCGCGATAACCGCACGTTTTCCGTACGCGCGGCCTTCCGTGCAAAAGTAGTATTTGAGCGCGCTCACGTCGACGTCGACGTGGGGCGAAAGCATCTCGACGGACTTCGGCCCTTGAATCGCGATGAGCGCGCCGTCCCCGTGCAGACTCGTGAGTTTGACGCCGGAGTCGCTCAAATTCGCGTTCAAGTGCGCCCACATTTTGACGGCGTTGCTCGCGTTCACGACGAGCAGCCAGCGACCCGGGAGTTTATAGAAGATGACGTCGTCGTGCGCGCCGCCGCGTTCGTTCGTGAAGATGTTGTAGCGCGCTTGCCCCGGCTTCATCGTCGAAACGGCGTTCACGGTGAGCGTGTCCGCCCACGCCGCCACGTTCTCGCCTTCCAGAATGAACTGGCCCATGTGCGAAAGATCGAACAGGCCGGCCCGGTGACGCACCGCTTCGTGTTCTTTGAGAATGCTGCTGTACTGGACGGGCATGTCGAACCCGCCGAATGGAATGAGGCGCGCGCCCAGGCGCACGTGTTCGTCGTAAAGCGCGGTGCGCTTTGCGGCTGCTTCTGTGGTCATTTCACCTTCCGCGGTTTTTCTTGTGGGTAGCTGTTCAGAAAATTCAGCGTCGCGTGCGCGACGAGTTTCTCGCCGCTGCGCACGTGCACTTCACCGTAGACGATCCGGCGTCCAGCCTTGAGGACGGTCGCTTCGGCGATGAGATCGTGCGGCGGAACCGCGGGCGCGAGATAGTTGCATTGCAGCGCGACGGTGGTCGTGTCCTGATCGCGGCCGTATATCGAGGCGAGCGCCACGTAAAAACACGTGTCGCAGAGGCTGACTATCGCGCCGCCGTGCACCGCACCGGTGCCGTTGGAAATCTGCGAACGGTACGGCATCCGCATGACCGCCCGGCCATGCGAAACGCTTTCGAGCTTGAGATCGAGCAGCTCGACGAAATGCGATTTTTCCTTGTCCCACTGCCGGCGCGCGTGCTCTTGATCGATAGACATGGGCTCCCCCACTGTAGCGAAGACGGGCCTCTTCGGCTACGCCTTTTCCGTCGCCCCCAACGGGTTGCCGCCGGTGAGCCGGTCGTAGGCCGCCCGGAAGTTCAGGGTGCCGCCGTGCAGCCAGTGCGCGCCGTCAACCGGCAAAGCCGCACCGCTGACCCACGCGGCATCCGCGGAACACAGCCAGAGCGCCGCTCGCGCTACGTCTTCGGGCGTGCCCAGCCGTCCGAGCGGAACCTGCGCCTGAACCTGTTTCTCGACGTCGGCTACGCTCCAAAGATTCTTGTCCGTTCCCTCGGTGTGGATCGGCCCGGGAGCGACGGCGTTCACGCGAATGCCGAACTGCCCCCATTCCGCCGCGAGCGTTCGCGTCATCGCGAGCACGCCGGCTTTCGCGCACGCGGAGTGCAGCGCACCCGGCTCGCCGCTCCACGCATAGGTGGCGATGATGTTGAGAATACTGCCGCGCGTCTCTCGCAGCCCCTCGAATGCGGAGCGCGTACAGTGAAACGTCCCGTTCAGCACGATGTCCACGACCGACTTAAAGCCGTTTGGGGAAATCTTCTCCGACGGCGCGACAAAGTTGCCCGCGGCGTTGTTGACGAGCACGTCGATCCGCCCGGTTCGTTTGAGAATCTCCGAGACGACATCTTCGACCCGCGCCGGGTCGCGAACGTCGCACGAAAGACCGAACGCGCTGCCGCCCGCATCGGCGATGAGCGCGGCGGTCTGGTCGAGCGCATCTTGACGCCGCCCAATGACGCACACCGTTGCCCCCTCGGCGGCAAATGCTTGCGCCATCGATCGTCCAAGGCCGGAACCGCCGCCGGTGATCCACACCGTTTTGCCGGCGTAACGCGCGCTGCTCAAAAGCTGTCGCCCGCTTTCGCGAGTTCCCGGCGGAGATAGAGCGGCAACGAGAAGATCCGCCGGTGGGTGATTCCGTCGTAGAAAAAGTTTTCGCCGTGCAGCTGCGCGCAATAGGCGTCCACGGCAGACGATTCGAGCGCGGCGAGATCGATGCGGTCACTGCAGGCGATGAATGCCCAGTCGTTGTCAAACGCGGGAACGTGCGTGTAAAAAGACGTGACGTGCGTATAATACGCTCGCAGCGTTCGCGCCATCTTCGCGTGCAGCGACATATTATGGAAACCCGCGGTGCTCGCCTGAAGCACGTACACGCCCCCCTCGGCCAAACGCGCCTTGATGTCCCGGAAGACGGCCTCGCAGAAGAGCGGGTTGCTGGGCGAGTCTTCCAGCGGCTCCGTCAAATCCGAGATGATGACGCCGTAGCGATCGCGATCGCCGGTCAAGAACTTGAGGGCGTCGCCGATGATGACGCGCGCCCGCGGGTCCTCGAATGCGCCCGCGGACCATTCCGGCAAATATTTTTTGGAGAGGTCGACGACTTGGCCGTCGATGTCGACCATCGTGCAGCGCCGCACCTGCGGATGGCGCAGCACCTCGCGCAGCGTCGCCCCTTCACCGCCGCCGAGAATGAGCACATCGCTCCGATCCGCGGCACCGGTCATTGCCGGATGCACGAGCGACTCGTGATAGATCTTCTCGTCGTTTTGCGAGCTCTGCGTGTCGCCGTCGAGGATCAGCATCTTGCCGAGAACCGGCGTTTCGATGACGCCGACGCTCTGAAACGGCGTGCGGCCGGCATAGTACACGTGGTCGATGGCGTGATGGTGTTGTTCGGTCGGGAAGAACTCTTCGACGTACCACTGCCAATGTTCGGTCTTGGGCATAAGGACCGTACATTAGAGAAGGGGGCTGCAACGCCTCGCAGCCCCCGTGATTCTCAGGTTTAGTGACAGTACACTGCGATGTACTGCTCGCTGCTTGCGCGGAAGTCCACGGTACTCGGAGGCGGCAACGTCACCGCCGGTATGGTGAACGAGGTGCCGGATACCGTCACCTCAGCGACGCCGACCTGGGTTCCGCTGAACCAACTCGGTGCATTGCTGCCGCCGCTGCCGGGTTGGCCGTACACCGCAAAGTCGCAGTGCGTGCCCGGGAACGATCCCGTCGTCGTAACGCTCACCGCCGGCGTTTGGGTGAAGCTCACGTCGATCGGCGTGTGGAAATCCAGGTACAACAACGCCGTACCGATTGTAGTCGGCAGCGCGCCCGGAGCGAAGGTGCCCGTAATCTGCGAAAACGTCGCCCATGACATCGTGAAATTGAACGCGCTCGTCGCATTGTTCGATCCAAAGGTAGCGCTCAAGGTGTAGCCCGCGTCGGCCGACGGCATGGAAAAACTTCCGCCCGAGGACGTGAACGACTTCGTGGAACTGCCGCCGGTGAACGTCGCCGGCGACGGTGTGGCCGTTCCCGCCGGCGTCGGTGTCGCGGTTCCGGCCGGCGTTGGCGTCGCTGTGGCGCTGCTGCTCGGCGCCGGAGTGGGTGTTGGGTTTGAGGGCGTTACTCCACCACCACCGCCGCCTCCGCAGGCGGCCAGCAGCGCCGTTCCGATGAAAACGAAAAGCACTAGGACACGTGGGGCCATGAAGATGCCTCCCATCGCGATGACTAAAGTCGCGATTGCTTCGGTGGCTTTACAAGCATCCCCTAGCCTGTCCGGTAGGCCATTGTACCCTGGCTCTACTTCTGCGCGAGTCCGCCTTCGAGCGAGAAACCGGACGCGGTCGCGCGATCGGAAACCGAAACGGCGGTGCCGGACGCCGGGACGCTGCCCATGCTCACGAACGCGAATCCGCCGACCGGCGCGTTCACCGTAGCGGAACCGCCTGAGAACGTCTGCGCGTAGAGTCCGCCGAGCGTCGTCGCGGCACCGAACTGATCGGTGTACGAACCGGAGAGACTCAGCGAGCCGAATCGAAAGCGTGCGTCGCTGGAACTGACGTTGAGCGAATCGGCGGCCATCGCGAGCGCAAAGTCTCCGAAGAGCGACGAGGCGCTCTCACCCGTAGCGCTTTGGAGGTTCGCGCCGCCGGTGACGCCGCCGGTTTCCATGGCGTGCGTGTACGCATCGCCCCCGAACCGATCGGCGAGATAGCGCTCGAACAAATACGCTGCGCCGTAGCATCCGCCGCCGCAGTTGTACTGCGCATCGGCATTGCCGCCCCACGAGGCCGGATCGACGCCGCTGAACGCACTCAGCGAAAAATTCGAGGGTGCTGCGAGGTAGACGTTGGCGCGCGCGAGCGCGTCGTCCGCGTCGAATTTTACGCCGTGCGAGCCGTACATCGCGGCGACCGCGAAATCTTGCGCGAGCATGGAGAGGCCTTCATTGATGTAGGGCGCTTCGTTGCCGTTCCACGACGACGAGGATGCCCCCGAAGCCAGAATACCGTGGTTGACGAAATTGATCAGATGCTGCAGTTCGTGCGCGGTGCTGCGCACCAAATCTTCCTGCAGTTCGTACGTTGCGCCGCTGCCGGCGAACCACCCGACGAAGATGAACGGCGCTTCGTTCGATTCGTACGTCGAACCGGAGCCGTTCAAACAGTTCAGCGTCGACTGCGTCATCAAGTTTGCAGCGGAGAAATATCCGCCCAAACCGCCCAGGTTCGACGAGTTCACCACCATCACGTCGATGCGGCGATCCGCAGGCTCCGTAATGTATGCGGCCGACGTGCCTTGCGATGCGCCTCCGGGCGCGCACGACGTATAGCGCGGCTGCAGACCCGGCGCGTTCGACGAATAATCGGGCGAGGCAAAATGTGCGGTGTCGGAGGCGTACGCGTTTTCGAAATCCGTTTCGATCTGCGCGATCTGACTTTGCGTGAAACTCAGCGTCGAGTCGATCCAGATGTTCGCGTGCTGCGTCTGTGCGACGAGCTGCGCCGGCACCTGCACGTTCGTGCGGCTACCGCTCAGCGCGCCCTTCTGCACCCAAATCGGCGCACTAGTGCCCACCGTCAGCGCTGCGGGCAACACGGATTGCGCGCGACGCACCGCCGCGGATCCGGCGGAGCGCGCCAGCATCTGTACGCGGCTAATTAATTCCCGATCGTCGGCCGCGAACGCCTCGACCGGCGCGACGCGCGGCGGCGCGACGGAGCGAGCGGCGGACGCGGTGCGCATCGCGCTTTGCGCCGTCGCCGGCGTGCTCACCGAGAGGCTGTCCGAGGCGAACGACGACGCCGACGAGGCGCCGGACATGATCGCCACGAGGGCTTGATGCGCACCGGCGACGATCGTTCCGCTCGTGGTCAGGCTTCCGGAATTCTGAAAGTACGTCACCGGCGCGTTGGCGCTGGGCGCAGGGGTCCCGAGCGCCGGCGGCACGACCTGCATGGCCGCACCGGGCGAACCGGAGCCGCCGCCGCCGCATCCGGCCAGCAGCACCATACAAAGCGAACCGAGCGCGGTTACTAGCCGCAGCTGCCCTATCCTCATACTCCGGGTTATCGGAAGAGCAGTGGGTGGCCGTTGCTTGCTTTTACCGAAATAAAACGGCGCGTCTCTCGACGCGCCGCTGATTTTCCGCCTCGGGAAGAGAGACTACGCGGTGAGGGGCCGGTCCTCGGCTTCGGTGGCCGTCACGACGTGCGTGAAGGTACCGTTCTTCGATTCTATTCCGCGCTTAAATTCGGTGGTCAACATGCTCTTCGCGGAGAGCACCTGCGCTGCGTGCTCGCAAGCGAGCCACGGGTTCGTGTGATCGCCGCACGTATAAAAGTCCATCGCAGCATAGCCTTTCTCCGGCCACGTATGGATGGACAAATGCGACTCCGCCAAAATGACGGTACCGGAAACGCCCTGCGGCTCAAACCGGTGAAAGGCGCTCTCCATGATCGTGGCCTTGGCCGCTTTGGCCGCGGCAATCATCATGGAATGGACGGCATCGACGTCCGTGAGGGCCTCCGGGTCACACCCCGACAGCTCACACACAATGTGCGTACCGAGTGCCTTCAATTCTCGTCTTCTCTCCTCGACCTTGGGGGAAATCCCACCTCCGGACTCGTCGGCTGGCGCCTGCGGTGCAGTCACGTCCCCGACCTATCGACGAGCTCTTGCCGGCGCTTTTGCGGTGCGCGGGCGACTCGTCGCGATGGCGCGTTGGGGCGCGCCTCCCATAACCGTGATTCCGGTCCTTAAACCAGACTCGCGAGAATGATAAGCCCTATTGCCCCCCCTGTAAAGGACTTCAGAAGAAAAAGTTGCGGGGAAAAAGCAAGGCTCCGGCCCGCAGAGGAGCCGGAGCCGCCTTGCCGCCGCGCGAGCCGTTCGACGCGGCGAACCTTTTGGGTGGTTCTTTACCAGGCAGTGTAGCGGCTGAGGGCGGCTCGGCATATGAGTAGGGCTACTTAAAGGCGCAAGCGATCGCCGGCCGGGCGGCGGCACAAGATAGTGAAGATACGACTTCATTATCTTGACTATTGCCTCGTACCGGGGTAGCCTTGATAGGCAATGGCGACGCAATTAAAAACTTCCCCCATCGGCGGGGAGTACGAGCACGGCTTCCACGACCCCGAGAACTATGTGTTCCAGTCGGGCAAGGGCCTCACGCGCGAAATCGTCGCCAATATCAGCGAACTCAAGAACGAGCCCGGTTGGATGCGCGACTTCCGCCTCAAGGCGCTCGACATCTTCCTTAGTAAGCCGATGCCGTGGTGGGGCGACACCGAGCGTCTGGCCGAGATCGACTTCGACAACATCCAGTATTTCGTGCGCGCCAGCGATAAGGTCGGCAAGACGTGGGAGGAGGTGCCTGAGGACATCAAGCGCACCTTCGACAAACTCGGCATCCCCGAGGCGGAACGCAAGTTCCTCTCCGGCGTTTCCGCGCAGTATGAATCGGAAGTGGTCTACCACTCGATCCGCAAGGACCTCGAAGAGCTGGGCGTCATCTTCTGCGACATGGATACGGCCGTTCGCGAGTATCCCGAGATCGTCAAGAAATATTTCTCGACCGTCGTTCCGCCGGGCGACAACAAGTTTGCAGCGCTGAACTCCGCGGTGTGGTCGGGCGGTTCGTTCGCGTACGTTCCCGCCGGCGTGGAAGTGAAGACGCCGCTGCAGGCCTACTTCCGCATCAACAGCGAGAATATGGGCCAGTTCGAGCGCACGCTGCTCATCGCCGAGCCGGGCGCCAAATTCCATTACACGGAAGGCTGCACCGCGCCGAAGTTCTCTTCGAGCTCGCTGCACAGCGCGGTGGTCGAACTCATCGCGCTCGAAGGTGCGACGATCCGCTACACGACGATCCAGAACTGGTACAAGAACATTTTCAATCTCGTCACCAAGCGCGCCGTTGCGTACAAGAACGCCACGATCGAGTGGGTCGACGGCAATCTCGGCTCGCGCCTGACGATGAAGTATCCGTCGATTTACCTGATGGGTGAAGGCGCGCGCGGCACCGTTCTTTCGATGGCCGTGGGCGGCGAAGACCAGCATCAGGATGCCGGCGCGAAAGTCATTCACGCGGCGCCGAACACGACGTCTATCATCACGAACAAATCGCTCTCCGCCCACGGCGGCAAGACGACGTATCGCGGGCTCGTCGAGATTATGCCGGGCGCGCTCAACGCGCGCACGCACGTCAAGTGCGACGCGATCATCATGGACGAAGACTCCTCGAGCGACACGAAGCCGACCATGAAAGTGCACGAGCAGCGTTCGACCGTCGAGCACGAGGCCAGCGTCAGCAAAATCAGCGAAGAGCAGCTCTTCTACGCGATGAGCCGCGGCCTCTCGGAAGCCGACGCGCGCTCGCTCATCGTCAACGGATTCTTCGACTTCTTCGTCAAGGAACTGCCGATGGAGTACGCCGTGGAGCTGAACCGTCTGATCAAAATGGAGATGGAAGGCTCCGTCGGGTAAAACGCGACGACCGTGACAATTCGAAAAAGCCCCTCCGGGGGCTTTTCTATTTGGAAGCGGTTCTGTGTGATAAGATTGCCTCGTGAGTCGGGTTGCACGGGCAACGGCGCTGAAGTTGATTGGGGCTGCGCTTGCGCTGCCCGCATGCTCGACTACGAGTGCACGCGCGCTGCGCGTCGGCTCTACGGACTCTTCGGAGAACGTCGTAATCGCCGAGATCTATGCCGGCGCGCTCGAACGCAGCGGCATACGGATTGCGCGGCGCCTTCGTTCCGGTGATGATGCGGCGTTGACGGCCGCGCTGGAGCGCGGCGAGGTCGACCTCTTCCCCGCGCACACTCGGTCGAGAGCGCCGAGAACCGGACTCGTGTGGCTCGCACCCGCCCCTGTCGACGACGTGCCTTGCCTGGTCACCTCGCAATATGCGGCGGAAGAATATTATATGCTGGTACTCAGCTCGTGTGCGGCAATCGCACCCCGATTGCGTTTGGCCGCGACGCATGATTTCTTGGCCAGCGGTGCGCTCGAGGGTTTGAGGCGGCGCTACGGCGGATTCAAGTTCGGCAAGGTCGTCGCTTGCGATCCCGGCGAGCAATACGACGCGTTGAATCGCGGAGACGTCGCCGTCGCGAACGGCATTGCTACCGACCCGAAGATTGCGGAAAGCCAGATTCTCGTGCTCGGCGACGACATGCACTTTTGGCCGCGCAACAACGTCGTGCCCGTCATGAGCGCCGCTGCGAGCCGCGCCTTTCCACACGCGCCGCGCGTGCTGGATCGCGTCTCCCGCGAACTCACGCAGTACGCCGTCCAGCAGATGAACGCACACCTGGATTTACTCTCGCTCGAACCCTCCGACGTAGCTGAGGACTTCTTGCGCGCACATCGCACGTAGGTGGGATTTTGCGTTCTTACGCCGGAACAGGCCGCCTATGGCAGACTACTCCGTTGCAAAAGTTAGCGACGTTCCTCCGGGCCGCACGCTGCGCGTCGTCGTCGACGGCACCGAAGTTCTCTTGTGCAATGTCGACGGAACGCTTTACGCAATCGAAGACGTGTGCACGCACGACGGTGCGCCCCTGGATCAAGGTGAACTCGAAGAATGCCGGATCGTTTGTCCGCGTCACGGCGCCGAATTCGACGTGCGCACGGGCGAGGTCATAAAGCTGCCCGCGGTGATGCCGCTGCCGACGTACTCGGTCCGCATAGAGGGCGATGACGTCTTCGTCGACGTCTAAACGTCGACGGTTTCCCGGCCCCGTTACGCGCGCGCTCGGCGCGCTGCTCGTGCTCCTTCTGCTCCTGATTCTCGCGTGGGTCGTATGGGTGGCCATCGGCCTGCGCGCCGTCGCCCAAACATCGGGCACGATACGCATCGACGGAGTACGCGAGCCCGTGCGCATCGTACGCGACGAACGCGACGTCCCCCACATCTTTGCCTCGAGCGAGCACGATCTGATGTTCGCGCAAGGCTATGCCGAAGCATCGGATCGCCTCTTTCAAATGGATCTGCTGCGGCGCTTCGTTTACGGACGGCTCGCCGAAGTACTCGGACC
>DATEHZ010000139.1:0-7852 GCA_035279385.1 Vulcanimicrobiaceae bacterium | reverse complement strand
TCGGCAGCGCGCGCCCGGACGGCGGCCACACGAGCGCGCTCTGCGCGTCGAAATGCTGCGCGTCGTAGCGCGAATACGGCGGCAGTGAAACGCCGCAGGCGCGGTACACGTCGCACATTGTTTCGATGGCACCGTGCACGGTGAGCGGCAGACCAGCGTTTCCCAAAATCGCGACCGCTTCTTGCGCTTTTCCCAGCGAGTACGCGAAGAATACCGGAACGGCGCCGCACTCGAGCGCATCGCGTGCGAAAGCGATCATCTCGGCAGCGACTTCGTCGCGCGGCGGAAACGCGTAGTGCGGACGGCCGTAGGTACATTCCATCAGCACGACGTCGCACGCTTTGACTTCGGGCGCTTCCGCCGTGAGCGATGCGGCGAGCTTGAAATCGCCGGTGTAGACGAACCGCCCGCGCTCGCTTTCGATCATGATCTGCGAGCTGCCCAGCACGTGCCCCGCAGGAAAGAGGGTGAGGCGATGCTTGCCGTCGGTCCAGGGCTGGTTGAACGCGTGCTCTTCGAACTGCGCCGGCGACCGCGGCGGCTTGGGGGCTTGCAGCAGCGAGGTTTGCACGGGGCGCTGCTCGCGCCGGCTGAAGCGCGCGCGGCAAATTCGGGCGGTATTGGGCGTGGCCACGACGACCGCGTGCTCGCGTGCGTGATCGGAATGACCGTGGGAAACGTAGCACCGTCCGCGCTCGCGCATGGAGTCTATCCAGAGATCGATCGCCTCGACGTACAGCGACTTTTCGGTCAGCGAGAACACGGGTGAGCCAGCTTTCTAGACCTCCGGAGAGCGGCCTTTGGAGGCTGCAGCCTTTACGCAGCCTTTTCGGTTATGATGGTCACCACGTACGCCCGTTTGAGGACAGCTGTATGGCACGCATCTACAACAATTTGGCCGATACGTTCGGCAACACGCCGCTGGTCAAGCTCTCGCGCATGAGCAAGGGCCTGCCCGGTACGGTGGTCGTGAAGCTCGAGTCGTTCAATCCGGCAGGTTCCGTGAAAGATCGCATCGGCGTTTCGATGATCGAGGCCGCAGAACGAGACGGGCGGCTGCGGCCCGACAGCGTCATCGTCGAACCGACGAGCGGCAACACCGGTATCGCCTTGGCATTTGTCGCAGCGGCCAAAGGCTATCCGGTCATTCTGATCATGCCCGACACGATGACGGTCGAACGTCGCAATCTGCTCAAGGCGTACGGTGCGCAAGTGATTTTGACGCCGGGCGCGGACGGCATGAAGGCCGCGATCGCGAAAGCCAACGAGATCGTGCAGAGCAATCCCGCCAAGTATTTTCTGCCGCAGCAGTTCGAGAATCCGGCAAATCCCGAGATTCACCGGCGGACGACCGCTGAAGAAATTTGGCGCGATACCGACGGCGCAATGGACGTCTTCGTATCGGCGGTCGGCACGGGCGGCACGATAACCGGCGTCGGCGAGGTCTTTAAAGAACGTAAGCCGCAAACGCGGATCGTCGCGGTAGAGCCCGACGCCTCGCCGGTCCTCTCGGGCGGCCAGCCGGGCCCGCACAAGATTCAAGGCACGGGCACGGGGTTCGTGCCGCACGTTCTGAACACGAGCGTCTACGACGAGGTCATCCGCGTGACCGACGCCGACGCCATCGCTACGGCGCGGCGTGCAGCGCGCGAAGAAGGCATGCTGCTCGGCATTTCGTCCGGTGCAAATATTTGGGCGGCACTGCAAGTGGCGGCGCGTCCTGAGTCGAAAGGCAAACTCATTGTCACGATCGGGTGCGATACCGGCGAACGGTATCTTTCGAATCCGGTCTTTGCCGAACAGGAAGCGAATATTGTCGAACCAGCCCTGGTGTAGCACTTGGGGCGTTGAAGTCACGCGCGGCGGCTTGGTGGAGTCGTTCCACCACGTCGCCGCTTGCGCGATGGACGCCGGACAACACGTGATCTTTTCCGCCGGCGATATCGACTCGCCGGTGTTTTTGCGTTCGACGGCCAAGCCGTTCATCGCCGCGGCGGCCATCGCAGCGGGCGCTCGCGAGCGAGTCGGCCTCGAACCGCGCGAGATCGCGGTGATGGCGGCATCGCATACGGGACAAGCGTTTCACGTCGATGCCGTGCGTTCGATTTTGCGCAAGATCGGAATGGACGAGAGCGCGCTCCAGTGCGGCGCGCACGAACCGTACAACGCCGCCGCCGCAGCGCAGCTGCGCGATGCCGGCGTAACGCCCGGCGCGGTGCACAATAATTGCTCCGGCAAACATGCGGGAATTCTCGCCTTGTGCAAACTATCCGGCGCCGATCCGGCGACGTATCTGGAAGCCTCGAATCCGGCGCAGCAGCGCATCCTCGCGCTCTGCGCGCGGGCATCGGACGTGCGCGTAGACGATTTCGTCCTCGGCGTGGACGGCTGCGGCATTCCGGTGTACGCGACGCCGCTGCGCAACGCGACGCTCTCGTTCATGCGTCTGGCGACCCTTCGCGGGCTGAGCGACGAAGACGCCCGGGCCTTGCGCATCGTCCGCGACGCGATGACCGCGCATCCGGAGTACGTTTCGGGAACCGGAGAGTTCGACACGCGGCTCATGACCGCGGGCGGCGGTTCGCTCGCGTGCAAGGGCGGGGCCGAGGGCGTGCACGGCGCCGCCTTCATCGAGGCGGGCGTGGGTATGGTGTGCAAGGTGTTGGACGGCGCGGCGCGGGGGCGGGCTCCGGCGGTCCTGAGCGCGGTGCGCCAGCTGGGCTTGCTGCCCGAGGCCGCATTGACCGAGCTCGCAGACCTGGAGCGCCCGGTAGTATATAATCGAGCGGGGCGCGCCGTGGGCGAGGTGCGTGCCGCAAGTACCGTCGCCATCGAAAAAGCGAGTACATCAATTTAAATTGTCTACCTATCTGCAACTGCTGCGCGAGCGTGTGCTCGTGTTCGACGGCGCCATGGGCACGCAACTCATGGCGCTCGAATTAACCGCCGAAGACTTCGGCGGCGCCACGTATCACGGATGTAACGAAGCGCTCGTTCTCACGCGCCCGGACGTCATCCGGAGCATTCACGAATCCTACTTGAAGGCCGGCGCGGACGTCGTCGAGACCGATACGTTCACCGCCTCGCGCCTCAAACTCGACGAGTACGGGCTAGGCGAGAAGGTCGCGGAGATCAACCGCAATGCCGCGCAGATCGCGCGGCAGGCGTGCGATGCGCGCAGCACGCCCGAGCGGCCGCGATTCGTCGCGGGCTCGATGGGACCGACCGGAATGCTCATTTCGTCGTCGGATCCGGCGCTCTCGAAGATCACTTTCGAAGAACTCTCGAACATCTACGGCGAGCAGGCGCGGCATTTGGTAGACGGCGGTGTGGATCTGCTGCTGCTGGAAACGATGCAGGATCTGCTCGAGCTCAAAGCGGCCATCGCGGGTATCGTCCGCGAGTTCGATAAGGGTCTGCGGCGGGTGCCGATCCAGGCGCAGCCGACGCTGATCACCGAAGGCCGCATGCTGCTCGGGACGGATATTCGCGCGATCTGCGCGACGCTCGGCGCGCTGCCGGTCGACGTCATCGGTTTGAACTGCTCGACCGGACCTGCCCAAATGCGCGATTCCGTCCGGTATTTGAGCGAGATGTCGGATCGCTTCATCAGCGTGATTCCGAACGCGGGTCTTCCCATCATGGGGCCGAAGGGCGAGACGATCTATCCGGAAACACCGGAAGAGCTCGCTGCGGAACTCGGCGACTTCGTGCGCGAATTCGGCGTGAACGCGATCGGCGGCTGCTGCGGCACGACGCCCGCGCATATCACCGCAATCTCCGACGTCGTCCTGAACTTGTCCAAAGACGGGATCCGCGGGCGCGCGCCCGAGGTCAAACCGGTGCAATACGTCGCCTCGGCGATGACGGCCATCTCGCTCGAGCAAGAGCCGCGGCCGCTGCTGGTCGGCGAGCGCATCAACGCGCAAGGCTCGCGCAAACTCAAACGTTTGCTGCTCGAAGAGAACTACGACGACATCGCGGTGGTCGCGCGCGCTCAGGTCGAAGGCGGCGCGCACGTGCTCGACATCTGCTGCGCCCTTACCGAACGCACCGACGAGGACGAGCAGATGCGCGCCGTCGTACGCAAACTCGCGCAGTCGGTTGAGTCGCCGCTGATGATCGACTCGACGGAGCCGCGCGTCATCAAAGCGGCGCTCGAGAACTATCCGGGGCGCGCCATCATCAACTCCGTCCATTTGGAGAGCGGCCGCGCGAAGATCGACTCCGTCGTGCCGATGGCCAAGGAGCACGGCGCCGCCGTCGTGGCGCTCACGATCGACGAGAGCGGCATGGCGAAGATCGCGCAGCGCAAACGCGAGGTCGCGCAGCGCATTTTCGACATCGTCACGGGCGAGTACGGCTTGCCCGCCGGCGCGCTGATTTTCGACGATCTCACCTTCACGCTGGCAACCGGCGACGCGGAGTACATCGACTCCGCCGTGGAGACCATCGACGGTATTCGCGCCATCAAAGAAGCGATGCCGGGGGTGCTCACCTCGCTGGGCGTGAGCAACGTGTCGTTCGGCCTCAAGCCGCACGCACGGGCCGCGCTCAACTCCGTGTTCATGCATCACTGCGTCCAAGCGGGGCTCGATCTCGCGCTCGTCAATCCGAAAGAGATTACGCCGTACGCGGAACTCGACGCGACCGAGCGCGAACTCTGCGACGATCTGGTGTTCAACCGCCGCGCGGATGCGCTGCAGCGGCTCATCGAACATTTCGAGGCAGCGGGAGCGACCGCGCAAAGTGCGGGCCCGGCCAAGGACGACGATGCCGATGCGCCGCCCGAAGTGCGCATCCACAACGCGATTCTGCGCCGCCGTAAAGACGGCATTGAAGCGAAGATCGACGAGGCACTCCAAACGCGCGACGCGGTCGGCGTTCTCAACGACGTTTTGCTTCCGGCGATGAAGGAAGTCGGCGACAAATTCGGCGCGGGCGAACTGATTCTGCCGTTCGTGCTGCAGTCGGCGGAAGTCATGAAGAAAGCCGTCGCGCACCTCGAGCAGTTCCTCGAGAAGAAAGAAGGCGCGAGCAAAGGCAAAGTGGTTTTGGCGACGGTCTTCGGCGACGTGCACGACATCGGTAAAAACTTGGTCGGAACGATTCTTTCGAACAACGGCTACACGGTGGTCGACCTGGGCAAGCAGGTGCCGATGAATACGATTCTCGAGCGCGCCGTCGAGGAAAACGCCGATGCGATCGGGCTCTCCGCTTTGCTCGTCTCGACGAGCAAACAGATGCCGGTGTGCGTGCAGGAGCAAGACTCGCGCGGCCTGCAGTTTCCGGTGCTGGTCGGCGGCGCCGCAATCAATCGCGATTTCGGGCGGCGCATCTCGCTGCTCGACGACGGCGCGCGATTCTTCGAACCCGGATTGTTCTACGCGAAGGACGCGTTCGAAGGCTTGCAGATCATGGAGTCGCTGAGCGATCCGCAGAGCCGCGAAGCCCTCGTCGAGCGCGCGAAGCGCGAAGCGTTCGCGCTGCGCGAACGCCAGCGCGCCGTAACGGCGTCCGGCAACGGCGAGATCGTGTACTCGGCGGTGAAGTCCGAGCAGGCGCCGGTTCCGAAGCCGCCGTTCTTCGGTACGCGCGTCGTCAAAGAGATCGACCTTCCCACGCTCTGGTCGTGCTTCGATCTGCGCAGCCTCTACCGGCTCTCGTGGGGCGCGGCGAACACGAAGGGCGACGCGTTCGAGAAACTCGTGCGCGAGGATTTCGAGCCGCGTCTGCATCGCTACCAGAAACTCGCCGTCGACGAGGGTTTGCTGCAGCCGCGCTTCGTCTACGGATATTTCCCCGCCGCGGGTGAGGGCAATGACGTCATCGTCTACGATCCGCAGGACCACGCAAAAGAGATCGCGCGCTTCACGTTCATCCGTCAAGCCGGGGGCGAGCATCTCTCGCTTGCCGACTACGTGCGCGCTCCGCAGAACGGCCGGGCCTGCGACGTCATCGCGCTGCAGGTCGTGACGATGGGGACGCGCGCGTCGGAGCGTACGGAGAAACTGCACCATGCGGGCGAGTTCAGCGAGTCGTATTTCTTGCACGGCTTCTCGGTGCAAAGCGCCGAGGCGCTCGCAGAATACTCGCACCGTATGATTCGTTCGGAATTAGGGCTGCAGGAGGAGCAAGGAAAGCGCTATTCGTGGGGATACGGCGCGTGTCCGGATCTCTCGCAGCACAAAACGGCGTTCACATTGCTCGACGCGACGAACGCGATCGGCGTATCGCTCACCGAAGGCTTCCAAATCATTCCGGAGCAGTCCACCGCCGCCATCGTACTGCACCACCCGAAAGCCGCCTACTTCAACGCCGCCGCCACCCGAGAACTAGAACCCGCCTAAACCTCGTCACGGACGCCCCTCGTCATGGTGAGCCCCTCGAACCACGCGCCGAGCGGTGGCGAGGCCCCCGACCCTCGTCATGGTGAGCCTGTCGAACCACGCGCCGAGCCCGTCGAGGCCTTTCGAAATCTCACCCTCGTCCGTAGTAACTCTACGTGCAGTATTTTTGGGTGTACATGGTGCTCTGCGACGACGGCAGCTACTACATCGGCGTGACGCGGGATGTCGAGCTGCGGATCGCCCAACACAATGCGGGCGAGCTTACCGGCTGTTATACGTTTACGCGTAGACCGGTTCGACTGGTCTACGCAGCGGATTTCCGCGACGTGAACGACGCGATCGGTTGGGAAAAGCAGATCAAGAAGTGGTCTCGTGCGAAGAAGGCCGCACTTGCGCGCGGAGATTTTCAGGAGCTACGGCGCCTATCGCGCGGCGATTCGTCCGGCCCGGTACCGGGCGCCGGCGCAGGGTAAAAACGGCCTGCCGGTGGACTATCAAACATGAGCGTACACGCGGTTCTGATGGTCCTGCTCGGCATCTTCGCCGTGGTCTACACGCTGGTATGGGCCGCGGAAATGCGCCGATACGGATTCGCACTTCCGAGTTGGCTGGAACTCGGCGTCGGGTTTATCACCGACTTTTTTGATACGCTCGGCATCGGGTCGTTCGCACCGACGACGACCATGTTCAGGTTTTGGAAAATCGTGCCGGACGAGCGCATTCCGGGGACTCTTAATATCGGGCATGCGCTCCCGACGATTGCCGAAGCACTGATCTTCATCGGACTGGTCAACGTGGCTCCGCTCACGCTCCTGCTGCTCATCGTTGCCGCGATCGCGGGTTCATGGCTCGGCGCGGGAGTCGTCGCGAAGTGGCCGCGCCGCTACGTGCAGATCGGAATGGGTCTTGCCCTGATCGCTGCCGGCACGCTCTTCATCATGAAGAATTTGAACATTCTGCAAGGCGGCGGAAACGAACTTGGATTGAGCGGAACGCTGCTGTGGATCGGGGTTGCCGGCAACTTCATTTTGGGGGCGCTCATGACGATCGGCATCGGCTTATACGCGCCGGCGATGATCATGGTGGCACTGCTCGGCATGAACCCGATCGCCGCCTTTCCGATCATGATGGGTTCGTGCGCGTTTCTCATGCCGATCGCGGGCTGGCGCTTCATCAAGTTCGACGCATACACGCTCAAAGCGGCGCTGGGGCTGACGATCGGCGGTATTCCGGGCGTGCTGGCTGCGGCGTTCATCGTCAAAACGCTTCCGCTCACGTCGCTTCGCTGGCTTGTCGCCGCAGTCGTCATCTATACCGCGATTACGATGCTGCGCTCGGCATTCGTCGAACGCAAACCTGAAGCGGCAGTCGGCGCTGGGGTTATCGTTCCGGATTAAGTGAACGAGCCTCGCCGCGGCTCGGCACGTGGTTCGACGGGCTCACCATGACGAGGGTATGAGCCTCGCCAGTGCTCGGCACGTGGTTCGACAAGCTCACCATGA
>DATEHZ010000138.1:0-30075 GCA_035279385.1 Vulcanimicrobiaceae bacterium | reverse complement strand
ATCGCGATCGTCGACGCGCACGCGGTAGCCTTGTGCGCGAAGCGCCTTGGCCAGCTCCTTCGCCTTCTCGACCGCCGCCGTGTTATCGCCGCGAACGATCGGCACGAAAACCGCCTCGATCGGCGCCATCTTCGGCGGAATGCGCAGGCCCCGATCGTCGCCATGCACCATGATCATCGCGCCGAGCATCCGCCACGACATGCCCCACGAGGTCGTGTAGACGTGCTTGATCTTCTGATCCGTATCGACGAAATCGATGTCGTACGCCTTACTGAAGTTCTGTCCCAAGTCGTGCGAGGTCGCCGACTGCAGCGCTTTGCCGTCGGGCATGAGCGCTTCGATCGAATACGTCTCGATTGCGCCCGGAAAACGCTCGCTCGCGCTCTTCACGCCGGCGTAGACCGGAACCGCTGCGACGTTTTCGGCGAAATCCTTGTAGACTGCGAGCATCTGTTCGGTCTCTTCCCGCGCTTCTTTCGCGGAGGCGTGCGCGGTGTGTCCTTCTTGCCAGAGAAACTCCATCGTGCGCAGGAACGGACGCGTCGCTTTTTCCCAGCGCAGCACGTTGGCCCACTGATTGATGAGCACCGGAAGATCGCGATGCGACTGAATCCACTTCGCGTACATGACGCCGATGATCACTTCCGAGGTCGGACGGATGGCCAGGCGCTCCTCGAGTTTTTCCTGGCCGCCCTCGGTCACCCAGGCCACCTCCGGCGCGAAGCCTTCGACGTGCTCCGCTTCCTTTGTAAGTAAGTGCTCGGGAATGAGCAGCGGAAAATAGGCGTTTTCATGGCCGGTGGCCTTGAAGCGCTCGTCGAGGTGCTTCTGCAGGTTCTCCCACAGCCCGAAACCGTACGGTCGCAGCACGACGCAGCCGCGGACGGGCGCGTACGAAACGAGCTCCGCCTTGAGGCAGACGGCGGTATACCAAGCGGAGAGATCCGCGCCCTTGGGCGGGATCTCCTTGACCAGAGGTTCTTGCTGCGCAGTCTCGGACATGACCGGCCCCGATTCGGAAAAGTGTCACTCCGAGCCTGCCGCGAAGAACGCGGAATGTCCAAAGCTCCGCGTATCTACACCCGCACCGGCGACGACGGCACCACGGGCCTGGTCGGCGGCGCGCGCGTGAGAAAAAATTCGCCGCGCATCGAGTCGTACGGGACGCTCGACGAACTCTCGAGCCACATCGGCTTGGCGCGCTGCGCGCTGCGCGCATATCTCGACGACGCCCCGATGCGCCGCCTGGACGGCTGGCTGGCGTGGACGCAGGACGCGCTGTTCAACTTGGGCTCCGAACTGGCGACGCCCGCGGAAAAGCGGTGGGACGGCATGCCGCTGGTTTCGCCCGCGGACGTACGCGCGCTCGAACGCGCCATCGACGAAGCGCAAGCGCAGCTCGAACCGCTGCGCAACTTCATTCACCCCGGCGGCAGCGCGCCCGGCGCGCATCTGCACGTTGCACGCACGGTCTGCCGGCGTGCGGAACGGCTGCTCATCGCGCTGCGCGACGAAGAACCCGAGGTTTCAGGGGAGTGCGTGCGCTATGTGAACCGTTTGTCCGACGCGCTGTTCGTGTGGGCGCGCTGGGTGAATCACCGCCTGAACGTGCCCGAGCATATCTGGAGCGCTACGACGCAGGCTCCGCCACCGCAGTAACCAAGATGCCGGCGCGCACCCCGTACCGCAAAAGCGCCGCGACGGTAACTGCGTCGTTGATCTTTCCCGTTGCGGCCGCTTGAATCGCGATCTCTTGCGGCAGACGCACGAGTTCGATCGTTTCGATCTCCTCGCCCTGCGAATCGACGTGCTCGATACCGTGCGCGAGAAACAGCTCGATGGGGCTATTCATCAGCGAGGGGATTTCGTACAGCAGACCGAGCTGCGTCCAGTGCGCGGCGACGATTCCCAGTTCTTCCCGCGCTTCGCGCTGCGCGCACTCCAAGCTGGTTTCGCCCGGCTCCGCGCCCCCTTTGACGATCTCGAGGACGTCGGCTTGCGCGCCGAAGCGCTGCTGACGCGCGAAGAGCAGGTCGCCGCCGTCGGCAACGATGACTGCGGAGCACGGCGGCGTCACGATGAGCGCATGCTCGCCCGTTACGCCGCTGGGATGAACGATCTCGTGCGCCTCGATAGCGAGAAACGGATTGCGGTAGACCTCGCGCGAGCGCAGCCGCTTGTACGATTTCATCAAATTCTCTCTCGTCATCCTGAGCCTTCTCGAAGGACCTGGGAGCCCGTCGAAGGATGAAGCCTTCTTGTAGGGCGGCCGCCACTCTTGCGCGAACGCGGCCCGGAATGTCGTTAGCCGCACGCCTGTTCGCTACCACCAACGTCGACAAGCTCCGGGCGCTTTCGCAGCAGAAGATTCTGCGCCGCGCGCTGACCGGCAAGGACCTCGTCGCCATCGGCCTGGGAACGATGATCGGCGGCGGCATCTTCACCACGATCGGCCCCGGCATCCTGATGGCCGGGCCGGCGATCATCGTCTCCTATCTGATCGCCGGGTTGGCCTCGCTCTTCGCGGCGCTCTCGTACGCGGAGCTCGGATCGATGGTGCCGATCGCCGGTTCCGCCTACACCTACGCGTACGCGACGATGGGCAAGATGATCGCTTGGATCATCGGCTTCGCCCTGATCTTCGAATACGGCATCAGCGCCGCGCCCGTCGCGCAGCAGTTCTCCGGTGCCATTCAAGCGGTTCTCAAAGACTTCGGCGTCGCCATTCCCGCCTGGGCGCAGACCTCGCATCTGGCGATATCGGGCCCGTGGTGGATACCGACCAGTTGGGACTTCACGCACTCGCACTACGATCTCATCGGAGCGGCCTTCGTATTGCTGCTTTCGGTCATTCTGTCCGTCGGCATCCGTGAAACCGCGACCACGAACAACGTCTTCGTCGTCCTCAAAATCGGGGCGCTGATCGTCTTCATCATCTTCGGCGCGTCGCTGTTTCATCCGGCCTACTTGCACGACTTCGCACCGAAGGGCTGGGGACACCTCAGTCCGTTCTCCGGCGGCGGCGGCGTCGGCATCATTCCGGGTGCGGCACTCGTGTTCTTCAGCTACATCGGTTTCGATACGGCGACGACGACGGCGGAGGAGACGAAGAATCCCGCACGCGACGTGCCCGTCGGCGTCATCGGTGCGCTCGCAATCGGAACGCTCCTGTATTGCGCCACGGCGATCGTTCTGGTGGGCGCCGTGCCGTGGCAGCACGTCGATCAAAACGCAGCGCTGCAAGCGGCGCTCGCACCGCTGCACAACTGGTTTGCGAACATCGCGATCACGCTCGGCGTTCTCGCCGGTACGACGTCGGTCGCGCTCGCGTCGCTGCTCGGGCAGACGCGCATCTTCTACGTGATGGCACGCGATAAAATGCTTCCGCCGTTCGTCGCGCAGGTCCATCCGAAATTCAAGACACCGGTGCTGATGACGATGATCACCGGCGTCGCGGTTGCCATTCTCACGCTGATCGTTCCGCTCGATAATTTGCTGAACTTGGTGAACATCGGCACGCTGCTCGCCTTCATGGTCGTGTGCGCCGGCGTCATCTACCTGCGCTACCGCCGTCCCGATATTCCCCGCGCGTTCCGCTCGCCGTTCGTGCCGGTCTTTCCCGCGCTGGGCATCCTATTCTCCGGATTCCTCGCGGTGTTCGGGCTCTCGCCGACGACGTGGATTTGGTTCGTGGGCGCGCTCATCGTCGGCCTCATCTTTTTCTTCCTTTACGGCTTCCGCAAATCGAACCCGGAAGATATCCGCCCCGTCATCGAACCGGAAGGCTTGCAAGAGTTCGTGTAAGGCCGTGTAGCAAGCGAGGTCTTCGCGGCGATTCGGGTATCGAGTCGGCGTGGGCGAATCCGTGCCGGCGATCGTCATCGCCACCTACAACCGCTGCAACGTCTTACGGCAAACGCTGAGCGCGCTCTGCGGCTTACCGTCCAAACCGCGCATCGTCGTGGTCGACAACGCCTCGACCGACGGGACCGCCGATGCGTGTAAAGCGTTCGGCTCGCGGGTGCTGCTGCTCAAACTGCGGCGCAATATCGGTGCCGCGGCACGCACCATCGGCGCTCGCGAGGCGGGTACCCCGTTCGTCGCGTTCTGCGACGACGACTGTGTCTGGCTACCGGGCGCGCTCGAGCGCGCGGTAGAGCGTTTCACGACCTATCGCGACGTTGCGGTGCTCAACGGGCGCGTGCTCGTCGGCGACGGGCACCGCACGGACCCGGCATGCGAGGCGATGCGCGCGTGCGCGAACGATGCGCAAGGCCCCGGCGTCCCAATCGTGTACTTCATGGCGGGCGCGAGCATCGTGCGAACGGATGCGTTTCTGCAAGCCGGAGGATATCACGAGCGCTATTTCATCGGCGCCGAAGAGTCGCTGCTCTCGCTGGATCTTGCCGCACGGGGATGGCGGCTGTGGTATTGCGAGGATCTGCTCATCCGGCACAAGCCGTCCTCGCTGAATCGGGATTCGCAAACGCGCCGGCGCCTGGTACTGCGCAATCGGTTGTGGACCGCGCTGCTGCGTTTTTCGCTGCCGGCCGCAATCGCTACGCTCGCGCGCCACGCGCGCTTGGCGCTGCGCGATCCGCTCGTTCGCGCCGCCCTCGGCGAGGCGCTCACCGGGCTTCCCTGGATCGTTCGCGAACGCCGCGCCATCCCGCGGCAGTTGGAACGGCGGGTTCGAGCGCTCGATCGCGCGCACGCCTGATGATTCTGGCGTATCCGGACGCACCGTGCGTAGCGCAGGGGCAAAGACTGCGCTTGCACGTCTGCGGCGATGCCCCCGCGTTCTTCATCCAGTTTCTTCGTTGCGGCAAGAGCGCGGCATGCACCGCGACGCGCGCCGTGCACGCCGGACAGGCGTATTCGCAGCACCAATTCGCAATCGACGAGGATTGGAAACCGGGCGTGTACGTCGCGGCGTTCGCTTCGCAGCCGCAAGACGCACCTGCTCTCGACGCACGCAGCGCGCGCGCACTGTTTGTCGTGCGTCCCGAGCGTCCGTCGGCGCGGCTGCTCGTCGTGCTGCCGCTCTTCACCTATCACGCGTACAACGTCGCGCACGTGGACGGTACGCTTGGCGCGCAGGAGGGCGAGTGTTTGTACAGCGGCGCGAAATGGGTTTCGCTGCACCGGCCCGGCGGCGGCACGGGCGGCCATCCGTGGGACGAAGTGAACGCCGACGCGTACGATCCCGCTTCACCGCGGCAAACCTTCGCACATTGGGACGGCAAAGCGCTGGCGTGGCTGGAACAAAACGGCATCGCGTATGACTGCTGCACCGACTTGGAACTGCATGAAGGATGCATCGACTTACACGCGTATCGAGCCCTCGCGTCGTTCGGCCATCACGAATACTGGACGGACGCGATGCGTTTACGTGTGGAGCGGTTCGTCGCGCAGGGCGGCAACGCGGCGTTTTTCGGCGGCAACACCTGCTGGTTTCGCACGGAATACGATGCGCAGAGAAGAGCCATTCACCGGATCGGGCGATGGACGGAAAATCCCGAGTGGCGGTTCACCGGCGTTACGTACGGGCACGGCGGCGGAAAGTGGATCGGTGCGCGTCCGGCCACGGGCTACACGGTCGCAGATCCCGATCATTGGGTTTTCTCCGGCACGAATCTGCGAGCCGGCGAGGTCTTCGGCGCGCCCGAACGTCTCATCGGCTACGAGTGCGACGGCGCACCGCCGGAGAGCGGTGTGCGCGTGGTCGCCTCAGCGTCGATCGCGGATTGGCCCGTCGACGACGGTTCGGGCGAACGCTCCCAGACCGCCCGCGCGGACATGGGCGTGCGAGAATGCGGCGGCACGATCTTCACCGCTTCAACGGCCGATTGGGCTCGCGTCCTGGCGAGCGAAGAGCCGGCGGTCGCGCGCGTTACGCGCAACGTGATCGAACGCTTTACCGCGTAAGAACCTGCCGCTCGAGTGCGCCGCGATCCCACCTCGCGAGCGTCGCGCCGGCCTCATACGTCGAGCGGAAAAACGAGAGCACCGCATCGTCCGGGCCGCTCGAGGTGCGAACGGCTTCGTAGGGCAGTACGAACTCGCGCAATTGCGTATTCCAGCTCGCGCTCTGCGGGCGCACCGGCGCATCGGAAAATCCGTCCGGCACCGGATACATGTACGCGTAAAAGAGCGCGTCCAGGCCGTAGCCTCCGGGCCAGAATCCGACGCTGTGCACTTCGTGCGAGTACGCCTCGCGGGTCACCCAATCGGGCGTGTTCGGTACGCCGCCGGGGTGCCGCGGAGCGGTGCGCCCGGAAAAACGCGTGAACGCCAGATCGAAACTGCCCCAGAAAAAATGCACCGGACTTGCTTTGCCGGTAAACTCGGTGCGGAAGGCTTTGCACAGACGGTCCGCCTGCAGCAATACGCGCCAGAAGCGCTCGGCCGCCGCGCGATCGTACGATGCGTGCATCGTATCGCGATCGAGCGGCACGGCGTCCGGAACCTCACTCGGCATGGGATTGATGCGCACGCGAAGATCCAGATCGTTCAGCGTACTCATAACGCGCTCGTAGAACGCCGCAACGCTCATTGGTTCCAGTGCGATGCGCGCGAGTTCGCCGTCGCACCCGTCGACGCACAGGACGTGCTTGACGAAGTCGAACGTCATCTC
This sequence comes from Vulcanimicrobiaceae bacterium, assembly GCA_035279385.1. Classification (GTDB taxonomy): domain Bacteria; phylum Vulcanimicrobiota; class Vulcanimicrobiia; order Vulcanimicrobiales; family Vulcanimicrobiaceae; genus DATGJX01. The sequence goes on along the minus strand of DATEHZ010000138.1, from coordinate 23,438 downwards.
GAAACTGCGTCCGTCGCCGTACGTCATCATCGAGGTCGTCAATCCGCGCGCGCTCACGTACAGCGGGACGTTCCACCAGTGGTTGACGAGCGGTTCGAGCCGCAAACGAATCTTGCCGGCGATCTGCGTCCACATGTGCAGCGTGTGGAGCGTGTCCTTCCAATCGTCGTAACGCAGAACCGGCCAGCGATCCACGACCGGCGTTCCCTTGTTACTGGGTCTCGAACTGCGCGCCGGCTTCGGAGACGCCGGGCGTATTGAGGTCGACGCGCGCCGTCATCTTGTCGAACTTCACACGCACGCCGAAGACTTGCTGCACGGCGTGCAGACTGAGCATCACACGCCCACGCACGCGGAACGGCGCATGACGCAGCGTCACGGGCCGGCCGTTGATCTTTGCATCCGTCGAACCGACCTTGAGATGCATCGTCTGATCGCCGCGCGTGACGACCACGTCGCCGGACTTGTGTTCGTACTTCGTCTCCGCACCGAGCGCGTCGCTCAGCGGACGCAGCGGAACGAAGACGCCCCTCGAGGTGGTGACGGGCGGAACGTCGCTGATCACCGGCTGGCCGTCGACACGCAGTTCGACCGGTTTGGAAAACGCAAACGTCGCCGATCCGAACAGCGCCAGAACGAGCGTGGCAACGAGCGTGACGTTAGACGGCTTGTGATATTTCATGGACGTAGTCAGGATATTTTTCGGCAATAACCTTCTCGATTTCGAGACGGAGCGCGCCGAGCAGTTCCGCCTCGGGGAACGTGCCGACCAGCTCTCCCGCGCGGTAGATCGCGCCCTTGCCTTTACCGCCGGCGACGCCGACGTCGGCCATCTTCGACTCACCGGGCCCATTGACGACGCACCCCATCACGGCCACCTTCACCGGCGCCGTGTACTCTTTGGCGATCGCTTCGACGGCGCGGCCGAGCTCCAGCACGCTGATCTCGGCGCGTCCGCACGACGGACACGCCGTGATCTCGAAGCCCTTCTCGCGCAGCCCGAGCGACTTGAGAATGCTCCAGCAGACCGGCACTTCTTCGATCGGATCGGCCGCGAGCGAGACGCGGAGCGTATCGCCGATGCCTTCAAAGAGCAGAATGCCCAGGCCAATCGACGACTTGATGGTGCCGTCGCGCAGCAAGCCCGCTTCCGTGATGCCCAAATGCAGCGCGTAGGGCGTGTTGCGCTCGCGCAGACGCTTGTCCATCAGGCGGTATGCGTGGACGGTCGTCGTCACGTCGTGCGCTTTGAGCGAGATCACGATGTCCGTGTGATTCAACTCCTCGAGAATCTCCACGTGGCGCATCGCCGATTCGACCATCGCTTGCGCGCTGTGCCCGAGCGTCTTCTCGAGGTCCGGCGCGAGCGATCCCATGTTCACCCCGATGCGAATCGGAATGCCTTTGGCTTTGGCTGCTTCGACGACTTCCTTCGTCTTGTTGTAATCGCGGATGTTGCCCGGATTCAGACGCAGCTTCGCGACGCCCGCCTCAATCGCCGCGAGCGCCATGCGATGATCGAAATGAATGTCGGCAACGATGGGCACCGGTGAGCGATGCACGATCGCCGGCATCGCCGCGGCGTCCGGCGGGTCTTTCACGGTCACGCGCACGACCTCGGCGCCTTCCATGGCCAGGCCATAGATCTGCTCGAGCGTCGCGTCGGCGTCCGCCGTGTCGGTGGTCGTCATCGTCTGCACGACGACCGGATGGTCGCCGCCGATCCAGACACCCTTCGCGTCGGCTTTACCGGTTTTGTTTTGCAGAAAAACCGGCTTGCTCTCCCTACGCAGACGAATAGACACTTAGAACGGACCCTTTCCTTGCACGATCTGCACGACGTTGTTGAAGTTGATCACGATCATCAGCGCGATGAGGACCGCCAGGCCGGTGATGTGCACCCAGGCTTCTTTCTCCGGATCGACGGGTTTTCCGCGTACGAGCTCGCCGACGATGAACGCGGCGCGCCCGCCGTCGAGCGCCGGCAGCGGGAGCAGGTTGAATACGCCGAGCGCGAACGAGATGAGCGCCGCGAAACTCAGGTAGTACCCCCAGCCCCAGTCCTGAATCGCCGTGGCGGCCTGCGCCATGCCGACCACACCGGAGACTTGGCCGCCGTACTTCACGGGATGGCTCACGAGCAGCGCGAGGCTCCCGAACGTCTGCCGGCCGATGTTCACGAACGCGTACCCGGCATCGACGACGGCTTCCGTAAACGGCACGTGTTCGAGCGTATCGACCGGGATGAAGCCGATGCAGCCCCACGACTGGGGCTCCGGCGCCGGACAGTGGCCCGCGACGATCGCGACGTGCGAGCGTACGCCGCCGCGCGAATAGATGATGTCCAAACGCTTGTTCAGCGAGTGGTGAATGAGGTTGACGAGATCTTGCCCGCCTTTGACGGCGCGCCCGTTGATCGCGAGGATCTCATCGTTCACGCGCAGTCCCGCGCGCTGCGCGGGCGAGCTTTGCGTCACGACTTGAATAACCGGGCGCGGCTGATCGCTGCTCACGCCGAACGCGACGGCGCTCACGACGAGAATGACGAACGCGAGAATGAAGTTTGCAACCGGTCCCGCGAGCACGATGGCCAAACGCTGCCACGCGTTCTTGGCTTGGAAGTTGTCGTGATCGTATTCGCGCCCGTTCACGGTGACGGTTTGGCGAAATTCGCGCTGCTGGTCGGCTTCCGAAGTACGGTTGTCCTCGCCGTGCATCGCGCAGTAGCCGCCGATGGGCAGCGCGCGAAGCGAGTATTGCGTGCCGCTGCGCTTGCTGGTCCAACGTGCGATGAGCGGCCCCATGCCGACCGCGAACTCGAGCACGCGCACCTTGTTCAGGCGCGCGATGATGAAATGCCCGTATTCGTGCAGCACGATGAGCACGGAGAGCATCACGACGAACAGCGCGATCTTTTCGATGTTCACAAAGGTGGCGGCGGCCAGTAAAACGGTCATCATACCTCTATGTGGTTGCGGCGCATCTGCGAGACCACCTCGCGCGCCCGCCGGCGGGCGGAGTGGTCGGCGCGGCGGACGCCGTCCAAACTCAGTTCTTCGGCCGACGCGCCGGACATCGTCGTTTCGATGACCGCCGGAATCTGCCCGAAGCGAATCTCTCCTTCTACAAACGCCGCCACGGCAATTTCGTTTGCCGCGGAGAGCACGGCCGGCATCGTTCCGGCCGCGGCGAGCGCTTCGTATGCGAGGCGCACGCAGGGAAAGCGGACCGGATCGGGCCGTTCGAACTCATAACGCAAGGCGCTCGCCTCGGGATGCGCCCCCGCCGCAACCAGGGGATCGCTTTCGCCAAGCCGAGCCCCCTCGTCATGGTGAGCTTGTCGAACCACCCCCGAGCCTGCCGAGGGCAATCTGTCCGGGTAAGCCAGCGCGTAGCCGATAGGCAGGCGCATGTCGGGAGCGGCGGCTTGAATCTTGAGGTTCCCGTCGGTGAAGAGCACCATGCCGTGCGCGATGGATTGCGGATGCACGAGAATCTGCACTCGCTCGCCCGGCACACCGAACAAGCGGCTCGCTTCGATGACCTCCAGGCCCTTGTTCATCATGCTCGCCGAGTCCACCGTATTCTTGATACCCATGCGCCAGGTGGGGTGGGCGAGCGCCGCATCGACCGTCGCATTCGCGATCTCGTCACCGCCCGTGCGCCAAAACGGGCCGCCGGACGCGGTCAGGATGATCGAGCGCACGCGTTCGGGGTCTTCACCGACCAAGCACTGGAAGATCGCCGAGTGCTCGGAGTCGACGGGCAGCAGTTTCGAACCGCTGCGTTTCGCAGCGGCGATGAGCAGTTCGCCCGCGGCCACGATTAATTCTTTGTTCGCAACGGCGATGTCGATGCCGCGCTCCACGGCTGCGAACACCGCGTCGAACGAAACGAATCCGTCCGTCGCAGCCAGCACGATGTCGGGCTCGCTCTCGACTGCGACGCGATGCAAGCCGTCCGATCCCTCTTGCGCGCTCGCGGCGATGCGAACGCCGAACTGGGCCGCTTGTTCGCGCAGCTTGTCGACTTGTTTGCCCGCAGCGAGTGCTACCACTTCGAATCGATCTCCGTAACGCGAGATCACATCGAGTGCCTGCGTACCGATCGAACCGGTGCTGCCCAGAATCGCTATGCGTTTTTTAGCCAACGCTCAAAAGCCCCAAGATGTGCAGCGCGCCGAAGAAGGCCATGCCGCCGAAAAGATACGAATCAAATCGATCGAGCACGCCGCCGTGCCCTTGAATCACCGTGCCGGTATCCTTGACGCCCGCATCGCGCTTGAGCGCGGATTCGACGAGATCGCCAGCCTGAGCCGCGATACACGTTGCCGCACCCAGCGCCGCGCCCTGCCACCACGACATCCCCAAGTACGGCACGTACGTGAGCAGCGCTCCGAGCACCGTAACGGCGACCAGCGCGCCGGCCGAGCCTTCAATCGTCTTCTTCGGCGAGATCTTCGTGAGTTGATGCCTGCCGATGAGCGAACCGATGGCCATCGCGCTGATGTCGGTCATGGCGATCAGCACGATTACGAACACCGTCCAATACACGCCGTACGCCGGCACTTCGCGAATGAAGACGAAATAGGTCAGCAGCTTGCCGATATACAGCACCGCGACCAGCGTGTAAGCGGTGCGCGCGAAGTAGCCTTGCTGTTCGCCGTACATGCCGAGCCAGAACGTCGCAAGCACGATAAATGCGAGCAGCACGCCTTCCCAGCGCGACATGCCGTGGAAGATGGCCAGAAAGATGTACGCGAGCACGCCGATGATGGCGACTTGGAATTCGAGCGGCTGGCCTTTGATATCGCACAGGCGCGAGAGCTCGTAGAGCATGATAGAGCCGAGCACAACGAGCAGCGCGTAAAAAGCGGGTGCCCACGCGACGCACCCGAGGCCCACGATTGCAAGCGCAAGCCCCACGACGATGCGCCGCGTCATGGTGTGATCGCCGGGCGGCGCGGCGGCAGGTGCGCTTACGCGCCCCCGAAACGCCGTTGCCGCTTTTGAAACTCTATCAGCGCCCGTACGAATTCATCCTTGCCGAAGTCGGGCCAGTACACGTCCGTCATGACGAGTTCGGTGTAGGCCACTTGGTAGAGTAAGAAGTTAGACAAGCGATGTTCACCGCCTGGGCGGATGAGCATATCCGGATCGGGCATTTCGGCGGTATAGAGGTACGAAGCGATGACCCGGTCGTCGATGGCATCGGCGCGCAGGCGCCCGGCCGCAACGTCTTGCGCAATCGCTTGGACCGCCCGCTCGAGTTCCGCGCGCGCGCTGTAGTTCACCGCGAGGTTCAGCAGCAGGCCGCTGTTCCCGGCGGTTCGCTCCATGAGTTCTTCGAGCGCTCCACGCGAGGCGGGCGGCAGCGCGCGGTACGCGCCGATCACGTTCACGCGCACGTTGTTGCGGCAGAGCTCGGCAAGTTCGTTGTGCGCGAAGTACACGCAGAGATCGAGCAGCAGCGAGATTTCGGTCGAGTCGCGGCGCCAGTTTTCCGTCGAAAATCCGTAGACGGTCAGAATCGGGATGTCGAGATCGCGGGCCGCGCGCGTGACTTCGCGCAGCGCGACCATGCCGCGCCGGTGGCCCTCGATGCCGGGCAAGCCGCGCCCCTTGGCCCAGCGGCGATTGCCGTCCATGATGATGGCTACGTGTCTAGGCAGCCGAGCCTGGTCGAGCTGCTCGGCCAATGCCGGAAGAATGCCTGAAATAGTCATGCGGAGAGCCGATCGTAGGCTTCGTACCCGCAAACCATCTCGATATGCTCTTCTTGCGGCCGAATGCGCAGCACGCGCAGGGTGCCGCATCCCGCGTAGTGCCCGACCGGTGCGAGCACGCGCAGAACGACGGACTGCGCGGCGAGCGCGCGCCGCGCGTCGACTTCCGGCATGAGAACGAGTTCGTCCAGGGAGGGGGAGGCCATTAGACCTCGAGGATTTCTTTTTCTTTGGCTGCGACGAGCTGATCGATGTCTTTGATGAATTTGTCGGTCAGTTTCTGCAGTTGTTCCTGGAGACGCTTGGAGTCGTCTTCCGTGATTTTGTGGTCTTTGAGCTGCGCCTTGAGATCGTCGTGAATCCGGTGGCGCACGTTGCGCACCGCGACCTTGCCGTCTTCCGCTTTCTTTTTGACCACTTTGACCAAGTCTTTGCGGCGCTCTTCGTTGAGCGGCGGAATGGCCAGACGCACGGCATTGCCGTCGACGTTGGGCGTGAGGCCGAGATCGCTTTTCTCGATCGCTTTGCGAATGTCGCCGACCGTGTTGCGATCGAACGCGGTGATGACGAGCGAGCGCGAATCCGGAACGCTTACGCTCGCAACCTGCTTGAGCGGCACGGAGGCGCCGTACGCCTCGACGTGCAGACGATCGAGCAGCGCGGGCGTCGCGCGCCCGGTGCGAATCGAAGCGAACTCGCCACGCGTGGCTTCCACGCATTTTTGCATCTTGTTTTCGGCGTCTTTCATATCTGCCATGAAAATCTCCCCAGTGAGATCCTTAAACGGGGTTCAGAGAACTGATCTTGCCGACGAGCGTGCCGATGGATTCACCCCACACGACGCGGCGGATATTCCCGGGGACGGCCATGTCGAACACGATAATCGGCAGATTGTTGTCCATGCACAGCGTGAGCGCGGTGTTGTCCATGACCTCCAGCCCTCGCTGCAATACTTCCAAATACGCGAGCTGCTCGAAGCGTGTCGCGTCGGGATGCTTTTTCGGATCGGCGCTGTAGATGCCGTCTACTTTGGTTGCCTTCAGAATCGCTTCGGCGCCCACTTCGACCGCGCGCAGCGCGGCGGTCGTATCCGTCGTGAAATACGGATTGCCGGTGCCGGCCGCAAAAATAACGACCCGCCCTTTTTCCAAATGGCGGATCGCACGGCGGCGGATGTAGGGTTCGGCGATTTGGTGCATCGCGATTGCGGTCTGCACGCGCGAAGGCACGCCCATGCGCTCGAGCGCGTCCTGCAGCGCGAGCGCGTTGATAACCGTCGCCAGCATGCCCATGTAGTCGGCGGTCGCGCGGTCCATGCCCGCTTCTTCGTGCACTTTGCCGCGCCAAATGTTTCCGCCGCCGACCACGACCGCTACCGAAACGCCGTCGCGATGAACCTCGGCGATTTGCCGGGCCATGTCTTCGGTCGTATGGACGTCGACGCCGGTCTCCGTCCCGGAGAACGCCTCTCCGGAGATCTTCAGCAGAACGCGGCGGTATTTCGGTGCGGCGGTTTGCAAGTTACTGGCTGTCTCCCAGCGCGTACTTCGTGAAGCGGCGAACCTTGATCTTCTCGCCCAGCACGCCGACGACGCTGTTGATCAAATCGCCGACGCTCATCGAGTCGTCTTTGACGAACGGCTGATCGAGCAGGCAATGCTCTTCGTACCACTTGTTGAGTTTGCCGTCGACGATCTTCTGCGCGACCTCCGGCGGTTTGCCCGCCGGAACGGCGCCCTTCAGTTCGCCGCGCACGCCTTCGATAACGTCCGCCGGCACGCTCTCACGGTCGATGTACTGCGGCGACATAGCCGCGATGTGCATCGCGATGTCTCGCGTGAGTTCGCCGAACTTCGGATTGCGCGCGACGAAGTCGGTCTCGCTGTTGACCTCGACGAGCACGCCGATTTTGCCGCCCGCATGAATGTAGCTGGCGACCAGGCCCTCGTTGGCCACGCGCTCGGCTTTCTTCTGCGCCTGGGCGGCGCCGCGCTTGAGCAGCTCTTCCTTCGCCTTGTCCATGTCGCCGCCGGCGTCGACGAGGGCTTTCTTGCAGTCCATCATCGGCGCGTCGGTGAGTTCGCGCAGTTTCTTGATTTCGTCGGCTTTCGGTTGGTACGCCACGGTAGACACGTTTTTACTCCAGATTTTTTAGCAGTTCTTCAGATTAGCACGAGAGGCCCGAAGGCCTCTCTGTTTCGTCGCTTACTCCGGGTCGTTAGACGCCGGCTTCGGCTTGCGCCATAGTCGTGACCGACTCTTCCGGCTGCGCGTAGGACTCGGCCGCCTCGGGTTCGCCGTACACAGCGGCGTCGCCCTCGCTCTCGGTCTCGGTGCGGCCCTCGATGATGGCGTCCGCGATCTTGGAGACCATCAGCTTAACGGCCCGGATGGCGTCGTCGTTGCCCGGGATCGGATAGTCGATCTCGTCGGGATCGCAGTTGGTGTCGATGACGGCGATAATCGGAATCTTCAGCTTGCGGGCTTCGTTGACCGCGATCTGCTCTTTCTTCGGATCGACGATGAAGATGGCGTCCGGCAGGCGGTGCATGTCCTTGATGCCGCCCAGGAAGCGTTCCAGCTTGCCCATCTCGTCCGAGAGCTTCGCGACCTCTTTCTTCGGAAGACGGTCGAAGTCGCCTTGCTGCTTCATGTTCTCGAGCTCGCGAAGGCGGGCGATGCGCTTCTGAATGGTCGAAAAGTTCGTCAAGGTGCCGCCGAGCCAGCGCTGGTTCACGAAGTAGGTGCCGGCGCGCTCCGCCTCTTCCTTAACTACGTCCTGCGCCTGTTTCTTGGTGCCGACGAAGAGAATGACTTTGCCCTCGCGCGACATCTGCTTGACCGCTTCGTAGGTCTCGCGCAGTTTCTGCACGGTCAGGGCGAGGTCGATGATGTAGATGCCGTTCCGCTCTTGGAAGATGTACGGCTTCATCTTCGGGTTCCACCGGCGGGTCTGGTGGCCGAAGTGGACGCCCGCTTCGAGCAGGGCGCGCATCGAAATAACTGACAAGATCGGTTCCTCTCTGGACCCCGGCCGGCGTCCGTCCTGGTGCCGGTCTGATGAGGGCCATAAACACCCCTCCTCCGTGAGGGGCGAGATGGTGACAACCGCCAGAGTATACCACGCGCTCGGAAGAGGCGGCAATGGCCGCTGCCGCCCGGACCGCGCCTGCAAGCTGCCGCCGGCCCGGCCGGCAGGCCGGCCGGCTCCGGCGCCGAGCCCTAATGCCGCTTTCCCTGCGCGCCGAACCCTAAGGTGATGCGATTGCTGGTCACCGGCGGACTCGGGTTTATCGGGTCCACCTTCATTCACGTGCTTCTGCGGGAGAGACCCCAGGCACAGGTCGTCAATCTCGACGCCATGACGTACGCGGGGAATCCCGCGAATTGCGCGGACCTCGAGGGCGACCGCCGCTATCGTTTCCTGCGAGGCGATATCTGCGACGCGGCCATCGTCGAGGAAGCCGTTGCCGACGGCGTGGACGCGATCGTCAATTTCGCCGCGGAGACGCATGTCGACCGTTCTATTCTCGAGCCGGAGGCATTTCTGCGCACGGACATTCTCGGCACGCACGTGCTCCTGGAAGCCGTCCGCAAGCATTGCATTCCGCGTTATCTGCAGGTTTCGACCGACGAAGTCTACGGCGACGTGTCGGAAGGCGAATCGCTTGAGACGGATCCCCTCAAACCGCGCAGCCCGTACAGCGCGAGCAAAGCCGGCGGCGATCTGCAAGTACTGGCATACTGGACGACGTACAAAACGCCGGTGCTCGTCACGCGCGGCTCGAACACGTACGGACCGCGGCAATATCCCGAAAAACTCATTCCGCTCTTCGTCACGAACTTGCTCGACGGCCAGAGCGTGCCCGTGTACGGCGACGGTTTGCAGATTCGCGATTGGCTGCACGCAGATGATCACGCGCGCGGCATTCTGCACGTGCTCGAGCACGGGGAACTCGGAAACGTCTACAACATCGGCGGCGGCAACCCGCGTACCAATATCGAGATCACGCGCATGCTGCTCGAGGGTTGCGGGCGCTCGATGGACACGCACGTGCGGCACGTTGCCGACCGCGAAGGCCACGACCGCCGTTACGCCGTCGACTGCGCCAAAGCGCACGCGCTGGGCTGGCAGCCGCGGGTCGCGTTCGATCGAGGGCTGCGCGAGACGATCGCGTGGTATCGCGAGAACGAGGCGTGGTGGCGCCCGCTCAAGAACGGCGACTTCGCCGCGTATTACCAGCGTCAATACGCGCATAGATAAGGAACGATCATGAAAGGCATCATACTCGCGGGCGGTCTCGGATCGCGGCTTCGTCCTCTGACGAAGGTGACGAATAAGCATCTTCTGCCGATCTACGACAAGCCGATGATCTACTATCCGATCGAGACGCTCGTTCGCGCCGGTATCAAAGACATCATGATCGTCACCGGCGGCAACTCCGCAGGCGATTTTCTGCGCTTGCTGGGTAACGGCCGCGAGTTCGGTCTCAAAGATATATATTACACCTACCAGGAAGGCGAAGGCGGGATCGCGGACGCGCTCAAACTCTGCGAACACTTTGCCGAAGGGCAGCGCGTCGTCGTCATTCTGGGCGACAATATCGTGCAGGACGACATCTCGAAGTACGTGCGCGCATTCGAAGAGCAAGACTCCGGCGCACGCATTTTGCTCAAGGAAGTCGAAGATCCGGAGCGCTTCGGCTGCCCGCAGCTCGACGGCGATCGCATCGTTCGCATCGAGGAAAAACCCATCGAGCCCAAGAGCCGCTATGCGGTAACCGGCATGTATATGTACGATCGGCGCGTGTTCGACTTCTGCAAGCGCCTCAAACCGTCGGCGCGCGGTGAGCTCGAGATCACGGACGTCAACAACGCCTACATCAAAGAGGGGGACCTGTATTACGACGTCCTCGACGGCTGGTGGACCGACGCAGGCACGTTCGAATCGCTGTTCCGGGCAAACGAATTGGTGGCAGCGGGGCAATCGCCGGCCGTGCAAACCGCCGGCCTATCATGACGGTCGTGCAATCGCCGGCGCGATTCGGTGCGTCGGCGCCCCGGTCGAGGCTTCGGGTCACGCGTCCGGGGGCACAGCAGATCGTCAGCGACGGCATCATCTCCGCGTACTTCCAAGAGCTGCTCGGCCCGCGTACCTCCGGCTCCCTTCTCAACATCGGCGCAGGTGCGCTCAGCGACGAACTTCATCACGCCGAGATGTTTCCCGTTACCGAATACCACACGTTCGAAATGCCCGGCTGCCCTACGGCAGCGACGTACACGGGCACGGTCAACGATATGAATTCGGTTTCCGATCAACGATATGACTGGGTCATCTCCACCGCCATGCTCGAGCACTTGGAAGATCCGTGGAGTGCGGCGCGCGAAATGCTTCGCATCACGAAGGTCGGCGGCTACATCTATGTTTCCGTTCCGTTTTCACAAATCGTCCACTACGAACCGCGCTACCGCGACTACTGGCGCTTCACCCCGATGGGGCTCGGTACGCTATTTACGGGCACGAAGGTGAAAGAGGTCGAAGTCTGGGGTGATAATCCCGCGAAACCGAACGGATTTGCGGTGCTCCTTCAGCGTACCGATGGTGAGAGCGTGCCCTACGCACCCGAGGTATCGTACTGGCTCGAATTTCCGAACGAACAGCCCTGGATGATTTTCCTGGACGAGCCTCATACGTCGTTCGACTGGCCCGTTTACCGCCTATTGGTAGAGCCCATGTCCCTCGCGCATCAATTGCATAATATTCGCAATGAATACGGCTTGCGGGCGAAGTTGCCCGTTGAGTACGATGACGTGATGCGCAACTACAAGCATCAGTACGCGCAACGAATCGGTACGCTAGGGGTACGCGGCGGCGTGTCCTACTTTGACCGGTCTAATTGACCGGTTCGCGCGCTCTTACGTAGAGACACTCACCCCAAGCCGGGAAGCGCCCCGCCGCATCATACAGTTCGTGATAGACTCGTTCGACGCAATCGAATCCGAGAGAGTTTAGCTCGTCTTCAATTTGAGGTTCGAGGGCGCAGCCTTCGTACATCTCGATCAAATTCGTTTCAATGAGTATGGCATCGACGTCGCGTAGGAACGCTCTTGCCCCTCGCAACGCCTGTAGCTCAGCGCCTTGTATGTCGATGTTCAAAAAATTGCAACCACGCAGTGCGCTCGAATCGTACAACGTATCCAGCCGGCGGCTCGCAACGCGCACGGTCTCGACGGTCTGTACGGTCGGGACGATCTCGGCCAGCCTTTTAAGACGCAGAATACTTGAAGATTCGTCGTTGCCCGTACGGCTATGGTTCACATTCATCTCGACGTGGCCGTCGAAGTCCGTTATCGCATAGGGCAAAACGGTGATATCGGAATTTTTTCCAAATTCCGCTTCGAGGTACGCATAATTCGAAGGATTCGGTTCGATGAGAACGATTTGGCTAATGCCGGCTCGCTGGTAGTGAGCGACTTCTTGGCCACGATGGGCGCCGACATGCACCACGCCTCGAACGTCAACGTGCTCGCGTAACGCGTTAAGAAACAAGCGCGTCGTGAGATCGTGATCGTCCGGCAGCACTCGAACGCTCAAGATGATGCAGCGATCTGGCGCGGCTTCGTCGCCGGGTCCATGTTGTAGTCGGAGCGCAGGATAATCGGTAGAACCATCCACCGGCCGGTTTCCAATTCCCAGTCCAGCCTCGCCGAGGGATCTATCGGAGCCACGCCGTGCCGAACGTTCGGCGTAAGCACGATGAGGTCTCCCGGTTCCGTGCCCCCATCGAGATATACCGGCTCTGCTTCCTCGCTCGCGCGGAAATAAAGACCTCCTTCTGAAAAGTCTCTTCCCGGCGTCGAAGCTTGGATGATGGTCTGAATCATTGCAAAATCGCTGGCCGGGTCCACGTGTTCGCTCAGATAGCCACCCCCACGGGGATAGTGTTGACTTACAACACGGGAGATGACGCCCGCGGACGGAAGCGACGTGTAATCCGCATCTTTCTCGGCGCCCCGCAATCCGTTCTTCAGTTCGAGCAGATCTTTGAACTGTTCAAGAATCCATCGATTATCGTTGAAATAATGAAAGTAGAACCCGTGGAGCTTGCCTCTAACCCAAGAGCGCTCGTATTCGTCGTTCACACGATGATAATCGGGGACGCCGTCCAGGCATGGGTGCCATGATGGCGGTTGCGACTTCGCCAAGCGCGCGGCAAAATCACGAATTGCAAGCACTCTTTCAGGCTCGTAAAACTTCTTGACAATATAAACGTCCAGATCCGCTATCGAATCCATGAATTCGCGAGTCGAGCTTTGTACGAAGTCGAGAAACTCACCGCGTGCGACCGTTCTAATCATCGCCAATGAGTCATCGGCAGAATTCTGAGCCCGTTTAAGGGGCAAACGCTATCGCGCGAGCCGGGCAAGACCTATTCCGGTTAACCCGTAACGGTTACCGTTGTAGAGCATGAAACGCTCTCCGCCATGGTCGAAAACCGAGGCGTAACAGATCATTTCGCTGTCCCAACCGGCCGCAGAGGTCTGAATGCCCACGGCATGGTCCATGCGCCGCCACGCTAAGCCGTCGCCGGACTCCGCGTAGCCCAACCGATACGCGTCGCCGCGGTGCGAGTACCACATTCGCCAACGATCGTCGTCGCAAAGCACCCATGGACGCGCAATGGCGTAGTCATCGTTCACAAAGTCTACGGCAACGCGGCCGGCCTTGCGCCACGTTTTTCCCTCGTCCGATTCGGCATATTTAATGTGATAGTAGTGCTGCGGAGGGGGGCCGGTTGCCCACCGCGTTCCCGACGTGTACCACATTTGCCAGCCTGCCGCCGTGTGCCGCACGAATGAGGCGGCGGTCAGAAAGGGATCGATGTCGTCAGGAGGCAGTATCGGCCCCCGCGACACTCGCTCAAACGAGTGCCCGCCGTCCGTACTCTCCGCCAGACCGGTAAACGAGCGAAACGGTACCGTAACCGCCGTGCTCATTCCGACATAGTAAAGAAACAGCTTAGCACCATCCCGCACGAGGCACGTGTTCATGACGCCGCAATCGTCGAACGCGCCGAGATCGCCCAGCCGCAGCACCGGCCGCTCCGAGAACGCGCGCACTTCCCGCGGCTCACGGAGGTCGATTTCAAAAAAGCCGACCTGCGAACGTCCCTGTGCATCGCGCCCGGCGCAGTATATGCGATAGCGATCGCCGCCGACGTGCATGGGCGTCGGGAGGGCAGCGTGTGTCACCATCCAGCCCGCTTTACCGGCGGGGTCGAAGATACGCCCGAGTTTCTCCCACTTCACCTTTATACTCGCCACTGAAGGAAAGGCGCCGCATGGACGATACATGAACCGTAAGTCCTTGGACTGCCAACAGTTATGATACACGATCCGGACTCGCCGGTCCCGTTCAACAAGCCAAGCTTTGCCGGGAACGAGCAGCAATTCATGTTCGATGCCCTGTCGCGATATCATATATCGGGCGACGGCTTTTATACGCAGCTCTGTCAGCAGCTTCTGCAGCGCGAGCTGGGCGTTCCCAAGGCGCTCTTGACGACGAATTGTACGCACGCGCTGGAGATGTGCGCTCTGCTTCTCGATATCGGGCCCGGAGACGAGGTCATTCTGCCTTCGTTTACGTTCGTGTCCACGGCTAATGCGTTCGTTTTGCGCGGCGCCAAGCCGATTTTCATCGACATCCGGCCCGACACGCTCAACATCGACGAGCGGCTCATCGAAACCGCGGTCACACCGCGCACTCGAGCGATCATCGTAGTGCACTATGCCGGCGTGGCGTGTGAAATGGACGCGATCTCCGCCATCGCCGACCGGCACGGAATACCGATAATCGAGGACAACGCGCATGGGCTCTTTGCGCGTTACAAGGATAAGCCGCTAGGCAGCTTCGGCGTCATGGCAACGCAAAGTTTTCACGAAACAAAAAACTTCACGTGCGGCGAAGGCGGCGCTCTGCTCATCAATCAGGCGGCCCTCATAGAGCCGGCGGAAATCGTGCGTGAAAAAGGCACGAACCGCAACCGGTTCTTCCGCGGGCAGATCGACAAATACACGTGGGTGGCGCCGGGTTCGAGTTACCTGCCCTCAGATCTACTCGCCGCGGTCCTGTGGGCACAGTTCGAGGCGCGAGATCGCATTCAGCGCACGCGGCGCGAAATCTGGGAGCGATACGCTAGTGCGTTGTCCGGCTGGAGCCGTTCGGCTGGAGTGTCGCTGCCTACCGTTCCGTCACACTGCGAGCAATCGTATCACATGTTCTACGTGCTCATGCCCGACCTCTCCGAGAGACAGAGCCTCATCGATTGGCTTCGCCGTCACAACGTGTCCGCCGTATTTCACTATCAACCCCTACATCGATCGGACGCCGCCGAACAACTCGGCGCGAGCGACGTTCGCTGCCCGGTCACCGACTCGGTCAGTGACCGCCTAGTCCGGCTTCCGCTCTTTAACGATATGACGCACGATCAGCAAGACAGAGTCATCGAGGCAATCTGCAGCTACGCGCCGACGAAGGTCGCATGAAAAAAGCCGTCATTTTCGGCGCTACCGACTTCGGTCAGGTTGCGTCCGTCTATCTGCGCGATGACGCGGGTTACGAGATAGCGGCGTTTACGGTCGACGCAGCGTACATTACGCAACCCTCTCTGCTGGGCATTCCCATCGTTCCATTCGAAACGCTGGAACGTACGTTTCCGTCTCAACACTTCGACGTCTTTTGTGCTATCGGGTTCAGCAAAGTCAACGCAGCGCGCAAAGCCGTGTACGAACGCTGCAAAGCGCTCGGATACCGGATGCCGTCGTACGTCAACTCGAACGTCCACCGCTGGAAGGAAACGTCGATCGGCGAAGCATGTTTCATCTTCGAGAACAACGTCATCCAGCCGTTCGTTACGATCGGGGACAACTGCGTCCTGTGGAGCGGGAATCACATCGGCCACCACAGTTCCATCGGTAACAACGTCTTCATCGCCAGCCACGCCGTCGTCTCCGGCCACTGCACCATCGGTGACAATACCTTTATCGGCGTCAACGCCACGCTTCGCGACGGTATACGCGTCGCGTCGAACTGCGTGGTGGGCGCGGGCGCGGTCATTCTCAAGGACACCGTGGAGAGCGGCGTTTATAAGGCGACCCAGACGACGGTAGACGATCGGCGCAGCAATGAACTCCGCAACTTCTAACGGCCGCCGCGTCGGGATCATCCAGTCGAATTACATCCCTTGGAAGGGCTACTTCGACTTCATCGCCTGCTGTGACGATTTTGTCATTCTCGACCAGGTGCAATACACCAGACGCGACTGGCGCAACCGTAACCTCATAAAAACAAGCAGCGGCTTGGCCTGGCTCACCGTCCCCGTAACCGTAAAGGGCAAATACGATCAGGCGATCAACGAAACGATGATTTCGAATTCGGGTTGGGCAGACGAACATACGCGCACGCTGTGGCACACGTACAAGCGCGCAGACGGTTTCGACACGGTCTGGCCGCTCGTGGAGGACTTGTTTGGCAAGGTTCGACAGCACGAACTGCTCACTCACGTCAACGAAGTGCTCCTGCGCGGCATCGCATCGTATTTGGGCATCGACACTCCAATCCACCGGTCCGAGCAGTTCGGCAGCGCCGAAGGGAAAAATGAGCGTCTTATCAACATCTGCAGACAGCTAGGCGCGACCGAATACCTTTCGGGCCCGGCGGCGAAGTCGTATATCGACGAGTCGCTTTGGAATGCAGCCGGGATTCAGGTCAGGTACAAATCGTATGCGGGCTATCCCGAATACCAGCAGTTACATCCGCCCTTCGAACACGGGGTGAGCATCGTCGATCTGCTTTTCTGCACCGGCAAAGACGCGTGTAAGTATATCGGGTCGGCGGCGGCACTGGAGCCGGCGCTTGCATAAAGTCCTGCAAAAGATCGACGCGTATTATACGGCACGGCTGGCCGAACACGGGGCAACCCCGCGCGGCGTGGATTGGAACTCAACCGAATCGCAACATCTTCGGTTCGAGCAGTTCTTACGCGCGATACCGCCATCGGGCCCCGTCAGCGTGCTGGACTACGGATGCGGATACGGAGCGTTCTACGAGTTCGTTACGAAACTCAACCCGCAGGTGCGGTACGTCGGTTTCGACGTAGCCGCTGCAATGATTGAGACGGCGCAAAGCCGCTATCCGGACGCGAGGTTTACCGCAGATTTTTCCTCATTACAACCCGCCGACGTCGTTATTGCAAGCGGAATCTTCAACGTCAAAATGGATGTCTCGGTACACGAATGGGAGTCCTACGTCTTCGAGACGCTCGAACGCATGTCGGCTCTGGCCAAAAGCGCGATGGCGTTCAACATGCTGACGATGTACTCCGACGCGGACCGCATGCGGGCCGATCTTTATTACGCAGACCCTCATCGTATGTTCGACTGGTGCAGAACGCGCTACGGCCGTTGGATAGCGACGCTGCACGACTACGGTCTCTACGAATTCACCACAATTGCGCGGAAATTGTCGGCGGGAACAGCATGAATATCGCGCTCTTTACCGAGATGGAAAACGTAGACGGTCAGGGCCGTTTCATGCTGCTCCAGGCGCGTTGGCTTTCCCAGCAGGGCCACACCGTCGTTGTTTTTTCTCCGGAGAGCCCGGTTCTCGAAGGCGCGGACGGACACAACATCGTGCACGTTCCCATAAATTCCGTGCGTCAGTGCATCGCGCTCGAATACGAACAGATCGTTTCGGACACGGCGCAGCTCGTGCGCGCGTCGAGCGAGCACGCCATCGACGCGATGGTCGCGACGGCAAAACTGCCATTCCTGATGGCACGCGCTGCGTTCGGCAGCCGGCTGCCGGTATACGTCCCTATTCTATCCGACACGTATTTCTTGCCGCCGACGCCGCACAACGTGGCGGAGATGCAGCTGGCTGCACGCGAAGGCCGCATTATCGGCTACTCATTCGATACGATCCGCAAGCACGCCCAGACGTTTGGTTTCGACTACCGCGACGCACGGTACTGCGCCTTTCCGATGGACGACCGCATGCGTGCGCCGAAGCAGCCGCGCTCAACGGTACGTCGGGAAATCGGCATCTCCGACGGCGAAATCATGGTGCTGACGATATGCCGCTTGGACGTCGATAAGGTGCCGGCAATTCCACCACTCGCACGGGCCGTCGACGCCGTGGCGGCGCACACCGGCAAACGCGTCCGGCTGGTCGTCGTCGGCGACGGCACGCTGGCACAGCAGACGCGCGCTGCAAGCCCCGCATCGGCTCTGTTCTTGGGTACGCGGCACGATCTCGAGGATCTGTATCACGCATGTGACATTTATGCCGGCGAATCGACGACCGTGCTCGAGGCCGCCGTCGCGCGGCGGCCTGTCGTCATGACGTGCGCAAGCTTTCATCCGAACGCGGGAGACAAAGCATTCGGAATCTATGGACTCCATTCGCTCGACTACGCCTATACGGATTGGTCGAACCATGGACCGCCGACGTCGTTTGATGAGGCGCTGCTCCATTTGGTACTCGACGATGAACTTCGCGAGCGAGCCGCTGCAGCTGCGTATGAAACGGTCATGTCGCGAAATCACGTCGACCAAACGATGCCGTGGCTCGTCGATTTGCTCGCCGGTAAGAATCCGCCCAATCGGTTATTCGGGGAAGATGCGAGCGCGGTAATTCACGTTCAGGGCGGAATGAGCGACGGCATCGACGCGATCGGCAGATTGTGTTACGAGCGCGGCTCGGAGCTTCGGCTAGGCGTTCAGGTCGACGATCCACTGCCCTGGGCCAGGGCGCTCGCGATGCCGGCGGAGCACTTGCGCGCGCTATCTCTGGCAGCCCGCCGTTTTCTGAGCGAGAGCACGCCTCGAGCGCGATTTTCGGGTGGACGCCTAATCGAATCGGACGATTTGCCAAGCGTACTTCGCCAAACGGTCGCAGATATGGAGGGCCGGCTCCCGCCTACGAGCTTCGAGCCGAAATTCGCATTGGATCCGCCCCGACCGTTACACGCGGTATTCGCCGGCAACATCACCGGGGCGCTCGAACTATTAGGTGGATTGGACGCGGGGCCGGAGGGCGTTGCCATCGTGTGGCTCCCCAACGCGAGTTCGGACCCCGGTGCTCCGACGTTCATGGCGCGCTTGGAGCAAAAGGCCTCCTGCGGCGTGATCTTGATCGGAGAGCCGCTGGCGTGGACGATCGTCGGCAGATTGGTCGGCGCGCTTGAAAGTTACCGCGACGACGGATCGGCGCAGTTCGCGAACCACCGGCGGTTGGCACGAGAACTCGGTGTAGCCGTGGCGGAGACCCCGGCGCTTCAGTAAGCGTTCTTTTGCTGCCAGTTCTTCTCTTCCAGCAGCGCCCCCAAAAGCTGCGCGGCCGGAGCCGCGAATTCCGCGTTACGCGCCTGCGCGCGCCGTCGCGCTTCGCGCCCGATCGTCTCACGATAATCGGCATCCTGACGAACCCTGCGCATCTGAAGTACCGCGTGCGAAATATCGGCTTCCGCCCAAAAGGCCGTTTGCTGAAATCTCGTTTGCGAATATTCGGGGTGCGGGTCGACGACCGGAACGAGCGTGAACCGCACCATGGCCGCGCACGTCTCGTCCATAAAGTCCAGGTTTCCGGACCAGCCCGTCGCGATTACCGGTTTTCCGAGCGACATCGCTTCAAGCAGACCGAGTCCCAAGCCCTCCGCGCGGTGCAATGACAAGAATGCGTCGCAGGACGCGTACAAATTCAAAACATCCGCATACGGTAAATAGTCGCGAATGACGACGTAGCGTTCGCGCGGCAGCCGCGCGAGTAATTCCTCGAGTTGCGGGTGCTTCGTCAAGCCGTTCGTCTTGACGACCAGAACAGTAGTTGGATCGTCGTGAAAGGCAAGGTCGAACGCGCGGATCATGCCCAAAGAATTCTTCCGATTGAGTCCGCTATCGGTGTCAAACGCACAAACGAATGCAAACGCCTCCGGCGGTATCTCAAAGCGCGAGCGCGACGGATTACCTTGGACGCTAGAAACCCCTAAGGGATAGGGACGAACCGGAATGGAGACGAGATTGCGAAAAACCGAGGCAATGTGCTGCGTCGGGGCGAGCATCAAATCGTACATCGCAATCGCCGGAATCCAATCCTGAGGAGGGACGGAGAGTTCCCAGAAGGGCACGATTGCGTTGACGCTCTGTGAAAACCACGCAGGAAATTGCTGCCAGACTTGAACGGCATGGAGCGGATTGAGATGAACGAGATTTATTCGGTGCGGAAGCGCGTCCGTGCTACGAATATTGAGGTGCGCCCATGTCTGATCTGCGCCACTGCGCCCGTCCGGCAACGTGATGTCGACGGCGGCGACCGGGACGCGACTGCTTACGAGACTTGAAATCGTATGGCGGGCTGCGCTGCCCAGCCCGAGGCTGGCGCTAACGAAGCCAATGACGTTCACGCCCTGCGCTGTCGGTTCGGCACGCACAAACGTTGTATCGGCTGAGCGATAATCCGACGTTAGGACTGCGGGTTTACGACTGCTTATTGCAACGCGGGACGGCCACGGCATGACTTCTGCCTCATCCGCCTAACCTAACAATTCAATGTCCAAGTACTACCGGTACTTCGGTCTAGAGCGCGATCCGTTTTTAGACACGGCCGACCCGTATTTTTATTGCGAACTGGGTGCCCTTCGTAAAGCGAAAGATCGCTTGGCGGCGTGCATCGACGAGTCGCGCGGCCTCACGGTTGTACTCGGCGAGCCCGGCACCGGCAAGACGAGCCTATCCGGAGCCCTGGAGCAAGAACTCCTCGCGGACGACCGGGTGGTCCTGGGCAAGATCCTCGACCCCACGTTCGCCACCGAGGTCGAATTCCTGATCGCGGTCGGCCGCGTATTCGGACTCTCCCTTCCGCCGCGTTCCAGCGCCGCCCTGAAAAACGCGCTCAAAAATTTCTTCTTCGAAACGGCCGTTCTCGAAAGCCGGACGCTCGTGCTCATCATCGACGAAGCGCAGAACCTCAGCGACGAAAACCTCGAAGCGCTCCGCCTGCTGCTGAACTACCACGTGCCGCAGAAGAAACTGCTCAACATGCTGCTCTTCGGGCAGAGCGAACTCGAGCGGCGGCTCAACGCGCGGCACAACCTCGTCGACCGCGTCGATTCGTGGATTCGCCTGCAGCCGCTCGATGAGGCGATGGCCGGCGCAATCCTCGATTTCCGGCTCTCACGAGCGGGGCTGGCGCCGGGGCAGCACATCTTCACGCCCGAGGCAAGAACGCTCCTGACACAGGCCGCCGCGGGACTCCCGCGGCGTTTGACGATGCTGGCGCACCTTTCCATGGAAGAAGCCGCCGACCGCGCGAGTACGCTGGTGCGCGAAGACCACGTGCGCGCGGCAATGACTGCGCGCGGGATTCCCGAACCGGCGCCTGCGGTGGAACCGCTCATCGAACAGCAGAGCGCCAACGGCCATCGCAGCGGGTTCCTCGAGCGTCTCTTCGCGCGCCTGCGATTCGCGAAGTGAGCCCCGTGCGGCGCCCCAAAGACCCGGATTTCGAAGAGAGCGCGGATATGCGCCTGGTCGATCTGCAGCGCGCCGCCCTCGGCGTTTCCCCGCCCGACCGCACGACGTGGGAATCGCAGGCGCACACGGAGGGCGGCAGCGTCGAGGCGGAGCCCCCGCCGGTACTGCAAAGCGCCGTCCTCGCCGTGGAGACCGCGGCGACGCCGCCCGTGGACGTTATTCCGGGCGCCATCGTCACGGTTGCCATGAGCGTGGCAAACGAAGGCGCTGCGCCGGCGAAGAACGTGCGCGCCGGCGCGCCCCTGCCCGGCGGCGTCACGTACCGCAACGGCTCGTTCGTGCGCGACGGACGTCCGCTGCTCGACGATGCCGCCGAAGAATTTTTCGGGGCCGGAACGGCTGTCGGTACGCTTGCTCCGGGATCGCGCGCCACCTTCGTCTGGAAGATCGGCGTGCGCCTTGGGAATAAACCGCTCGTGATTGCACCAGTCGTAACAGGCGATGAAACCGCGGTCGTCGGCGCGCAGCCCGTGATCGTTTCTCGCAAAGCGGAGACCCAGACCGGATTCGCGACGGAAGTACAGCGCTTCGACCGGGCGCTCTACGATAAGCAGCCCGAGGAATTACCGATCTACGAGCTCGACGAAGAAGAGATCATCGAGCACGAAGCGGCGGCGGCCGCGCTCTCGGAATATCAGCCGCCGATGGAACCGCCGCTCCAACCCGTGCCGCCGCCGGATCAGCCCGAGCCGGTGCCTCCGCCGGGTCAACCTGCGCCGGTACCCGAACCCGGCGTGCCCGAACAAGAGCCGTACACTCCCGAGCCGCCCACGCAGCCGCCCGACGTCGAACCTGCCGCGCAGGCCGCGCCGGTGCGAGAAGCCGTCGTATTATACGGACGTTTGGATCGTCCGTCGATCGCGTATTTCGAGCGGATCTTCACGGGCAGCAAGCCGCCGACGCTGCTCAATCATTTCATTCTCGGCGGCGCGCTCGCGTGCACGCGCTCCATCGACGGCGGCGACGTTGCAGGCCTCAAGGCGCACATGGATGCACAGGGACAAGTTCTGCAGCGCATCGTGCTGCACGAAAAGATCGGTAAGAAAGAGCCGATCGCGGAATACGCGGGAAAGATGCTCGCGCGCATCGATCAGTTCGCGCCCGCAGCGGTTGCCGGTTTGGACGCACCGGACGATTCGAACATCGTTCTGCTCGAAGCAGAACTGGAAGCGCCGACGCTCGGCGTGCTGGGCAAGATGCAGGAAGACAGCGCGCGCTGGGATTTTACGAAAGCGCGCCAGCTCACGCTTGCACTGCAGGCGCGGCGCGTTGCCGCACGCGCGCCATACGATCGCGTGGAAGCGGCGGAGAACGCCCTTCGCGCCTACGCGCAAACGGCGGCCACGCAACTGCAGCGGTTCTTCGTTCGCATGCGCATCGACCGCACTACCGGACTGCTTTTCGCGCACGACGAAACGCTCGACGCAGCGGCGCGCTCGCTCGTCGCCGCGCTCATCTCGCTCTTCCCGCTCGAACGCTAATCAGCGAACGTCGTTGAGTGACGGTCCGGTGGGCGTGCGGCCGGAGAACGAGCGCAGCGCGCTCTTCCAGCGGCCCAGCAATTGAAGGCGCTCGCCGACCGCGTCGCGGTACTGCTGCAAACGCTTCAACTGATTCTCTCGAATAGCGCCGACGTACCGCAATCGCGCAAACACGTGCTCGTCAAATGCCTTCGTACGTGCGGGCGCCGCATCGTCCATCGCGTTCTGCAGTGCGTGCGTCACGCGGCGGGCGTCGGAGACGGCGGCATCGATCTCCGGCCAGTTGCGAGTCGTCAGCGCACGCTCCATGCGGCCGCAAAGCGTCTCGAGTTCGCGCAGCGTCGAGTCGACCGCAACCAAACGCGGATCGCGATCAGCCAACCGCGGCAAACCCTTGGTCCGGATCCATGGCGGCCGTCTGTTCGCGCTGCATGCCCTTGAACTCCGTAACGGCCTGCGCCCACATTTGGCGGTAATCCTTGAAGCTGGGCAGCAAACGCTCGACGCGAACGGGGTCCTTTTGCATGTTCGCCATCACGAGTTCGTGATGCCAGAACTCGTAGACGCGAAACAGGTTGCGCGCAACTTCGCCGCCGACTTCCATGTCGAGCGAGCCCATGAGCAGTGCGAGCGCGCGCTGC
>DATEHZ010000137.1:0-7276 GCA_035279385.1 Vulcanimicrobiaceae bacterium | reverse complement strand
GCCTATGCGAACCGATTTTTGATGCCCTACGTCGGCTTGGAGCGAACCCTGGGCCGCTAGGCTACCCTAGTTCTGCAACCTACGAAAAGTAGCCGCTGTCTTGGGCGGTATGGATTTGACGAAAAACTATCCGCGCAGCGTCCACGAGCGCCTCTTCGGCGTCGTCCAGCTGCCGCGGACCATCGATAAAGGTAAGGCGAGCGCGCACGGCAACCTCGGCGAGTACGACTACGGCTGCCCCATGGACCGGGCGGTGTTCGCGTTCCTCGGGATGAACGGCGATGAGCTGCTCGAGGTCATCAAGAACGCGAAGAGCGATGCGGAAATCGAGGCGTACGCCAAGGGGTTCATCGACAAAAAGTCGGCCGGCGAGATCGAGCGCTGGAATAGCGAATGGGTGAGCCACAAGCCCGAAGGCCGCTCGCTGGAGTATTTTCTGAAGCTTCGCAGCGAGATCGCGCCGGATCGGACGGACGTCGTGAGTTGGGCGGACCTGCTGGATCTGGACGAGAAGCGCCCGGTTCCGCGCCGGGACGTGGTGAACGCCTAACCACGCTTCGCGCCGTCGTCGAGTACGACGGCACCAATTTCTGCGGACTGCAGTATCAGCCGGCGGTGCGAACCGTCGCGGGTGAACTCGAACGCGTGCTCTCTTCGCTGATGCGGCACCCGGTCAAGATCACCGCGGCGGGGCGCACCGATGCCGGCGTCCACGCGACCGGACAAGTCGTCTCCTTTAAAACGGAGGCGGCTTTTCCGTTCGACCGGCTTGC
Source organism: Vulcanimicrobiaceae bacterium (assembly GCA_035279385.1). Lineage (GTDB taxonomy): Bacteria > Vulcanimicrobiota > Vulcanimicrobiia > Vulcanimicrobiales > Vulcanimicrobiaceae > DATGJX01. The sequence goes on along the minus strand of DATEHZ010000137.1, from coordinate 6,503 downwards.
AATCGCGCTGAACAGCGCGCTTCCCGCGGACGTAAGCGTACGCGAGGTCGCGATTGCCGCCGGCGAATTTTCGGCGCGCTTTTCCGCCGTAGAACGCGCGTATGTCTACGCGATTTTCAATCGGCGCGAACCCTCGCCGCTGCTGGCACGTTACGCCTACCACGCGTGGCGCCCGATCGATCTCGAGCGATTCATCGAGGGTGCGCGGCACATCGTCGGCGAGCACGATTTCCGTTCGTTTTGCGGCATGCTGCCCGAGAGCGGGCCGACGACTCGCACGGTGAAACTGCTTCAGGTGCGGCGTGCGGGCGACATGATTCGCGTGGAGATTCGGGCCGACGGGTTTCTGCACCGCATGGTGCGCACGATCGTCGGAACGCTTGCCGAATGCGGCATGGGGCGGCGCGATCCGGCGGATATTCCGCGCATCATCGAAGCGCGCGATCGCGCCGCCGCGGGGTTGACCGCGCCGCCGCAGGGGTTATACCTCGCGGGCGTGCGCTATAAGGACGGATACGATTCGTTCAAAGAGCCGCCGGTAACTTCGGCGCTCGCGTAGTCGCAGCGAACGAACGTCATCGCGTACGCGTTGCGCTCGTCCGCGCCGCACGAACCGATCACTTCGCGCAGGCACTTGCGATCCGGCGGGACGTAGCGTACGTCGCCGTCTGCAATCTCGGCATCGACTTCCGTGACGAACGCGGTGTCGACGTACGGCGCGAACTCGTTAAAAATCACGGCCCCGCCGATGACGGCAATTTCGCGCTCCTCGCGCGTGAGGTCGAACACTTCGCCGACCGACCGCGCGATCTCGACGCCCTCCGGCCCGTATCCGGTATTGCGCGTGAGTACGATGTTGCGGCGTTTCGGCAGCGGCTTTCCAATCGACTCGTACGTCCGGCGCCCCATGACGACGGTTTTCTCGAGCGTGAGCCGCTTGAAGTGCTTGAGATCTTCGGGCAGATGCCACGGCAGCGCACCGTCGCGGCCCATGACGCGATTGCGATCGTAAGCGACGACGAAAATGACGCGCGGACGACGCACGGTTAGACGGCGACTTGCGCGCGGATCGGCGGGTGCGCTTCGTATCCGGCGAAGACGATGTCCTCGTAGCGGTAGTCGAAGAGCGAGTGCGGCCGGCGTTTGAAGACGAGCGCGGGCGGCGCGAGCGGTTCGCGCGTGAGCTGCAACTGCGCCTGCTCGAAATGATTGGCGTACAGGTGACAATCGCCGCCGGTCCAGATGAATTCGCCCGGCTCGAGATTGCACTGATGCGCGACCATGTGCGTAAGCAGCGCGTACGAAGCGATGTTGAACGGCACGCCCAGGAACGCATCGGCGCTGCGCTGATACAGCTGGCACGAAAGCCGGTTGTCCGCAACGTAAAACTGGAACAGCAAGTGGCACGGAGCGAGCGCCATCGCATCCAAGTCGCCGGCGTTCCACGCGCTCACGATCAATCGCCGCGAATCCGGATTGCGCCGAATCTCTTCGAGAACGTTTGAGAGTTGATCGATGGTGCGTCCGTCCGCGGTGCGCCACGAACGCCATTGCGCGCCGTAGACCGGGCCCAAATCGCCGTTCGCGTCCGCCCATTCGTCCCAAATCGAGACGCCGTGCTCTTGCAGCCAGCGCACGTTCGTGTCGCCGCGCAAAAACCAGAGCAGTTCGTACACGATCGACTTCGTGTGCAGCCTCTTCGTGGTGAGCAGCGGAAAACCGGCGTGAAGATCGAAGCGCATCTGATAGCCGAAGAGGCTGCGCGTTCCGGTTCCGGTGCGATCGCTCTTCTCGGTGCCGTTCTCGAGAATATGCCGGAGGAATTGCAGATACTGTTGCACGTCGGAACCGCTCATTCGACGCGGCTGCGCCTGCCACCGTCCGGGGCCGCAGCGTGTTGAATACCTCGACCGTGCTCGACGATTTTCATCCGCTGCTGCGGGAGTGGTTCCGGGGGCGAACCTGGACCCCGACGCAGCCGCAAACCGAAGGCTGGCCGCTCATCCGGGCCGGCCATGACGTGCTCATCTCCGCCCCGACCGGTTCCGGCAAGACGCTCGCGGCGTTTTCGATCTGCCTGGACGAGCTGCTCAAGCAGGCGGAAAGCGCCGCGCTACCCGATCGGGCGCTCGTCGTCTACGTCTCGCCGCTCAAAGCGCTCACCAACGACGTCCGCAAGAACCTGGAGATTCCGCTCGGCGAGATCGTGCAGCTCGCCGCGCAGCACGGGACGCCGCTCCAGCCGATTCGCACGGCCGTCCGAACCGGCGATACGACGCCGGCGGAACGCGCGCGCATGCTCCGCAAGCCGCCGCACGTGCTCGTCACGACGCCCGAATCGCTCTTCATTCTTCTGACGGCGGAGAAGTCGCGGGCGCTCTTCACCAACGTCTCGACGGTCATCGTCGATGAAATTCACGCGATGGCGGCCGACAAGCGCGGCTCGCATCTCGCGCTCACGCTGGCGCGCCTGGACGCGCTCGTGCAGGCGAACGCGGGCCGCAAACCGCAGCGCATCGGCCTTTCCGCGACGGTGCGTCCGCTCGAAGACGTCGCGAAGTTCCTGAGCGCGAATGCGCGCGTCGTCGACGTGGGCAGCAGGCGCGAGATGGATCTCGCCGTGGAGGTTCCCAGCGACGAACTCGGACCCGTTGCAAGCACCGAAATGTGGGCGGAGATTTACGATCGCGTCGCGGAGCACATACGCTCGCGCCGCACGACGCTGATCTTCGTGGGCACGCGGCGGATGAGCGAGCGCGTGGCATTTGCGCTCACCGAGCGGCTCGGCGAGGGCGTCGTCCTGCCGCATCACGGCAGCCTCTCCAAAGAGAAGCGCTTCGAAGCCGAAAACCGTTTGAAGAACGGCGAACTGCGCGCGGTTGTCGCGACCGCATCGCTGGAGCTGGGCATCGACATCGGCACGATCGATCTCGTGGTGCAACTCGGTTCGCCGCGTTCGGTCGCCGTCGCGCTGCAGCGCGTCGGACGGTCGGGACACTGGGTCGGCGCCAAACCCGAAGGCCGTCTCTTCGCGACCACGCGAGACGAGTTGATCGAATGCGCCGCGCTCGTGCGCGCGATTCGCTCGGGGAACCTTGACGCGCTGCGAATTCCGAGCGCGCCGCTGGACATTCTCGCTCAGCAAATCGTCGCGACGGCATCGACGGATGCGTGGGAAACCGGCGCGCTCTACGAACTCATGCGCGGCGCGTATCCGTATCGCGATCTCGCGCGCAAAGATTTCGACGACGTCTTGACCATGCTCGCTGACGGCGTTGCGCATTCGCGCGGGCGCAGCGGCGCGTTTCTGCATTACGATCGCGTGAACGAAATCGTGCGGGCGCGCCGCGGCGCGCGTATGGCGGCGATCACCTCGGGCGGTGCGATTCCTGAAACCGCGAACTACAACGTCGTGGCCGAACCGGAAGGCCACGTCGTGGGAACGCTCGACGAAGATTTCGCCGTTGAGAGTCTCGCAGGCGACGTGTTTTTGCTCGGAACGAATTCGTGGCGTATACGTCGCGTCGAACCGGGAACCGTACGGGTCGAAGACGCGCACGGCGCAGCACCGACGGTGCCGTTCTGGAACGGTGAAGGACCGGGCCGCACGATCGAACTCTCGCGCGAGGTCGCGCGCCTGCGCGCCGATATCGACGAGCGCGACGATGCCGCCGCGTACGATTTACTGCAGGACGAGTGCGCGCTGGATCGCGCCGGCGCGGAGCAAGCGGTGGCGTACATCCGCGCGGGCAAGAAGATCCTCGGCGTGGTGCCGACGGATAGGACCATCGTCGCGGAGCGCTTTTTCGACGAAGGCGGCGGCATGCAGCTCATTCTGCATACGCCGTTCGGCGCGCGCATCAACCGCGCGTGGGGTCTGGCGCTGCGCAAGAAGTTCTGCCGCTCGTTCAATATCGAATTGCAGGCCGCCGCGACCGATAACGGCGTCGTGCTCTCGCTCACCGATCAGCATGCGTTCCCGCTGAATATCGTCTTCGAATACGTCAAAACGGCGAGCGTGGAATACACGCTCACGCAAGCGCTGCTCGCGGCACCGATGTTCGGCGCGCGCTGGCGCTGGAACGCGACGCGCGCGCTCGCGATTCTTCGCATGCGCGGCGGCCGCAAGGTCCCTCCGCAATTACAGCGCATGCGCGCGGACGATCTGCTGGCTTCGTGCTTTCCGGATCAGGCGGCGTGCGCGGAAAATTTGACCGGACCGATTCGCATTCCGGATCACGTGCTCGTGCGCGAGACGATCGGCAACTGCTTGCACGAAGCGATGGATCTCGACGGCTTGATGGAGGTTCTCGCGGGCGTCGAGAGCGGCGCGGTACGCACGGCCGCGGTCGATACGCCGGAACCCTCACCGTTCTGTCACGAGATTTTGAACGCGAACCCGTACGCGTATCTGGACGACGCGCCGCTCGAAGAACGGCGCGCGCGAGCGGTGCAGCTGCGCCGCACGATTCGCGACGATCTCGACGGGGCGGGCATTCTGGATGCGGCGGTCATTGCCGAAGTCGCGCAAGAATCGTGGCCGGTCGTGCGCGACGCGGACGAGCTTCACGACGCGCTGCTCACGCTGGTCGCCTTACCGCCGGTGGACGCATGGCAACCGTGGTACACCGAGCTGTTCGCGCAAAATCGCGTGAAGACAATAACATTTCCCCTTCGTCATCCTGAGGCCGTCGAAGGACGCATGTTCTGGGTCGCAGCGGAGCGCCAAGAACTCGCGCATCGCGCCATCGTGCTCGGGCAAGAAGATGCCTTCGCCGAAGTGCTGCGCGGCTGGCTCGAATCGAGCGGACCGCTCACCGTAACGGAGCTGCTGGAAAAGTTCGGCGTCGAACGCACCGTCGTCGAAACGGCGCTGCTTCGTTTGGAAACCGAAGGTCAGCTGTTACGCGGCCGTTTCGACGGTCGCGATGAGGAGCAGTGGTGCAACCGCCGCGTGCTCGCGCGCATTCATCGGCGCACGATCGGCCAGTTGCGGCGTGAAATCGAGCCCGTCACCGCAGCGGAGTATCACCGGTTTCTCCATCGCTGGCAGCACGTTTCGCCGGCATCGCGCATGCACGGCATCGACGGCACGCTGCAGGTCATACGCCAACTCGAAGGCTACGAGATTCCGGCAGCCGCGTGGGAAACGCAGATTCTGCCGCTGCGCGTGGCGAGCTACCGGCCGGAATATCTCGACAAACTGTGCTATTCGGGCGAAGTGATGTGGGGCCGGCTTGCGCCGCATCCCGCGCTCTCCGCCGAGGAGTCGGAAACGGCGCGCCGCATCAGGCCGACGAAGCTCGCGCCGATTTCGCTGTTCACCCGCGAAGATGCCGAAGAATTGATCGTCCGCACCGACGTCGGAACCGCCGGACTTTCGCACGCCGCGCGCGAGGTGCTCGACGAAATTCAGCGCCGCGGTGCGCCGTTCTTCACGGACATCGTGCGCGGCACGAAGCGGCTCCCCGCGGAGGTTGAAGAGGCGCTGTGGCAACTCGTCGCGGCGGGCCTGGTAACGGCGGATGGATTCGACGCGCTGCGATCGCTCATCGACGCGAAGCGCCGTCTGGGGGAGAAAGGTTTGCGCGCGCGGCCGCGTTCGTCCAGCGGACGCTGGACGCTGCTCGCGTCCGAAACGGAACGTATCGACGCGGACAAATTCGCGCGGCGTTTGCTTGCGCGATGGGGCGTCGTTTTTCGCGACGTTGTTGCGCGCGAGAGTCTGGCGCCGCCGTGGCGCGAACTGCTGCTCGCATTGCGCCGCATGGAAGCGCGCGGCGAGATTCGCGGCGGCCGCTTCGTGTCGGGCTTCGTCGGCGAGCAGTTCGCCCTGCCCGAAGCGATCGACGCCCTGCGCGCGTCGCGCCGCAGCGGCGACGACGGTGAGGTAACCCAAGTCGGCGCGTACGATCCGCTGCAGCTCACGGGCGTCATCCTGCCGGGCGCCAAGCGCGAAGCGCTCGCACCGGGCGCCTAAGCCGCGCGACCACTCCCTCGTCATCCTGAGCTTGTCGAAGGACGCGCCGAACCCCGTCGAGGCTGGCCTGCGTGAATGCTGGTGCGCCTCGCCTTCGCTCGGCTCGCCCTTCGACAAGCTCAGGATGACGAGAGAGGACGCGCGTTTCCAATACGTCGACGCTTCGCAGATTCACATCGAAGCGATCGTGCAAGGTCTTGCGCAAACCGATCTCCCACCTCGTCATCCTGAGCTTGTCGAAGGACGCGCCGAGCCCCGTCGAGGCGAGCGTGCGTGAATGCTGTGCGCCTCGCCTTCGCTCGGCCCGCCCTTCGACAAGCTCAGGATGACGAGAGAGGGCGTGCGTTTCCAATACGGCGACGCTTCGCAGATTCACATCGAAGCGATCGTGCAAGATCTTGCGCAAACCCCCCACCTCGTCATCCTGAGCTTGTCGAAGGACGCGCCGAGCCCCGTCGAGGCGAGCGTGCGTGAAGGTGATGGGGGCCTCGCCTTCGCTCGGCCCGCCCTTCGACAAGCTCAG
>DATEHZ010000136.1:0-6200 GCA_035279385.1 Vulcanimicrobiaceae bacterium | reverse complement strand
GGCAAGTTCGTCGATGTGATCGATCACGCGCGTGTCCCAACCGCGAGCGCCGCGCCCAATTTACGTAGACCCAGCGCGATGCGGCTCTTGACCGTTCCGAGCGGCTGATCCAGTTGCTGCGCGATCTCGACGTGCGTTTTTCCGCCGAAATACGCCAGCATCAGGGCGGTGCGCTGCTCGCCCGGCAATTGCGCCAGCGCTTCGCGTACGCGCCGTTCTTCGATGAAATCCGTGACGTGCAATTCTACGATGCTTTCCGTTTCGCGGCCGACCCGCTCGCGCAGTTTCTCGCGCCGCGCAGCCGAACGCATACGCGAGAGCGCGTCGTTGCGCACGCACACGACCAGAAATGCGCGTACGGAGCCGCGATCGGCGCTGTAGGTGCGCGGATTCTTCCAGACGCGCACGAGCACGTCGTGCACGCAGTCTTCAGCGTCTTCGGCGCCGTGCAGCACGTTGTAGGCCACGGTATACAGCAGTGCGCCGAAGCGCCGGTACGCTTCGTCGAACGCCCAGCGTTCGCGCCTTGCAAAGGCCTGCGCCAACGCCGTCTCGTCAGCGCCCTCGTCGGGCGTCGCGGCGGTTGCCATGGCTGGCGCTCACTTCGTTCACGTATGGAGTACGCCTGCGCGGGCACACCGGACGACGTCCGGCTCCTATGCCGGCAGCGCTATGCCGCCATTCGGAGCTCGCCGCGGCGTTCGGACGTGCGCGGCAGCAGTCCCGCGAGCCGCCCGTAGAGCGCGATGGTCTCGCGCCGGTGACCGGTTTGGCGCTCGATCTCGCGCAAGCTGTGCCCTTCCCGGATCAGCGCGAGCAGACGATGCTGCTGCTGGACGGTGAGCTGATTCATGCAGCCTACTACGGGCGCGCGCGCGCGCGACCTGCGCTGCACTGGCCGCTTTTGACGCGCACGTGCTGGCGCCGCACCGCACGCGCATGCTATACGGAATGCATGGGGCATCTGATACCAACCGTCGTTGAGAATACGTCGCTCGGCGAGCGCGCGTACGACATTTACTCGCGCCTGCTCAAAGATCGCATCGTCTTCGTCGGCGGACAGATCGACGATCACCTTGCGAACGTCGTCATCGCGCAGCTGCTCTTTCTCGAGAAAGAGAACCCCGATGCGGACATCGATCTGTACATCAACAGCCCCGGCGGATCGCTGACCGCAGGACTCGCCATCTACGACACGATGCAGTACATCAAGCCCGACGTCGCGACGATCTGCGCGGGCTTTGCCGCCTCGGCGGCATCGGTGCTGCTCGTGGGCGGTGCGGCGGGCAAGCGGATGGCGCTGCCCTACAGCAAGATTTTGATTCATCAGCCCTGGGTCGGACAAATCGGCGGACAAGCGACCGATATCGAGATACACGCGCGCGATCTCGTTGCAACGCGGCGCGTCGTGGCGCAGCTGTACGCGGAGCGTACCGGCAAACCCGTGGAAACGATCCTCGAAGATCTCGAACGCGATTATCACATGACCGCGCGCGAAGCGCAGGAATACGGCATCGTCGACACCGTGCTCGAGACGAACGGGCGAAAGAGCGCTTAAACGCGCAGAACGAGCTTCGAAAGCGAGGGAGCTTCACAAGCGCAGGGCCGCGCCCGTCGGAAGGGCAAACCGGCGAAGAGCGCCTACGAACTCCTTGGGAAGACAGACAGGACCCGGCACCATCCGTTTCCTCAGAGTGAGAACCGCCGGTAACGAGCAGTCCGTGACGCGAGCGTATTGCTTTAGGCTAGCGCTGTATTCAGGCGCCACGGCGGTATTGTACGCCTCGATTCCGTCTATGCCGATGCGGTGCAAGCGTTGCAAATCGAACGTTTTCAGCAATTTCATGGGGTCCGCCGCGAAAACGACGCCGCCGGCGTCGTGCGCAAGCCGTATTACATCGAACGCCCGCGTTCGCGAGACCTCCACGTGGCACGGCGCGCCGATGCGAAGATACGATCGAAACGCGTCGCGAATCGTTCGCGACGTTCCGTTTGCAACCAGCGTTTTGGCCACGTGAAAGCGTGTGAGACTGCAGCAGTCATCGCCCGCTTCGCGTAATACGTCGGCATAGGTGATGACAACATGCCGTGCTACTAGGCGATACACCGTTTCGCGTACACGCTCTGCTCGCCGCGCTCGCTGCTCCGCCAAAGCGCTTGCCAACCGTTAATGCGGATCGATGTTCCCGTAAACGAGCAGATCGATCGGGTTGTCGGTCGATTTGCGAGCGCACGCTCACGCCGGGCACGTAGCGATCCACCAGGTCCGTGGGAATATCGGCCGATTGCAAAAGATCTCGATCCGAGATCGAAAACACCTGGATCCGCGCTCGCCGCACGTATCTAAACACAGCGTCCGCGGAAAGAATACCGTATGATGCCGTCGTGCGGAGATGCAGGCCGACCAGGCACATTGCCGGCGTGTCTTGAGAAAATGACCCGCCGCTGTCCTTTCGAGGCGCGGCGTTGTGGCAGTATCGGAGCTGTATGCGGCACAAGGCATCATCGTTTTTTCGCTTCCGTGAGAGCAAGCGCGATCCCGACGAGGCGCGGTTCGCCGGGTCGTCTTTTCTGCCGTACCTCGCGCCCAAAGTGACATCGGCGAGTGTAGGTTGCTGACGATGGCGTAGACTAGCAACCGTAAAACCCGGGAGAAACGCGTCTGTTTCTGTCGGCGCTGCTTATCGTTATGAGGAGGGGAACACGTGCTTCGCGGTTCCGTATGGATACAAGCCTTCGCCGTCACTTTGATGTTTGCGTTACCCGCGTGCGGCGGGAGTGGTGGAGGCGGTGGTGGTTCAATGCCCCCCGCTGCGTCCCCGGCGCCGCCGACTGCCTCACCGGCGCCGCCGAGTGCGCTGAGCCTGAGCGCTCAATCGCTGAACTTGAACTCCGTCGGCTCAAACATGACGTTTACAGCGACCGAACCGAATTACACGGGCACGTTGACGCTTTCGCTGGACCCCGGGACGTGCGCGTCCGGCGGCAACCCGGTTGCAACGGCCAGTCCCGCGTCGGAGCCGGGCCCGAGCGCGAGCTTCGCCGTCACCGCCGGAAACGCGCCGGGAACGTGCAAGGCCACCGTTTCCGACGCCTACGGGCAAAAGCAGACGATCAGTGTTGTCGTAACGATTACGCAGGGGGCCCTCCAATGAAGAGAACTATCGGCGTCATCACCGCCGTAAGCATTCTTTTGGCCGCATGTTCCGGGCGCTCGGGCGAAAACATGTTGCCTTCGCCGCCATCGGCAAAACCAGCCGTAAAAGCTGCGATCAGCTTTGTAATGCACTGGCCGCACAAAAACACGTCCCTGGCGCGCACGCCGAAATACATCTCGCCCGCCACGCAAAGCGTTATCATACAGGTAAATCCGACCGCCCCTTCGCCGGGGCCCGTCACCTTCGCAAACATATCCGGTGCAACGGGAAATCCCCCGACCAGCACGGTCGACATCGACGCACCCGTAGGGAGCGACGATATTGTTATTCAGCTTTACGACGCACAGCAAACTGCCGGTGAAGCGACAGCGAACGGAAACCTCGTGGGACAAACCGAGGTAAGCCAAACGATTAGCGCCGGCCAGCTGAATACGATCAGCGCGACGGTAGATGGCGTCGTGAACGGCGTGCAAATAGTGCCGCTGGCGAATGAACCGACGGCGGAATCGACGCAGAGCGGGTTCAATCTTGTCGGAACGGTGCCGGTCGCGTTTGAGGTCAACGCGTTGGATGCCGATGGCAACATCATCGTTCCGCCGGGCACCGTTCCCGTGACCACGCTATCGCCGTATGGAAGCGGCGTCTCGGTCACGCCGGTACCCGGCACCGCGAATCAATTCAGCGTACGAGTTACGGCGCCGGCATCGAAGACGGCTTTTCCGTCGCTATACGCCGGCGCAACCGATACGTACGGCGATACGGTCAATTCGATCATCACCATCAAGCCGGTTTCCGCGGTCTACGTCGGGTACGCTTCCGGCGGCGTCGCGCTGTACGACGGCTTCGGGAAGGCACTCTCGCTTCCAGGCGCTGCCTTTGGCGGGGTGAAGGATCCCGTTGCACTGGCCTACGACTATGACGACAATTACGTGTTCGTCGCAGACACGGGCCAGGGGAAACTGCTCGCCTTCGATCCGCTGGGCAATCCCGTCCCGGGCTTCGCCGCCCCGTCCGTACCCGGTATAAGCGGCGTAACGTACGACTCGAACAACAAAATGATTTACGCCGTGGGGACGTCCGGCATTTCTTCGTACACCACCACGGGGACTGCAGCTTCCGCGACGGGAGCGCCTTCCAATGCAACAGCCATCGCTTTTGTAGCGAACGACAGCCGCAACAGTACGCTGAATGAACTTGCCGTCTGCATCCGCGGGGGAGCGCCTGCGATCGGCATCTACAGTGAAGCCGCATTGCAGACGAACAGCTTCGCGATTGCGGGCGGGCCGACGAGCGTGGCGTACGCGCCGTATCATACGGGCGTCGTGCAGCAAATCTACGACGTACGCTCGGGTAACATCGACGGGTACGATACGAGCGGCGGCAGCGCCCTGACCGTCACCGATGCCAATAATCCGTTCGGCGCGGCAATCGATCAGAACAACAACGACGTATACGTCACCGAACAAACGACCAATGCGATCGTACCGTACCTCTCGAACCTAAGCGCAATTGATTCGGCGGCGGCTTCCATTACGACGCCGTCTGCGTCGGGCATGAGCAGTCCGGCGGGGATCGCGATTGCCTATTAGCGAGTCCGCGTTCGTCCAGGAAGCACTTATTTCGATACGACGATGACGTCGCGCATATCGCTGACATTATAGTAATTGAAATCGCCGAAGTAATACGTGCCCGGCGAGGGCAAGGTAAACGGTTGCGAAAAGCAGGCGCCGGAGCCGGTCGGCTCGGCCACTAGGCCCGTTGACCATTGGCTTTGCGTAATCTGCGAACTGATTGGTTGCCGCACGTCCGGCGGAAAGGCGTACGGCGGCGCGGGGAAGCCCGGCGCATTTGGGAGGCCGACTGCGGAGTGATTTATCGGCGTCGCGCCGTAGTCGGCATTCGCGAACTGCACAACGTCGGTCGTTTTCGAGGTAATTACCGTCGCGACGTTTCCAAACGTGCCCGTCGTCGGATTGGCGATCGTGTATCCGTTAATGGTTCCGTAGTTCGGCGCATCGGTTGGCGCGATGGCCAAGGACATGGCAACGATAACGGTCGTCTTTGAATCCAGCCCCAGGCACTGTCCCGCGTCCGAGGGTGACGGGCTCGGCGACGGCGATGATCCTGGAGACGGCGATCGCCCTGGTGCGTCCGATGCCGTTGGTGAGAGCGGCGGCATCGGATTACTTGGGGATAGATGCGCGCACGCCGCGAGCGAAGCGACGGCGCCGGCCATCATAAAGGTGCCGAACAACGCACGTATCATAGGCCTTCAATTTTATCTGTATGAGTGGCGGCGTTTACTGCCCCAGCGTCACTTTGGTCATGAAGTATGGCAGTAGAGACGCGGCTGCCGCGCGTACACCAAACAGTTCGTTTACGGGCTCGCCGGAGCAGCGGGCGCGGTGTATGGGGCGATTGTGCCGACTTCCCGGACCAAAAGTGCCATGACAGAAAACGATAAACGGCCGCGCGAGAATGCCTCGGAGGATTCGTTTGCTCACATCTTGGTGGAGGGGCCCTCATATGTCACGATATCGCCGTGGTGCGGCGCTCGCACTGGCAGTTTCGCTCGTGGTACCGCTTGCTTCTGCCGCGCCTCTTGCGGGGGACGCTCAGGCTGTTTCGAGACCCGGCATCGTTTATTCGAATCTTCCCCTGCCCGGTGGGAAGCGCGCCGACGTATATTCGAACGGGCTTGCGAAAATTTATCCCGATTCGAAGGATCGCGCCGATTTCGAGACTCGCTTTGTTGGTCGAGTACCGCAGCAACCTGCGGGCGGCAACATCGTGCACAGCGTTTTGCCCGGGCGCAGCGACATCATAGCAAAACTCGGCAGGCCCATGCCCGAGCGGCCGTACGTGGCCGATCAGGTGGTGGTCGTCTACCGCGCCGGAACCATGTCCCCAGATGCCGTTAGCGTGAATACCGCAACGATGACCGCGATACGCACGGCAGCCGCGCGGCACACGCTCCGCCAAGTGGCGACGCCGCAGTATACGAATGATGCGGCGCTCAATCAACAGCTCGCGCGATTGGGG
>DATEHZ010000135.1:0-15571 GCA_035279385.1 Vulcanimicrobiaceae bacterium | reverse complement strand
TTGACCGCCGCGCGGACGCCGCCCTGCGGGCACGTCGCGGTCGCGGATATCGGAGGGCTGATCTTCCAATTCGAAATCGTCTTCGAACATGTTTTAACGCTTTGCGCCTTTCTTTTTCTTCGCGGGCTTGGACGTGCCGGCAAGCGGTTTGGTTGCGCCGTTGCTTGCGATCGCTTTGGCTTTGCCGTCGTCGGGAATGTCGGTAATTGCGTGCTCGTTGTCGAGCGCCGAAAGCGGCTGGTGATGCTTCTTGAGCAGATAAAACTGCTGCGCCATGGTAAACGCGTTGTACGAGAACCAATACAGCACCATCGCCGACGGCCATTTCCATTGAAAGCCGAAATAGCCGAGCATGATCGGCGAGAACCAGGCCATCAATTTTTGCGTCTGCGCCTGCTGCGGATCGGTCGACGGCATCGTCGCGTAGCGCGAGAACAGATACATCGAGATCATGTAGAGCAGGAGCAGCGGCAAGTCCGGCAGCGCCAAGCTCGCGGCGAGCAGCGGAGCTTTCCACACGGGCAGCACCGGGAGGTGCTGCGTGAACGACGCGCCGACCCAGAGCCAATGCTCGTTGCTGTAGAGCTGCTTCTGCTGCAGCACCGCATAGTAGACGCTGATGATGAACGGATACTGCACGAGCATCGGCCAGCAGCCGGCGAGCGGATTGGCGCCGTTCTTTTTGTACAGCTCCATCGTTTCTTGCTGATAGCGCTGCGGATCGCTCTTGCCGTATTTCTCCTGCAGTTTTTTCAGCTGCGGCGCGAGCTGCTGCATCTTGATCATCGCCATGAACTGCTTGGCGTTGAGCGGCCAGAACAGCAGTTTCAGACCCAGCGCGAAGAGCACCAGGCTCCATCCGCGGTTGTGAACGACGAGATCGATGCCGCCGACGACGTAATTGACGGCGAACACGATGGGATCGAGCCACGAGGTGGCAAGCAGAACGTGCAAGAGTTACCTTTCCGGAACGGGATCGAAGCCGCCGGGGTGCAGCGGATTACATTTGACGAGTCGCTTCGCGGCCAGGATACCGCCGCGCGCCAGCCCGTGTTTCGCGATAGCCTGCGCCGCGTACTCCGAACAGGTCGGGTAGAAACGGCAGGCCGGCGGCAGCAGCGGGGAGACGAAGCGCTTGTAGGCCCGTAGGAGCAGCAGGGCGCCTCTCATGCGCCCAGCGCCCGGCGCAGCTCGTCCCCAAGCGCGGAAAACGGCAGCGTCGCCGCGGACGGGCGTGCGACGACGAGCAGGCGCATGCGCGCCTGCGGGGAGAGCAGTTCGTGGAGTGAGGCCGCGAGCCGGCGGCGCAGCCGATTGCGAACCACAGCGGTACCGACGCTCCTCGAAACGGTGATGCCGACGAGCGGGCGCTCGTCGCGCGAAGCGGCCTGCGCACGGTAAACCGTGAGATTGGCCGTGGCCGTTCGCCGGCCGCGCTGGCGCAGACGGTTGAAGTCCGCGGTGCGGCGCAGGCTGGCGAAGGAGCGCATCAGACCGTCAGGCGCTTGCGCCCTTTCTTGCGGCGGGCGTTGATCACGCGGCGGCCGTTCTTGCTGGCCATGCGCTCGAGGAAGCCGTGGACGCGTTTGCGGCGGCGGTTGTGCGGCTGAAATGTCCGCTTCATGGTGCTCGTTCTCTCCTAGGTAAGATTGCGGCACCAATGGAGCCGCGGGGCACAGCCACTTAGTATAGGACCCCCCGCGCGCGAGCGTCAAGCGTATTACCCCGCGGGCCGGCGCGGCGATGAGAAGATAGTCCTCTCGGCCCGTCTGTCCACACGTGTGGAGAACGCTGTGGAAATCATCCTCTCCACACGCCTTAATCTTCCGCGAAACATCCGGGTTTTCGGGCGCTTTCGTGCGTGTCAAGGGGTGCGGAGTGAACGGCGAAGGTGCGTGGATTTCCCCGTAAAATCGAGGGTTGTACACCTGTGGATAAGTGGATAAAAAAGTAGGTAAAATCCGCAGGATAGGAGCCTGATTAAGCCAATTCCGGGCCTCCCACGCTCGGGTGACGCTTGCCGACTTTGGTCGCTGTCGTGAAGAACGAGTGATGTTGCTACTTAGTCGTTAACAAGGACGGATTGTAGATGGCGCTTGCGGTTGGTAACCCGGATATCTCGAGCGATCTCTGGCAATCGGCACTTACGGCGCTTGAGCGCAAATTTTCCAAGCCGATTTTCGAGATGTGGATCAAGCCGCTCCGTCTGGTCTCGCTGACCGGCGACGAGCTGCTTCTCGCGGTGCAAAACAACTTTGCTCGCGACTGGGTTGAGAACCGCCTCAAGGGTCAAATCATCGAAGTCCTCGCCGAGGTGTTCGGCATGGACGTGCAGCTGCAGTTCACCGTCGTGCCGGAAGCAGCCGAGGCGGCCGTCGCGGCACTTCCCTCGGGGCCTGCGGCGAGCGCCGTTCGCCCGCAGAACGATTTCCGGCCCGGAAATCTGAACTCACGGTATACGTTTGAGGAGTTCGTCATCGGCAATTCCAACCGGTTCGCGCATGCGGCGGCGCAAGCCGTCGCGGCCGCGCCCGCCCGGGCGTACAATCCGCTGTTTCTGTACGGCGGCGTGGGACTGGGCAAGACCCATCTCATGCACGCCATCGGGCATCGCGTTCTGCAAGACAATCCCGACGCCAACGTGGTGTACGTCTCCAGCGAGAAATTCACCAACGAGTTCATCATCGCCGTGCAGAACAACAAAACCGTCGAGTTCCGCAACAAGTACCGGCAAGTCGACGTGCTGCTCATCGACGACATTCAATTCCTGGAAGGCAAGGAAGGCACGCAAGAGGAGTTCTTCCATACTTTCAACGCCCTGCACGAATCGGGGCGGCAGCTCGTAATCTCGAGCGATCGTCCGCCCAAAGAGATTCAAACGCTGGAGAATCGTCTTCGTTCGCGGTTCGAATGGGGACTGCTCACCGACATTCAGCCGCCGGATCTCGAAACGCGCGAAGCCATTCTGCGCAAAAAAGCCGAGTCGGAAAAGATCCCGGTGCCGGACGAGGTCACCTCGTTCATCGCCAAAGTCATTCCTTCGAATATTCGCGAGCTCGAGGGCGCGCTGATTCGCGTAGTCGCGTTTTCCTCGCTCACCAAATCGCCGATCACCGTCGACCTCGCCGCGGAAGTGCTGAAAAACGCGGTGGCGCAAGCACCGCTGCGCCGCGTGACGATCGCGTCGATCAAAGAGAAGATTGCCAAAGCGCACGGACTGACGGTCAAAGAAATGGACAATCACCGGCGCGATCAGCGCGTTGCGGCGCCGCGGCAAATTGCGATGTTCGTCTGCACCGAGCTGACGGATTGCTCGCTACCGCACATCGCCCGCGAGTTCAACAAGAAGGACCATACGACGGTCATGTACGCGCGCGACAAAGTCAAAGAGCAGATGCAGCGCGACGAAGCCTATCGCAACAAGATTCGTTCGCTCATCGCATTGTGCCAGAGCGATTAACGCACGGCACCGCAACCATTGGAAGAACGGTCCGGGCACTCCGGGCCGTTTTTCTTGCGCGCCGTTTTCTACACGCTCTGGTGCACAGGGCGTGTGCGCGGGCGTGGATAACCCTCCCGGGGCGCGAGCGCGTGCAGATGTGTACGGCCCTCCCGGGGTCATACACAGCTTATTCCGGGCAAAAACCCGCGTGAAAACGAGAGAATCGGCGGTTGTTCGCAGAATACACCGCCTTACTACTAATACGGTTAGGTCTTTTATTTAAAAAGAACGGCGACGTGACGAGAGGCTAAGTGGAAAACCCGTGAAGTTTACCTGCAATACGAAAGACATCGCCGGCGCCGTGGGTGCCGCAAGCAAAGTCGTCAACGCCCATACGACCGTGCCGATCCTTTCCAACGTGCTGCTCAGCGCGGAGGAAGGCAAGATCGCGGTGCGCGCCACGGACCTGGAACTCACGCTCCAGCACGCCTTCCCGGCCGAAGTAAGCGAGTCGGGCAGCGTGACGGTCCCGGCCAAACTCTTCAGCAGTTATCTGAGCAACCTGCAGGCCGGGCTGCTCGAGCTCACCGGAACGCCGACTCGAGCCAGCATCAAGGTCGAGCGCAGTAACTACGACTTCCACGCCCTGCCGGCCGACGAGTATCCGCCGCTGCCGGCTGCCCAGCGGGGCCAGCAGTTTAAAATCGGCGGCAAGCGCTTTCGCGACGGCGTGAACGCGACGATCTTCGCCGCTTCGAGCGAAGAAGCGCGCGGCGCGGTCCTAATGGGCACGCTGCTCGAAATCGAGGGCGACTCCCTGACGATGGTCGCGACGGACGGCTATCGCCTGGCGCGCTACCAAACGAGCCTCGAGAGCGGCATCTCGGGCGCCGAGAAGTACATCGTGCCCTCGCGTGCGCTCGCCGAGGCCTCACGCAATCTGGGCGGTGCGGAAGGCGTCGAAGTCACGGCCCTGGGCGCGCAGAGCAATCAGCTCATGTTCGGCAGCGGCGACACCTCGATCGTGGTGCGCCTGGTCGATGGGCAGTATCCGAACTACGGACAGGTTATTCCGGCCAAGTTCGACCGCTCGGTGACGGTCAACACGGCTGCGCTCATCAGCGCGCTGCGCCGCGCGGAACTCGTCGCCGGGGACCGCGCGAGCATGGTGAAACTTGCGGTCTCGAATCAAACGCTCATCGTAACGGCGAGTTCCGACGTCTCGGGCAATGCCTACGAAGAACTGGAAGTCGAGCAGCAAGGTGAGGATCTGACGATCGCGTTCAACGCGCGCTACCTGGTCGAGATTCTCAACCACATCGACTCGGCGCAAACGGTGATGGAGTTTCTCGGGCCGCTCTCGCCCGCCGCGATCCGTCCGGTCGAACCGCCCGAAGGCGCGCAGCAGCTCTACGTACTCATGCCGCTGCGTCAGTAGTGGCGCACGTTACCGGCGAGCATGTTTCGCTATGGCTCACGCGTACAGCGTGGGCCATAATCGTTGTGTGCGCCGCGCGTACATGAAACTCAAATCGCTGCATCTCTCGAACGTGCGTAATTACGCGCAGCTGGCACTCGAGCCGGCGGCGGGATTGAACGTGTTCGTGGGGCGCAACGCGCAAGGCAAGAGTAATTTGCTTGAAGCGATCTCGCTGCTCGGAACGGGAAAGTCGTTCCGCACTTCACGCGAGCGCGATCTTATTCGCGACGGATTGGACCTCGCGACGATCTCCGGCGAAGCACGCGTGCGTGCGGGCGATATTCGTATGGGCTGTACCATCGCGTCCACGCCGCGCGGCACGCGCAAAGTCTACGCCGTCAACGGGCAGAGCATGCGCTACGCGAAATTTCTGGGCAATCTGCGCGTGGTGACCTTCGTACCCGCCGACCTGCAACTGGTCGGCGGCGCGCCGTCGCTGCGGCGCGCGTTTTTGAACGTGGCGCTCGCGCAAGAGCAGCGCACCTATTATCACGAACTCGCACGCTACCAAAAGGCCGTCACGCAAAAATCCGCGCTGCTGCGCAGCGGTGAAGAACCGGATGCGGACTTGCTCGCGATCTACAACGAAACGCTCATCGAAGCCGGCACGGCGATAATGCTGGCGCGCGAGCAGCTCGTCCGGCTCCTCAGCGCGGCGGCGGCAGACGTGCACGCGCAGTGGACGGGCGGCGCTGAGAAACTCGAGGTTGCGTATCAGCCCAGCGTGGCGTTCGAGGTGCCGACGGCGGAGACGATCGCCGGCGCATTTGCGGCGCGTCTCAAAACGCTCGCGCCGCAAGAACGCGTGCGCCAGATGACGCTGACCGGTCCGCATCGCGACGACCTCGACCTGCAGCTCGACGGACGCTCGCTCGCCGCCTATGGTTCGCAAGGACAACAGCGCACGGCGGTACTCGCGCTCAAGGTTGCCGAATACACCGTTATGCACGAACGCTCCGCAGAGGCACCGCTGCTGCTGCTCGACGACGTCCTCTCGGAACTCGATCCGATCCGCGCGCAGGCGTTTCTGGCCGGCGTCGGCAGCTTCGAGCAAGCGTTCATCACCGCGACGCACGTTCCCGAAGGCCTGCCGCACGCCCGTCTCTACACCATCGAAGACGCACGTGTCCGGGAGGCCGCGTGAAGTCCCTATCCCGGGCGCTGAACGCGTGGCAGCCGCAGGCGCTGCATCCCGAGGATCCGCTTGCCGTGCTGCAGGCAGAGTGGGCGCGGATCGTCGGCGACGACGTCGCCGCGCAGACGCGCCCTGCGGAGATCGTCCGGGACGTCCTGGTGGTCGTCACCCGGTCGAGCGCGTGGAGCCAGCAGCTGGCGTTCTTGAGTGAGCGAGTGCTGCGGGCCGTTCAAGAACGCGCCGGCATTAGCGTGCGCGGGCTGCGCTTTCGCGTCGGGCGGATCCGCGAAGCGGCGGCACCGGGCGCTACACACAAAAAGCGCACCGCACGCGCCAAGCCCGCGCGGCGCGCCGTCGAACCTGCGGCCACGCTCGAGGCCGCGATAGCGCGCTTTCGTGCCGACGTTGCGGCCGCTCAGCGGGCTAAAGCCGCCGCCGGGTGGAAAGAATGCCTGCGATGCGGCGCGCGCACTCATACGGCGTCGGGACTCTTTTGCGTGCCGTGCGGCAATGCCGACGCACAAGAGCGCGAGGCGCAAGTCGCGCGGCTGCTTTTCGAAGCACCGTGGCTGGGCTACGCGGGCATCGCGCCGCTGGTGCGAGGCTTGCAGCGCACGGAATATGAGGCGGTGCGGCTGACGCTGCTGCGCCGCTGGAAGGATACGCTCGAACGAATCCGGCGTTCGGCGCGGCCGCGCGTGACGATGCGCGATCGCTCCATCGCCAGTTCGTACGTGCTGCTCAAGAGCGAGCTGGAGCCGGACAGGATCGCACCCGCGGTCGTGCGCGACTTGCTCGGAGACGAGTTGCACGAGATTTTTTACGGCAACGAGAACAGTTAGGAAAGAATGGCAACGAATTACGGCGCGGAGCAGATCGAAGTCCTCAAGGGACTCGAGGCGGTTCGCAAACGTCCCGGCATGTACATCGGCAACACCGCCGAGCGCGGCTTGCATCAGCTCGTGTACGAGGCGGTCGACAACGCCGTCGACGAAGCGCTCGCGGGATACGCGAGCAACATCAACGTCGTCCTGTACAAAGACCTCTCGTGTTCGGTCGAAGACGACGGCCGCGGCATTCCCGTCGACATCCACGCGGAAGAGAAGATGCCCGCCGTGGAGGTCATCATGACGATTTTGCACGCGGGCGGCAAGTTCGGTAAGGGCGGCTATAAAGTTTCGGGCGGTCTGCACGGCGTCGGCATCTCCGTGGTCAACGCGCTTTCGTCACACATGACCACGCGCGTCAAGCGCGACGGCAACATCTACGAGATTAAATTCGAGCGCGGCATCACGACGCAAAAGCTCAAGAAGATCGGCAAGACGTCGGCCGAGGACACCGGCACCTATCAGTGGTTCCAGCCCGATCCCGACATGTTCGAGGTCACCGACTTCCATTGGGACGTTCTCGCGAAGCGGCTGCGCGAACTCGCGTTCCTCAACCGCGGTCTTTCGATCACGCTGCGCGACGAGCGCCCGGATCCGGTTCGGGAGCGCACCTTCAAATTCGACGGCGGCATCCTTTCGTTCGTCGAGTGGCTCAACGAGAAGAAAGATCCGATTCATCCGATCATCTCGACGCACAACGAACGCGACGGGGTGGACGTCGAGGTCGCGATGCAGTGGACGGACACGTACAGCGAGATCATCTCCTCGTACGCCAACAACATCAACACGATCGAAGGCGGCATGCATTTGACCGGCTTTCGCACCGCGGTGAGCAACGCGGTCAATAGCTACGCGCGCAAGCGCGGCATGCTCAAAGAGTCCGACGGCAATCTCTCGACGGACGACTGCATGGAAGGTCTGACGGCGGTCGTCTCCGTCAAACTGGGCGAGCCGCAGTTCGAAGGACAAACGAAAACCAAACTCGGCAACGCCAACGTGCGCAACATCGTGTACGGCCTGGTCAACGAGCGCCTCGAGTTCTTCTTCGAAGAGAATCCGAAGCACGCGCGCGCCATCGTCGATAAGTGCATGCAGGCGCAGCGCGCCCGCGAGGCCGCGAAAAAAGCCCGCGATCTCTCGCGCCGCAAAAACGCGCTCGAAGGTTCCGGACTTCCGGGCAAGCTCGTCGACTGCAAGAACACCAACCCCGCCGAGAGCGAAATCTTTCTGGTCGAAGGAGACTCCGCCGGCGGCACCGCCAAAGGCGGACGCGATCCGAACTCGCAGGCGATACTTCCGCTGCGCGGCAAGATTCTCAACGTCGAGAAGGCGCGTCTGGACAAAGTGCTCTCGAACGAAGAGATCCGTACGATGATCACCGCGCTCGGCACCGGGTTCGGCAGCGAGTTCGATTCTTCGAAACTGCGCTACCACAAAATCATCATCATGACCGATGCCGACGTCGACGGCTCGCACATCCGCACGCTGCTGCTCACGTTCTTCTACCGTCAGATGAAGCCGCTGGTCGAAGAGGGCTTCGTGTACATCGCCCAGCCGCCGCTCTACGGCATTCGCAAAGGTAAGAAGCAATACTATGCCTTTAGCGATGCGGAGCTGAAGTCGCTCATCGGCGAGGACGGCAAAGAATTCGTCGTCCAACAGTACAAGGGACTCGGCGAAATGGACGCCGAGCAGCTCGCGGTGACCACGATGGAGGTCGGGAACCGGCGCCTCAAACGGATCACGGTGGAAGACGCGGTCGAGGCCGAGCAGATCTTCACCGATCTGATGGGCGACAAAGTCGAGCCGCGCAAGCAGTACATCTTCGACTTCGCGAAGTCGGTGAAGAACCTGGACCTCTAGCCCGCGACCTCTGAAGACCCTTCCTCCGCGACGAAGGGTCTTAGCGTTTCGTTGGGGGTATAAACCCGCAACGGAGGGACGGCTTGCGCAAAGGGATCGGCGGCGCGCTCGCGGCGCTGCTCATCGTACTGATTACGGTCGCGGCGATCTATCACAACGGCGCCGTGCGCTTTGTGCTCTCGTCGATCGTTCCCCTTGCGACCGGTTACGAGGTCCAGACGCAAGACCTGCGTCTGGAATCGCACCACGGCGCGCTGGTCGGCGTGCACGTCTCGCGCAACGGCCAAACGGTGCTCGACGCGCGCCGCATCGACGTCTACTACGATCTGCGCGATCTGCTTCCGGGAAGCAAGCACCGCTTCGGTTTGCGGGCCATCACGGTCGACCGTCCCCAGATCACGATCGTGCACAACGGCAACGGCACGTACAACATCGCCATTCCGGGCGCCGTCAGCGGCGGAACGCGCCGCGCCGGCGTCAACAACGTGCCGCTCAACTTCACCGTGCGCGTGCGCAACGCATCCGCAAGTCTGATCGATGCGTACCGCTTCTACAAAGCCAGCAGCCGCCAGCGCGTCGACGACATCGACATCGACATGTCGATCGACTCCGCCGTCAAGACGCGCTACAAAGCGACCGGCTTTTTGGAAGACACCGCTCCGCAGCGCTTCCGCATCGCCGGCACGATCGATTACGTGAACGGCTACGCGCTGCACCACGTGCAGGTCAAAGCGATTCCCATCGCCACCATCGGCAACTACTTCATCAACTCGTCCGCCGCGCACATCTTGGGCGGGACGGTGCGCGACTTCGATCTGCACGCGTGGGCATACGGCATCGGGCCGAACTCGCCGGCTGCGTATCACCTCTCCGGCAGCGGCTATCTTGCCGAAGGGCTCATGAACGTCAAGAGTCTGGATTCACCGATCGCGCATATCAACGGACGAATCAACGTCTTCGACTCGGGGTTTACCGCGCCGCGCGCGACGGCGATGGTGGGACATATTCCAATCGTCTTCTCGGGCGGCATCTTCGACTTTGCGAATCCGCAGTTTCGCCTGGGCGTCGACGGACGCGGCGACCTGCGCAATCTGGGCGAGGTGGCGCATTTCGCTTCGAGTCTGCCGATCACCGGCGGCGTACGCATACACGCGCTCGTGGAAGGGAACATCGCCGATCCCGTGCTCATGATCGGATACGGCGGCAAGCAGTTCAACTACGGCCAAGTGCCGATTCAAGATCCGCACGGCGTCGTCGCGCTCTACAAGAGCCAACTGATCGTGCTGCCGTTTCATGCGACGTACGACGGGATGAAGATGCATCTGCAAGGCGTGCTCGCGCTCGGCGACAAGGTGGAAAGCACGCTCGCCCTGCACGCATTCGGTCCGTCGTCGCGCCTGCCGTATCTGGGCGCGATGGTGGCGGATCAGCCGATCGCGACCGAAGCGTTGCTGCACGGAACGGACATGCTCTTCGACGCGCGCGGCTATTTGGTTTCGCTCACGCAGCCGCAGAACGTGAACGGCTTCTACGACATCAACCGGCGCGGTGTCGGCACGTTCGGTCCGATCAGCGTGCGTACGCCCGCGGGCGGTTCGCTCGTGGCGGGCTTCAGTTTGGACCGCCCCAGCGGAAACAGCGCGTTTTGGGCGTCGGTGCATCACCTGCGGCTGCGTGAGCCGCAGCCGATTACCATGCCGGGCGTGAGCATTCCCGAGCTGCCGCCGATCGACGCGCACATTCTCGAAGCGAACGTTGCCGGCGCCGGATCCGCGCACAACGTCGTGATCGGCGGACGCGTCTACATGGCGCCCGCGACGATCGCCGGCGTACCGTTCGACGTGATTGCGGCGCGGTTCGCCGGGCCGTTTGCCGCCTCGCGCATCAGCTCCGTGCACGCGGACGGGCCGTGGGGATCGTTCGACGGCAACGGCACGTTTGCGCCCAATCTGATCGTCGCCCGCGGCGGATATTCGGGGACGTTCGCGGGATTGCGCATGTTCCTGGGCGGCTTTCCGGTGACCGGCGCGATCAGCGGACCGATGGCGATTGCCATTGCGAACGGCAAGATCTTCGTGCAAGCGCAGAACGCGCAGCTGCGCGGCGCGAGCATGCAAGGCATTCCGATCAGCAGCGTTACGGGAACGATGGCCTTTGACAACGGCATCTTGCGCGTGTATTCCGCGCAGGCGCATGCCGCCGGCGGAACCGTCGTCGCCGCGGGGAGTTTCGCAACGCAGCCGAGCAGCGTACGCACCCGTCTGACCCTGGCCACGACGCAGCTCGATGCGGCGCAGGCGCTGCGCGGCTTCGGCGTTCCGATGCAAGGCGGAACGCTGCGTGCGGTCGGGGCCATCGGACCCGGACAGAACGTACCGAGCGTCGATGCCGGCGTGGTGCTGCGCGAGGGACGCGCTGCGGGCTACGGTCCCTTCGGTGCGAGCGCCGAAGTCGCCATCGCAAGCGACACGATGCACCTGCACGACACCATCGCCTCGCTCGGGACGACGTTTGCGCACGTGAACGGATCGGTCGGCAACCTCGCAGGCGGCGTGCCCAGCTACGACGTTGCGGCGAACGTTCCGGTGGGGCGCATCGCGCCGATGGCGCAGCTCGCGGGCGTGCAATCCTATAATACGGACGGAAGTTTTCAGGGCGACGTGCAGATCGGCGGCTTCGGCAAGAGCCCGACGGTGCATGGCACCGTAGCGGTTCCCGTCGGCGAGATCAACGGCTTGGGCTTCAGCAACGCGCATGCCGCGATCGGTGCGAGCCGGACCGGCATCTCGATACGGAACGGTTCCGTAGAAGTCGGATCCACCAAAGCGGGTTTTTCTGCGGCGGTGAGCCGCAGTGCGATTGCCTTTTCGATGCAGTCGCGCCGCGCAAATCTGAGCGATTTCAACGATTACTTCGATACGGGCGATACGCTCGCCGGGCACGGGCGCGTCGGCCTTTCGTTCGAGCACTTCAATAATCTCACGTATACCGGCGGCGACGTGGACATCAACGGCTTCCGGTATCGCCGGTTTCCCATCGGCGACACGATCGCGCATTGGACGTCGCTGCGCAACGTCGCGCAGGGGCGCGTGAACATCGGCGGCGAGCACGGACGCCTTCGCGCTTCCGGAACGATCGGCTTTGCCGCGAGTGCGCAGCTCGCGCAGCTCGTCACGCGATCGCGCTACGACATCAGCGGCACGCTGAGCGATTTCGACTTGACGACGTGGCTGCCGGCGCTGGGCTTCTCGCAAGTGCCCGTGACGGGGCGCGTCGACGGCAGCGCGCACGTGCGCGGATCGTTTCCGCACCTGGGCGTAACGGGCAGCGCGTCGATGCGCGACGGCACCGTGGGGCCGCTTACGATCGAACGCGCCGAAATCGCCGCGCGCACCGCCGCGAGCGATCGCATCGACGTCACGCGTATGGTCGTCGATCTTCCTGCGCTGGAAGCAACGGGCAGCGGCAGTTTCGGCCTTGCCGCCAGCTCACCCGTCGATTTCCAAGTGCACGCGATTACCGACGACTTGCCGCGCCTGGTCGCGAGCGTTTCGAAAAAGCGGCTCGACGTGCGCGGACACATCGAGTCGACGCTCTCCATCGGCGGGACGTTCAAGGCGCCGCGCGTCATGGCGGGCGTGGATGCGAAGAATCTCGACGTGTACGGCGTGAGCATCCCCTCGTTCATCGGACAGGTGCAGCTGCATCGCAAAAACGTCGTCGTGCGCAACGCCGAGATGACGCTCCCGCGCGGCGACGTCGCGATCGCCGGATCGCTGCCGCTGCAGCTGCAGCCGTTTGCGTTCGGGCCGCCGGGCGCGCCGATCTCCATGGACGCGATCGCAACGAACGTCGATCTTTCCGGATTCGCTTCGCTGATGGGCAACGACACGAAATTGGGCGGCGTCCTGAACGGTCACATCGGTATATCGGGAACGGCGGGCAATCCGCGCATCTTCGGACAGCTCGCCGCAACCGGCGGCAGCTACGTGAGCGCGCTTGAAGTCGCGCCGATCACGAACACGGTCGCACAGCTCACGTTCCAGGGCACCCATGCCACGCTCGACCGCGCGCACGCGCAGCTCGGCAGCGGAACGCTCGACGCGAGCGGATCGCTCAATTTCGGCGGCGGCCTCTCGGGCGGCCCGCTGGGCTACGCGCTGACGATGCGCACGCGCGGCGCGCAGATCGCGATGCCGCAGTTCGGATCGGGCACGTTCGACTCGACGCTCTCGCTTGCGCGCACGCCCGGGAAGCTCGCGCTGCTCAAAGGCAGCGCCGCGCTCACGAACACCGTGATTTCCTTTAACTCGCTGCTCGCGCTCAGCGGCGGCACCCCCGGCACCCCGTCCGCCGGGCCGCCGTTCAATCTCGGGTTCGACCTGGGCATCACGGCCGGCAAGAACGTGCACGTGCGCAGCGGCGGCGTCGGGCTCTTCGGCCTGGACATCTCGGGTCAGGGGACGGCGCATCTGGCCGGAACGCTGGAGAAGCCGGCCATGTCGGGGCAATTCAACTCGGCCGGCGGAACGCTCACGCTCATCGACCGCGCCTTCCGGGTAGAGGAAGGACGCGTGACGTTCGACCCGGCCAACGGCGCGCTGCCGGACATCTACGCCATCGCCACCACGACCGTCTTCAATCCGGATCCCAACCCGCAGCGCAACCCGACGGGCAGCACGCAAATCACGGCCCGGGTTACCGGAATCGTGCCGAACGTCAATATCGACCTGACCTCGAGCCCAGGCGGCTATACCAAGGAGCAGCTCCTCGCGCTGTTATTGCCGCTCAACGCGCTTGCCGGCCCGATTCAGTTCACCGACACCGGCGTCGTGCTGCCCGCCGGGCAGATAGCCGGCGCCCCGGCCCCGGGCACCGGAGCGCTGCTGCCCAACATCTTCGTGCGCCGGGAAAACGGCACGGTAACCATCGGCCAGGAAGCCTTCAATATTCTCAACGCGCAGTTCACCAACGGGCTGTTGGCCCCGCTGGAGACGGCACTCGGCAGCACGCTGGGACTCTCGGACGTGAATTTGACGGTCGATTACGGCGGGAACGTCGGCGTGACGCTGCGCCGCCCGCTCGCGAGCGACTTTTACGCGATCTACGGGACGACGTTCGGGGTGCCCATCCGGCAGACGTACGGCTTCGCCTATCAGCCCAACGCGTTTACCTCGGCGCAATTCACGCTGTTCTTCCAGCAAGGCCCGACCCCGCTCTTCCTGAACCCGGGTCAGGTGATTTCGACCAATTCGCGTGCCACGGCAGGGCAAGCGGTCCAAGGCACCAGCGGGTTTACGTTCCTATTTCAAAGGCTGTTTTGAAGCCGCGTACGGGGAGGGCACGGGGGCGGATTCTCGAACAGGCGGTGCGGGTTCAAACTGAAACAGAGCGCTCGTGAGGAGCGTTACAGTCCTGACGCCACCAGCGTTGGAGCGATCGAACTCTCAAGGGAAAGATTTTTGATGACCTCAACCCTCTGGCGTGCGCGCGGCGCGCTCCACCGGTGTGCGGGCCTGGTCCTCGCACTTGCCTCCATCTTCATGCTGATCGCGCCGCAACCGGCGCTATCGGCGACGGCCCCGAAGATTGTATCGGTGGACGTCTCGGGCAACATGCACGTGCCGACGCAGACCATCATGGCGGTGGTGCAAGCGCGCCCGGGACAACCGTACAACGCGCAAGTGGTGCAGGGCGATCTCCAGCGCATTTTTGCGCTCGGCTATTTTTCCGATCAAGCCGCCCCGCTGATTCGCCAGCGGCCCGGCGGTATCGCGATCACCTATCGCGTGATCGAGAACCCGGTGATCACGAAGATTCAGTTCAGCGGCAACAGCCACGTGCCCGCGGACACGCTGCTCGCGCTCATGGACACCTCGGTCGGCCAGGTGCTCAACATGAACACGCTGCGCAACGACTTCCTGAAGATCAATTCGTACTACGACCGCATCGGATACGGCGGTCAGCTGCCCTCGCACGTCAAGAATCTGAACATCGATTCCAAGACCGACGCGCTCACGATCGACGTTCAAGAGGGACTGGTCATCAGCGGCGTCGAGGTCGGCGGCGATCCGCTGCTTCCGCCGAACGTGATCGTTCCGGCGCTCTCCGCCAAGCCCGGTCAAGAGTTCTCCGAGCAGATGAGCAGCGAAGACGGCCAAGCCGTCCAGAAGCTCTACGACAAATACAATTTGCTCATCGGCAGTTTCGACGAAGGTTTGGACCCCTCGACGATCGATCAAAAGGCCGGCACCGCCAAGGTGAAGGTCGACGTGTACATCGCGCGCGTGGGCCTGGTGCAGATCACCGGAAACACGAAGACCAAAGATCAGGTGATCCGCCGCGAGCTGGGCGAGCGGCCCGGCATGATCTTGACCAAGAGCGGCGTGCAGCGCGATCTCGAGCGTCTCAACAACACGGGCTTCTTCTCGAAGGTCGACGTCAATCCGAAACCGTGCCCCGAAGAGATGACGAAGAAAGATCCCGGCTGCGTGACGCTGCAGTGGATCGTCACGGAGCAGAAGACGGCATCGGCTTCAGTGGGCGCCGGCTATTCCGGCGGTCTCACCGGCCAAGGCCTCTACGGCACCATCGGGTATCAGGACAACAACCTGCACGGCACGGGCAATGCGGTATCGCTGCAGCTCGAGCGCGGTGCACGCAGCTACGTAACGCAGGCGCAAGTCTCGATTCCGTACGTGGGCAACACGCCGCAATCGCAGAAGTGGAGCCTGGGCGGATCGATCTTCGGGAACGGCTCGACC
>DATEHZ010000134.1:0-49239 GCA_035279385.1 Vulcanimicrobiaceae bacterium | reverse complement strand
GCAGGAGATCGGACGCTGGATTCGCCTGGCCTTCTGCTGGCTCGTCGTGCCGTTTCTGTTCTTCAGTTTCGCGAGCACGAAATTGCCGAACTATATCGCGCTCGAGCTGCCCGCGCCGGCGATTCTAGCGGGCCTCTATCTGGATCAAGCGGTCGAGCGCGCGCGCAGCCGGTCGGCGCTGATTTCATCGGCGATCGTGCCGGTGTTCATTTTTTTGCTGGCCGTCGCACTGGTGTGGTTTTCCCGCGACAACCGGCTCACCGCGGCGTTCGGCCATCTCGCGATCAACCTCGTGTACGTTGCTGCGGCGATTTTCATCGGCGCGCTCGCGGCGTTCTTTTTACTTCTTGCGCGCGGTGCTCGCGAGCGCGCCCTCGCGCCGTACGCGCTGGGCATTTCGATGCTTGTTGCGCTGGCGTTCATCGCACTGCTGGCGCTGCCGCAGGCGGAGGCATTCAAACCGGTACCGCAGTTTGCCGGCATCATCAACGCGCAGCGGCGCCCGGGCGATGCCGTCGGTATTTTTCACGTCTCGGGCGGTAACGCGCTGGTCTTTTACACGCAGCCGCGCGTCTGGGTGTTCGTCGGTCCGAAGGATCCGAATCCCGGCGGTCTGGGCGTGAGTCCGCGCAGCGTAATCTGTTCCGCGCCGCGCACGTGGCTCATCGCACCGGCCCACGATCGTACGCCGACGTTCGGACGCGGACGGCGGCTCGTTGCGACGCGTGACAAAGCGGCGCTCTATCTCTACGAAGGCCATCGTTGCACCGTTACCCCGGAAGCATCGCGAAAAGAATAACGGAGCCGCGTTAGCGACTCCGTTTTCGTGTCATCCCAGGCCTTTGACGAAGGATTACTTCTTCGCTTTGGCCACGTCTTTTTCGGTGACCGCGCTTGCCTTGTTGTTGCCCAGGCCGGTGCGGATATAGGTCACGACCGCGGCGACGTCTTTATTCGAGAGCGTCGCTTTCCACGGCGGCATCTGCCCGTTGTAGCTCGCGCCGTTCACGGTGATCGCGCCGCTCTTGCCGTTGAGCACGGTGTCGATCACGTCTTTGGCGCTGCCCGTTACGAACGCGTTGTTGGCCAGCGGAGGAAACGCGCCGGGCGTGCCCATCCCGCTCGGGCCGTGGCAGCTCGAGCAGTTTTGCGTGTAGACTTTTTGTCCGGCTTGCGCGAGCGGGCTTGCCGCTGAAGCGCCGCCGCCGCTCGAGGTTCCCGATTGATTGTTCGCACCCGGCGCCGTTGCATTGCCGCCCGCCGCCGCGTTGGTTTCTTCCATCGCGAGCACCTGCGCTTGCGGCGCGCTCGGCGGCGCGGCGGCTTGCTTCGTCATTACGGTCATCTGCGCGTAGAGCGTGAGGCCCCACATCACGGCGAGCGAAACGCCGAGCAGCCACATAATCGGCTTGCGATTTCCCACCATGCGCGTCGTGCTGCGATCGATCCACGGCAGCAGCAGCAGAATCACGGTTGCGATGCCGGGGATGATGATCGCGCCGACGACTTCCAAATCACCCGGCACGACTTGCAAGAGGCCGAAGAGATCGAGGAAGTACCACGCCGGGAACGGGATGAAGGTCGCGTTCGCCGGATCGGCTTTGGCGTCCAGATACGGCGGCGCGAATGCGGCGAGCGCAACGACGATCAGGAAGATGATGAACGACACGAAGGCGTCCATGAACATCTGATCCGGCCAGAAACGGCCTTTCGAGAGCGGACGCGGATCTTCGACCGGCGGCCCGGCCGGGCCGTTCCAGCGGAAGATCGCCAAGTGCGCGCCGACGAGCGCGACCAGCACGGCAGGCATGAGCCACACGTGCAGGCCGAAGAAGCGGTTGATGGTGAGCGTGCCCATCGTCGTGCCGTCTTGCGTGAACTGCTGAATGTACGGTCCGAGAATCGGCGCGGTGAGCGTCAAATTGATCGCGACCTGCGATGCGAAGTACGCATCCATGTCCCACGGCAGCAGATAGCCGGTCAAGCCGAGTACCATGGTGACCAGAAGCAGCAGTACGCCGACGATCCATTGGATTTCGCGCGGCGATTTATACGCGCCCCAGATGACGACTTGCAGCAGGTGCAAAAACACCAGCGCGATCATCGCCGACGCGCCCCAATAGTGGACGCTCAGGATGAAGTGCTGGAACGGATGCATGTACATCGACCGTGTCGATTCCCATGCCGTTGAAGCCGACGGGGCGTAGAAAAACGTGAGGAAAATACCGGTCGTGATCTGCAGAATCATCGCGAACAGCGTCGCGCTGCCGAACACGTACCAATAGCTGGCGCCGCCCGGGATGTCCTCGGTGAGGAAATCCTTGGTCATGCTGACAAAGCCGGTGCGCCGTTCGATCCAGTTGAGCATCGTGTAACTACCTACGCTTCCGTTAGTTGCTGTACGAAACGACGATACGATCGGGAACCGTCGGCTTGTACCGGATCCACTCGATCTCGGCCTTGCCGCTCTGCGCGCGCAGCGGCAGCGGGTCCAGTCCGCGCGCCGCGGGCCCGGCGATGTGCGAGCCGTCGTGATCGAACTGCGAGCCGTGGCACGGACACGCGAACTTGTTCGCGGTCGCGTCGTAGTTGTAGCGGCAGCCGAGGTGCGGGCAGATCGGGCTGAAGATCACAAAGCCCATCGTGACGACCTCGTAGGGCAGCGTATCTTTCCCGCCGGCTCCGAAGAGATCGCCGCGATCCGCTTTGAACTTGCTCGGATCGTTCACTTTGATGCCCCACACCGACTCCGGCGTGCTCTGCGTCGGCAGGTACGCATCCTTCGTCGAGAGGTTGAAGTTGATCTGCACCGCCTTGTCGGTTGCGGTCTGCAGATCTTTCCAGCCCGCTTCGTCCAGGGCCGTCCACGTTGCGCCGCCGGCGCCGACGTCGGGAATCAGTGAACCGACGATTGGGATCGCCAGGCCGAGGCCGATGAGGCCGCCGATGGTGATCGTGGCGTTCGCCATGAACTTACGGCGCGAGATTTCCTCAGCGGAACCTGCGTCGTCGTAGGCGCTCGTTATTCGAGCGTGCCCCCCCTCGCCCGGGGAGGCGTGCGCGTGACTCGCCAAAGCTGTTGTTCTCCGAAAACATGTAGAAGTAGGCGTGATTTTTCAACCTGATTCTACGCCCCTGGCAGTTCGGCGTGCGCCGACATTACGCGGACCGCTCCTCGCCCGGCAGACAAGCGTGTTAAGCGACTGTAAAGGAGACGGGCGCTCGTTGCCGAATTGCTGCCGCACGTCTTCTTAACGGGTGTGGGCGCCTTTTAAACCGCGTAACTGCGCTCGTTGCACGTCTTGTTGCGCAGCGCCGCCTCGGCTACTCCCATCCGGGCCTGCACGCGCTATGATCGTGCCATGGCAAATGCCACAATTGATTACGCCGGACGCGTCGAAGCACTCGCGCGCTATTTGGGCGCGATGTTCCCGACCGCGGGGATCGAGCGGTACGAAGATTCAAACGTTGTCGGATTCCGGTTCATCGGTGCGCCGCACGCGAGCGTGGAGTTCGAGCGGGAATGGCTGGCTTCGCTGCCGGCCAATGCGGACGTGGTCGCAGAGGAGATGCACCTGCATCACGTCTGCGCCGAGATCAACGATACGCCCGAAACGCAGCGAGTGATATTCGGGTCAGCCGGCGTTCGGCGCGCTTGAACCGGCGTTCTTGAAATAGAGCGTTTGAGCGGCGCCGTCCGACGAACACGTGACGGTGACGGCATCGTATGCCCCGCCGTTCGCCGTCTGCGTCACGCGCTTGTCTTCGTGCCATTTTCCGTCGTTCGCACACGGCCGAATGGCGAGGTACATGTCTTCCCAGCGTTTTGCGTCGTCGGGTGAAGCCGTGTCCATCACGACGGCATCGTCAACCGACGTGCCGGTGTGCATCTGCGGCAACGCCGCTTCCGGCAGGTCTTCAATAGCCGACTCCGTCGCCGAAACGGTGATCGTGCGAACCGTTTGATTCGCGTTGACGTGGTAGAGCCACAGCACGTCGCCGTTTTGGTAGGCGTCGAACGGACCGTCGGCATCGCTCGAAACGCGCGATGGTTTGCCGCGCCGCAGCCACAGAGCCTCGACATCCTGATTCAGATGAATACCGAACGGATCGGCGGTCTTGGGCGTCGCGGTGGGAAGCGACCAGAGCCGCACGCCGGAGACGCGTCCGCGCTCGGTGAGTACGGTGACGAAGGCGTTTTCGTGCTCGGTCAGATAGACGAATTTCGTGAGATGCGGATCCTTGGCCGCAACGAGCGGATCGCCCATGCGCGCATGCACGGCGGTGTACGGCTCGCCGAGCGCGATGCCGAGCCACGAGGTTGCCGCAAGCGCAAGCAGTGAGAGCACCGGGTTACATCTTGTAGCTGTGCAGGCCGCTAATCCAGAGATTCACGCCGAAATAGCAGAACATGATCGTTAGAAAGCCCACCGCGCTGATCCACGCGCTGCGCACGCCGCGCCAAGCGCTGCGCGTGTGCAGGTGCATGTAGATCGCGTACACGATCCAGGAAAAGAGCGCGGCGGTTTCTTTCGGATCCCACTGCCAGTACGCGCCCCACGCTTCGTGCGCCCACATCGCGCCCGTGATGATACCGAGCGTGAGCAGCGGCAAACCCACGGCGACGATGCGGTAGATGAGAATGTCGAGTTGCGCCAGGCTCGGCATGGTGTTGAACCAGTATGCCGTCGAGTTGCCCGCGGCGGCGGCCGCCGCAATATTCGGCGAATCCATGCGCACGCGCATCTCACCCGTGCCGAGCGCGGAACTGGGGCCGCCGCCCGCCATCGCGAGGTTCGCGGGCGCCGGTGCGGTCGCGAGCCGCTGCTCGTAGTAATACTTCAGCAAATACATCGCCGAAACGACGAATGCGACCATGAACGCGCCGTACGATGCGACGACCAGCGGCACGTGGATTTTCGCCCAGTACGATTGCAGCGAGGGAACGGCCGGCATCGCGCCTTCGTACCACGTCGTCGCATAGGCCAAAAACAGCGCTGCAAGTCCGACCACGAATCCGCCGGCGAACCACAGTTTGTAGCGGAACGCGAAGTAGGTGAAGATCGCGACCGAGACGACGGAAAAGAGCGAGAGCGATCCGTACAGATTCAGCAGCGGCCAAATGTGCGTGATTTCGAAGCGCGCGACCAGCTGCGCCACTTGCGCCAGCACGCCGGCAATCGCCAGCGGAATACCCAAATGCTGCAGCCACTCCTCACGCGTGAAGAAGTAGCCCAGCAGCGCGAGCGCGCTTATCACGTACGCGCCCAGCGCGATGATCATCAGAACCGCATCGAGCGGCATGTGCTGCTGCATTAGGTAGCCTCCGCGGGAGAAAGTGTTGCCTGGCGCTCGTGCGGGGCCAGGTTCTTGCGAAAATCCGCGACCAGTTCGGTGAACTGCGTCTCGAAAATATCGTACCCCTTGACCGTCATCGCCGCTAATCCAACGGTGCAGCCTTGGGGCGCGGATTGCACGCGCACGAATAAGCGGGCAGGCAAAAAGTAGAACGAGATCACGAGGCCCGCGAGCAGGACGAACGCGCCGATTCCCACGAGCGGCACGCCGGGATCGTAGCGGTATTGCAGGCCGCTCACCATGAGATACTGCTCGGGCGTCACGCGCCAGCCGTTGCCGACGTCGATCCAGGTCTTCATCGGCACCAGCGCCGCGCCGGCGCTCTGTCCGCCTTCGCTTACCGAGAGCGCGACCGCCGGATCGTTGATGCGCGGGTCAGCCGAAGGCTGCCCGGTCTGGCGATCGACGGTGGGCACGAATTGCATGAGCTGAATCTGCCGCTGACTGCCGGGCAGGGTTATGGCGTCGCCGCTGAAGTACGTTTTATCGGAGAGTGCGGCAGAACGCGTGCCGTCGTGCGCGACGAGAAACTTGACCGCGAATCCATAGCTCGCTTGGTAGAACAAGGTGCCGTCGATGTCGATCGGATGATTGACGCGAATCGTCTCGTTTTTCGGAAAGCCGTCTTTTCCGACGACGGTGACGTGCGAAACGTAGTCGATCGGCTGGTACACGATGCCGCTCTTGGTCATGATCGGCTGAATCTTGAAGTGAAAATCGTTCAGCCGGAGCGTCGCCTGGCGATGCGGAACGTCGATCGTCTGCCCGACGAGCACGGCGTTTTCGCCCGAGAAACCCTTCGCCCAGTACACCGTCGTGCCGGCGGCGATGATTGCAAAGCCGATGTGCGCGACGAGCACGCCGCGCCGCGCCCAATTGTGCTTGTCGGCAAACGTCCATTCCGCGCCGTCGAACTCGCGGCTGCGCACTTGCCAGCCGCGTTTGCGGAAGAACTGCTCGACGCGCGCGCGCACGCTGCTTTCATCGCCCGGTACGTCGACGCTCGCATTGAGCGGAATCTTGTCGACCTTCACGGGACGCAGCGCCGGCAGGCGTGCCGGAATAACGCGTTTGAAGGTGCAGACCGTCAGCGAGACCAGAATGAGCCCGATCATGCCGACGTAGTAGGGCGTGTGATAGATGTTGTCGACGTTCAGGCGCAGGATCATGCGCGCGAGCGGCGGCGCGTACATCCCGAAATAGTCGCTGGGATCCTTGCCCTGCTGGACGATGACCCCGGCCAGGGTCATCAGGCCCCAAATCAGCAGCAAGCAAACGGCAAACAGCACGTTGCTGAACGTGCGCAGAAAGTCTTGGTAATAGCCTCGTACCGCCGACGTCATGTGTGGTGCAGCTTAGTACCCCACCGGCTCGGCGCGCCACGACTTCTCAAGCATGACGATGATCCAGAGGCTGATTTCGTAGAGCAGGTACATGGGCAGCGCCATCATCAGCATGGTGAGCGGGTTGCCGTCCGGAGCCGCAACCGCGCCGAAGACGAAGAAGCCGAACAAGAAATAACGCCGCGAGCGCCGCAGGAACGCCGAGTTGACGATGCCGATGCGCGCGAGCGCGATCATGACGATCGGCGTCTGGAAAATCAGCGCGAACGCGAGAAATACCAGCAGAATGAAATTCAGCGTGGATTCGATGCCGAACGTCGCGGTGGCGACGTGGCTGGTTACGCCGAGCAGCGTGCCCACGACGCGCGGCAGCACGACGAAGTGCGCGAACGCGATGCCGAGCAGCGCGAGGCCGAAAGACGGTCCGACGTACGCGTACACCATGTTTCGCGTTTTGGGGTGAAACGCCGGAACCACGAACATCCAGAGCTGATACAGCAGCACGGGAAGGCCGACCACGATCGCTGCGTAGATCGAGAATTTGAACTCGACCATGATGACGTCGGCGGGGCCGAACGCATGCAGCTGCACGCCTTTGAAATAGGCCTGCGTCATCAGCGGAATCACGTACTGCGAAGGCCAGAACAGGAGAATGGCAAGGCCGAATACCGTGCCGATTGCGATGAGCAGACGATGCCGGAGCTCCCGCAGGTGCTCCGTGAAGCTCATCTCCTTTTGATCCCAGTTCGCCGGTTGGGTCTGCGCCGCGACGGGCGGCGCCTGCTCGACGAGCATAAACGTTAGCCGCTCAGGGTCCCTTTATCGGGTGTCGGCGGCGGAACGTTCTCGCCCACGCCGGCCGCGTTGTTCTGGCTGACGTTGTCCATGATGTCGGCCTTTGAGGCTTGCGCGCGCACGCGCGCCTGTTCGCGCACCTGCTCCGCGGCGGCATCGGCCTCAGCCTGGCCCATCATGAATTCTTTCTTCGCCTGACCGGCGCTGCGCGCCAGTTTGGGCAGCTTCTCGGCGCCGAAGAGCAGCACGGCGGCAACGACGACGATGCCGATGATCTCCGGGCTGAGCAGCGCGAGAATGGGATGCACGACCATTTCAATCTCCTACGTTATTCTGCGAGCAGGGCGTCCGCCAGACGCCCGAGCTCGGCCTTTGCGGGGCTGTTCTCCAGCGGTGCGAGCGAAAGTTTCGCGCGGCGGGCATACTGGACGATGTGCTCGCGGGTACCGTCCAAACCGCCGCAGCGCTCGATCGCCGCGATGACGGCCGCGATTTGAGCGTCTTTCTCCCCTGCGTAGAAACGTTCCACCAGGGCACGCGTGTCACCGTCCGCCCGGGCAAGCGCCAGAATTAACGGAATCGTTATCTTCCGTTCGGCCAGGTCGTTGCCGACCGGCTTTCCGAGCGACTGCGCGTCCGCCGTCATGTCGAGCAGATCGTCCATCATCTGGAACGCGATCCCATAGTACATGCCGAAGTCGCGCAGCGCTTTGATCTGCCGCGATTGACCGCCGCCCATAATCGCGCCGCATTCGGCCGACGCGGCGAAGAGCGACGCGGTTTTTTTCATCACGACTTCTACGTACGCCGCGAGCGCGAGGTCCAGATTGCCCAGCGCGCGCAGTTGCAGCACTTCGCCGTCGCAGATGTCGGCGAGCGTTGCCGAGAGAATGTTCGGAACGGGGTGCGGATACTGCGCCGTGACGTTCTTGAAAATCCACGCGAACAAATAATCGCCGGCCAGCACGCTGATGCGGTTTCCGTAATCGACCGCCGTTGCATTTACGCCGCGGCGCGTTTGCGCGTTGTCGACGACGTCGTCGTGAATGAGCGTCGCGACGTGGATGAGTTCCATGTACGCAGCCAGATGTAAATGGTCTTCGGCCGCAGCGCCGTTGGCTTCGGCAGCGAGCAGCGTGATGCGCGGCCGCAGCCGCTTTCCGCCCGCCTGCAGCATGCGTTTAATCGCTTCGGTGATGAGCGGATTGTCGGTGGTGAACGTGTTGGCGAAGAAGTCCTCGACCAGCGAGTAGAGGCTCGCGTCCGTGCGCGGTTTGCGCTCGATCATCGTGCGGTTCCATAGTGGATGGCAACGGCGCCCCCCATGAGGCGCACGAAGCCGGCGTCCGTAAAGGCCGCCCCAGCGAAGCGATCGCGCAGCGCTTCGGCGTTCGGATGATGCGTGAGCGACTGCGGCAGATAGGTGTACGCCGCTCGCGATCCGCCGACGAGTCCGCCGATGAGCGGCACGACGCGATAGAAGTACAGATCGAAAAACGCTTTCCACACGCGATTGGGCGCCTTGCTCATGTCGAGGTTGACGAACTTGGCGCCGGGGCGCAGCACGCGGCGAATCTCACGCAGGCTCGCGTCGATGTCGACGACGTTGCGCATCGAAAACCCCATGGTGGCTCCGTCGAACGCCCGGTCTTCGAACGGAAGCGCCATCACGTCGGCTTCGACGAACGACGCGTCCCCCTGCGCCTCCCTCGAAGCGCGGGTGCGCGCCGTCTGCAGCATCGGTTCGCAGAAATCGACACCGGTCACGTGCAGGCTCGGGTCCGTCCGCAGTAGATGGAACACGACGTCGCCGGTTCCGCAGCACAGGTCCAGCACGCGGCCGCCCCGCGGCGCCGCCAAGATCGCAATTGCGCGCTTGCGCCAGCCCTCGTCCATCCCGGCGCTGATAACGCGGTTGGCCGCATCGTAGCGCGGGGCGATTTGGGCGAACATGTCGCGCACGAAGGCGCCCTTGTCCAAACTCATACGAACCGGTGTGCTTTCCGCCTCGGGGCTAGACGTTCATTCCCGCAGCCGTGATGGACGGGCATGGTCTCCCTTGCGTCGACCGCGGCCATGGTCTCATCCTTGAAGTCTGCCCAGGATGTGACGTTTTCGTCGTACTTCCTTCGGCCGGGCCCCGTGGAGAACGCGCTGTTCGCGGCTGCCGCTCGGCGCCGCGAGCACGTTCACGTACGGCTGGAAGGCACGTTGTACCGCGGGAGCGGCGAGATGGCGCCGGAAAACCGGTATGCGCTCGAAAGACTTCACGCGCTCCGGGCGGACGTGCGGCTCGTGCACCGCAGCGATGCCGACGGCCCGGGACTGCATATCAAGGCGGCGGTGTGCGATGGAGTGGCGTTTCTGGACGACCGGAATTGGAACGTGAACGGCGACACGGTTGTACGCGACGACACGCCGTCTCACGTTCGGGCGATCCGAGATGCGATTTTGCATCGCGAAGCCGATCCCGTTCGCGGGCTCGCCTTGAGCAAATGGGATGCGCTCGACGCGGAGGCTCACGTACTGCGCGCGGCAGCGCACGCGCGTGAGGTCGACGTGGAAACCGAATACCTGGGCGGATCCCTCGTCTCAAAAGCGCTGCGCGAGCTGCGTGCAAAGGGCGTACGCACTCGCGTGATCGTCTCCGAGCAAGCCTATAAGGAAGATCGCACGACGACGCGCGTCGCCGCGAAATCGCTGGCAGCGTCGGGGGTCGACGTGCGTATCGCTCGGGCAAGCGAAAAGATCGCCGTCGCGGGAACGCGCGCGTGGATTGGGTCCGCGAACGCGACCTCGACGTACCAGAGCGCGAACGCCGTCGAATGGTCGCTGAGCACGTCCGACAAGCGCGTGGTGCACGCGCTGCAGCAGCGTTTCAACGCACGCTGGCGTGAAGCGACG
This sequence comes from Vulcanimicrobiaceae bacterium, assembly GCA_035279385.1. Taxonomy (GTDB): domain Bacteria; phylum Vulcanimicrobiota; class Vulcanimicrobiia; order Vulcanimicrobiales; family Vulcanimicrobiaceae; genus DATGJX01. Next base: position 38,839 of record DATEHZ010000134.1, on the reverse strand, counting down.
CCCGTGCATGCACCCAGCACGGCGCGCGTACGATCGTGACTGCGTTTAGGGGATGCGCAGGAGCGAGCGAGCATTCCGCGTCGTGGTCGACGCAACGGTCTGCTCGTCGGTCTCGAGCAGATTCGCGATTGCCGCGGCCGTCACCGATACGAAGGCCGGCTCGTTGCGCTGCCCGCGGTGCGGCACCGGCGCTAAATACGGGCAGTCCGTTTCGAGGATGACGTGTTCGAGGCCCACGGCTTTCACGGCATCGCGCACCGGCTGCGCCGACTTGAACGTCACGACGCCGCCGACACCGAGCAGCATGCCGAATTCGCGCACGTAGATTTGCGCCTGCGTACTATCGCCCGTGAAGCAGTGAATGATGCCGCGCATGCCGCTGCGCCACTCCTCGCGCAGAATGGCCGTGAAGTCCGCGAACGCGTCGCGGTGGTGAAAGACAACGGGATAGTCGCGTTCGCGAGCGAGCCTTATCTGCGCGCGCAGCACGCGCTGCTGCGCGTCGCGCGGGCTATGATCGTAGTAGTAATCGAGTCCGGTTTCTCCCACGGCCAGCACGCGGGCGCTTTCCAAAAAGGGCGCAAAGGCTGCGGGGATATCGTGCGGCGCGTCTTTGGCCTCATGCGGATGGATGCCGACGGATGCGAAGATGCCGTACTGCGTTGCCGCCGCAAGCGCACGCTCCGAGTCGCCCAGATCGCAACCGACGGTGAGCGCCGTTTCGATGCCGGCCGCGCGCATGCGCGCGACGACGGCGTCGCGATCCTCATCGAACGCTTTGTCGTGAATGTGCGCGTGCGTGTCGACGAGCGCGGTCATGCGCTGATCTCGATGACGCGATTGCGGCCCTGCGCTTTGGCCTGATACAGCGCGCGATCGGCGCGCGCCAGCAATGAATCGACGGTATCGCTGATCGCGGCGACGGCGACGCCGATGCTCGCGGTGAGCGGATCGCCGTTGGCGTAACGGATCTCGGCGCTCGCGATCGCGCTGCGCAGTCGCTCGCCGACCATGCGCGCCATCTCGCTCGTCGTATCCGGCATGAGAATCACGAACTCTTCGCCGCCGATGCGCCCCGCCCGATCCATGTGCCGGATATTTGCCGCGATAAGTTTACCCACCGCGCGCAGGCAGCGGTCTCCCGCTTGATGTCCTTGCGTGTCGTTGATCGATTTGAAGTGATCGATGTCGATGAGCAGCACCGCGCACGGATTGCCGATAGACACGCTCTCGATGCGGTCGCGTAAATACTCCATGATCGAGCGGCGGTTCGGCAGCCCCGTGAGCGGATCGAGCGTTGCGGCGTTTTGGGTTGCCGTGATGGAACGAAAGTCGCGCAGCAGCGGCGCCAGCTCCGCCGCAGCCTGCGCGAAGCGGCGCGCCGGCAGGAGCGATGCGGTATGCGCCGGGCGCACGACGATGAGCGCGCCGAGCAGTGCGTCGTTTGCGGCGCGCACGGCGTAGGCCACAACGGCAAAGTCGCGTGCGCGCAGCGTGGTGCTCGTGCGTTCGGCGTGGTGCTGCAATTCCAGCACCGCGCGCCGGCACGCGGCGAGTTGTTCTTCGCCGAGCGCCGGACCGATTCTCGCAAGCGCGGAGAGCCGCTCTTCCGGCGACATGGCGCCGTAGATCTGCAGCGATTCATCGGCGGAAGGCGTGTGCAGGCTGCCGAGCAGCGAACTCATCTGCGGCAGCGGATCGCGCGCGCCGAGCATGGCTTGCACCGCGTCGCGCGCCAAACGCAGACGATGCAATTCCATTTGATGCGCGTGCAGCGAGCGCAGCGCCGTAGCGATGAACGGCAGCGGTGCGAAGACCGCAAGGCCGAGCGCGACTCCGGCGCGCTGCCACACGAGCGTAGCAACGTAGCCCCACGAGACGACCAGGACGACGTAGAGGACCAGTCGCGTATCGCGCGCGAGATTCCCCCACAAACGCACCAGCAGCACGGATTGCGTGAGCGCTTTGAGCGGTTGCCAAACCACGTACAAGTACGCAAAGATGCCGCACGTGAAGAAGATCGTGTACAGCGCGTACCCGCCCGGCGAAAGCTGCGGAACGCGCGGCACGATCAGCGTTTGCAGCGCGCCCAGAACCAGCCACAGAAACGCTTCGCCTCCGCCGTCCAACACGCGTCTCATCACTCGCGAGCGTCCGTCGGAAGGAATTGCAAGCGGATACCCGATGAGATTCACGAGCGCCGCCGCGATCGGGCCGTAAAATGCAAGCACGGCGAGCATGACGGGCGTTTCGAGCGTGAGCCGTCCCGGCTCGAGCGGCTGCCGGCGCCGGGCTTGGGCCGACGAGAGCAGCGGCACGTTGATGCGCAGCAGCATGACGAAGATCAGCAGGCAGGCCGCGAGCGCGGCAATATCCTGCGCGCCCAGCGGAGCGGCGAATTTCACGGCTCCGGACGCGACGGCGCCGAGCGCGGCGGCGAGCATGCCGAAACGCACTGCGAGATAGATGACCCGCTTGCGCCGCGCCGCCAATTACGTTGCCACGGCCTCTATCCGCGGGAAGAGCGATTCACCGCGCGCGGTTTGCGTGCCGGGCGCGATTCCGCCCCACACCAGCGCGCGTTCCCAATTCGCGTCGACGGCATCGGAAATGCCGAGTTGACTCCACACGATCGCGCTGCGTTCGGGCATGAACGGATGCAGCAGCATCGCGAGCCAGCGCAAACCCTCGCACACATCGTACAGCAGCGCGTCGAGTTCCGTTTGGCGTCCCTCTTTGAAGAGCACCCAGGGTTTGCGTTCGTCGATTGCGCGGTTGAGCGCGCCGACCAGTTCCCAGATTGCCTCGAGCGCGTCGCGGAACTGCAAATCGGCGATGAGCGCGCGCACGCGTTTGGGCAGATCCGCAAACTGCTCGCCGAATGAACCGCTGCCGGGCTGCGGCACAAGACCGCTGCGGTACTTGTCGAGCATCGCGAGCGAGCGCTGCAGCAAGTTGCCGAGATCGTTGCCGAGATCGCTGTTGTACCGCTGCACGATCTTCTCTTCCGAATACGAGAAGTCGCTGCCGAACGGCGCCTCGCGCAACAGGAAATAGCGCATGGCGTCGGCACCGAAGCGATCGGCCAGCGCGAACGGATCGACGACGTTGCCCAGGCTCTTGCCCATCTTCTGTCCTTCGATCGTAATCCAGCCGTGCGCGAAGACCATGTCGGGCGCTTCTTCGCCGAGCGCCCACAGAATCGCGGGCCAAATCAGCGTGTGAAAGCGCGCGATCTCTTTGCCGATCAGCTGCACGCTTGCGGGCCAGAACGTTTTGAATTTCTCGCCGTCCGGCCAGCCGAGCGCCGAAATGTAGTTGAGCAGCGCGTCGAACCAGACGTAGATAACGCCCTGCGCGTTCGGAACCGGAATGCCCCACGCGAGATTGGTGCGCGTGATGCTCAAATCGTCCAGGCCGTCTTCGAGCAGTGCCGTCATTTCGTTGTAGACGGCGCGCGGACGCACCCACTGCGGATGATCGAGAAAATACTGCTTGAGCCGATCGTTGTACTTGGATAAGCGGAAGAACCAGTCGTCCTCCGAGAGCCATTGCACGGGACGCCCGCACGTGGGACACTTGCCGTCGATCAGTTTGGATTCCAGCCAGAACGTCTCGTCGGGAACGCAGTACCAGCCCTCGTACTTGCCCAGGTAGACGTCGCCGCTCTCGCGCAAACGTTCGAATACGGTTTGCACGACGCGCTCGTGGCGCGGCTGCGTCGTGCGGATGAAATCGTCGTACGAGACGTTGTAGCGCTCGAACAGCGATTGCCAGCGCGCAATCAAATCGTCGCACCACTGCTGCGGCGATTTGCCTGCCGCCGCGGCCGCGTCGGCGACTTTCTGCCCGTGCTCGTCCGTACCGGTCAAGAAATACGCGGATCCGTGCGCGCGAGCGGTGCGTGCGAGCACGTCGGCCACGATCGTCGTGTAGGCATGCCCGACGTGCGGATTGCCGCTGATGTAATAGATTGGCGTGGTGACGTAGAACGGACGGGGCTCCATCCTGTCCCTCTATCGCGGTGCGGGGGACTCGTCCCTTCGCAGCCGTTTGCGGTCCGCTGCGCGCGCGTAGATGTGCCGGCGCTCGCCCAGGCCGCGCTCGCACAGCGCCTTCGCGACGGCGGAGACGCTTTTGCCCTCGCGTAGAAGCGCGTCGATTTCGTCGTCCAGCTGCATCCGGCTCGGCGGCTGCGCCTGCGGCGCCCGCGCCGGCTCGATGACCAGGGCGATCTCGCCGCGCACGGGCGCCGCGAGCTGCGCCGCAACTTCATCGGCCGTGCCCAGAATCTGCTGTTCGAAGCGCTTGGTATATTCGCGTACGAGAAACACGCGTGCCGACGGGTCGACGGCGGCGACGTCGGCGAGCAGCGCGTGGATGCGCTGCGGCGACTCGTACCAGACGCTCGGCATGCCCAGCTCGAAACTGCGCAGCAGCGCCGCGCGCCGCGCGCCGCTCGTTCGCGGAGCAAAGCCTTCGAACGAGAAGCGGCGCAACCCGAAGCCGGAGAGCACCGCCGCACCGATTGCGGCGCTGGGTCCGGGCAGAACCTCGACGGAAATGCCTTGCGCGCGTGCCTCGGCAACCAGATCGCTTCCGGGATCCGAGATTCCCGGCGTTCCCGCATCCGTGACGACGGCGACGAGCTGCGTGCGCGCGCGTTCCAGAATGCCTGCGGCGGCGGCCTGCGCATTATGCTCGTGGTAGCTCCAAATCTCTTTGCCGGGCAATGCGAGCGCGCCGAGCAGTTTACGCGCCACGCGCGAGTCTTCGGCGACCACCAGGCTGCACTCGCGCAGGACGTCGAGCGCGCGCAAGGTGATGTCGCGCAGGTTGCCCAGCGGCGTCGGCACGAAGACGAGCGGCATGGCTGCGCCTTTCGACGTCAAGAACGTGCCTCCGGGCGCGATGGTCGAACTCTACATCAGCCCGAGCTGTCCCTACTGCGCGCAGGCGCTCGACCATTACGAGCGCGCGGGCATCGCGCCGGTGGTGCACGACGCCCAAAACGATCGCGCGGCCCGGGAGCGGATGTTCGGCTTCACGGGCGGGGACCCCACGGTTCCGGCCATCCTTATAAACGGGCGGTACGCGCAGTCGGGCTGGGGCACGCCGCCCCGGGGCTGAACCGTCCACTAACCGCGCCCGGTCGGGCGCTAAAGCAGGCGGCTAAGACGGCGGGCGCGGCGGGCCGATTGTAGAGGTAGGCTCTATGATTCGCACTCGCACCCTGCCGCGGGTGGCCCCGTCCACCGTGCGGCGTTCTCGTCTGGAGCGCTGGCTCGCCACGCACGTGGCGGTTCCGCTGCGCCTTTTGGTCGCACCGGCGGGTTCGGGAAAAAGCACCCTGCTGCTCAAGTACCTGCCGAACAGCACCGTCGACGCGGGATACTGCGCGCTGCCGGAAGGCACGACGCCTGCGAAATTCTTCGAACTCGTCGCCGGCGCGCTCTCGCTGCCGCGCGTACCGCATTCGTACGACGAGCTGCTCGAAGCGCTCGCGGCCGCGATCGCCGCGCCGACCGAACTCGCCGTCGACGACGCCGACAACGGTTCGCCGGAAGTGACCGAACTGCTCAAGCAGCTCGTCGAGGACGCGCCCGAACAGTTGACGTTCATCTATACGTCGCGCTCGCGCGACGCGATCGACGCGAAGCGCTGGGTCGCGCGCGGTCTGGGCGTGCTGGCCGATCATCGCCGCCTCGCATTCGATCCTGCGGAGACCGAACTGCTCGCGGAAACGTGCGGCGTGCCGTGTACGCATTTGGAGATCGGGCGTCTTCTCGAGGAGAGTGAAGGCTGGGCGATCGTCGTGAGCGGCGCCGTGCGCGCGGCCGCGGAAGACAGCCGCTCGCTGGCCGACGCGTACGAACATTGGCGCGTGCGCTACGGCCAAGTGTTCACCGAATTCATCGCCGCGGATTTGGATCGCGCGCCGGAGGAAGATCGCGCGCTGGTGCGCAGCTTGATTGCGGGAGCGACGATCGACGATCAGCAGCGTCTGCATCGTTTGGAAGCGCAAGGGTTGTTCGTCATCGCCGAAGACGACGACTACCGCCCCTACCGCCCCCTTCGTCAGTTGCGCGGCCGCGTGCGGCTTGCGCCGAGCGCGCGGCTCTCGCCGCTCATCGTGCGTATGTTCGGCCGCTTCGAGTCGCAGATCGACGGCAGCGAGATCAATTGGATTCGCCGCCGCGACCAGCAGTTCGTCAAATACTTGCTGCTCAAGCCGACGGGTTCGGCTACGCGCTCGGAACTGGCATCGGTGTTTTGGCCGGATGCGGATCGTCAACTCGCGGCGCAAAGCGTGCGCACCGCGTGCAGCAATATTCGCAAGGCCATCGCCGCGATGGTCGGCTACGCGTGCGTCGATTTATATTTCAAAGCCGGCCCGGACGTCACGCTGGATCTCGCCAACGTCGTTGCGGACGTGCGGCGCTTCAGCGCGCACGTCGGCGACGGAGATTCGAGTTTCGATCGCGGCGACGTGCAGGAAGCGGCGGTGCATTATCGCGCCGCGGAAGAACTCTATGCCGGACGTCTGCTCGACGGCGATCCGCCCGAGCCGTGGTTCGCCGCGCACGCACAGCTGCTCGAAGAGCAGTACGTCATCGTCCTGGAGCGTTTGGCGCAAACTGCGTTCGACGAAGGCGACATGAAGAGCGCATCGGAGTACGCGTACCGCGTGCATAAACTCCGCCCGGATGCGACGGGCCTGGTCAAGATGCTTGGACGCATCGCGCCGCCGTACGGCGGTTCAACGGCTTCGCTCGACGAGCATCGCCGCCATCGCACGAGTGCGTAGCGGCGCGCCGCGCACGCTGCTCGCGGTTGCCGCGGCGGTTCTGCTGATCGTTTGGCAACTGCACGAAGGTTCGCGGGCGCACGCGCTCTTCGGCGATTTCCGGGCGTTCTATTGTGCGGCATCCGCGGTTGCGCACGGCGCGAATCCCTACACGGCTTCGGCGATTTACGCGTGCGAACGAGCCCCCATGCCGCTGGGATTGTACCGAGCCTCGCCGGGCGTCGCCGTTCCCGCGCCGCTTCCCGGGTACGCGCTGCTCGCGCTGGTTCCGATCGCCGTGCTGCCGTACCTCGCGGCGTGCGTGGCCTGGCTCCTCATCCTGATCGCGACCGTATTCGCGAGTGCGAAAGCGCTCGCGCTGCTGCTGGATCGTTCGTTCGATGCGATGCTGTGGACGCTCGCCGCAGGGTTCGCGATCATCTCGCTGCCGTTCGGCGAACTGGGCTCGGTGATCGTCGCGGCCGTGCTGTGGATGGCGGTCGCCTTGCGCCGCGGTGCGTGGGCATGGGCTGCGCTCGCAGGCGGCGTCGCCACGATCTTGCCGCATGTCGCGCTGCCGGTGCTGCTGGGCGCGTTCCTCTTCGTTCCGCCGATGCGCTCGCGCATCGCCGCGCTTGCCGCCGTACTCGTCGTACTCGACCTCGCGTGCAGCGGTCCGGCCGTCGCGATTTCGTACCTGCGCGAGGTGCTGCCGGCGCACGCGCATTCGGAGATTGGGAGCACCGCGCAGTACGGCATGACGTGGATTCTGCACGGGCTGCATGCGAGCGACCGCGCCGCCATCTTCGGCGGCGAGCTCTCCTACGTCATCATGACGCTGCTCGGCCTGGTCGCGGCGCGCTCCCTGATGAATCGCCGAAACGACGCGGCGTACGCGGCGCTGGTACCGCCGGCATTTGCCGTGCTCGGCGGCACGTTCATGCATTACACGCAGATCATGGTCGCGATTCCGGCCGCGCTCTTGCTCTACCGTCAGAGCGCCGGAAGCGCCCGCGCGATCTTCGGCGCAGCCTTTTTGCTGCTCGTCGTACCGTGGGCGTGGGTGCTCGGCGCGCCGGTGCTGCTCGTCGTCTATGCGGTGGTTCCCGGAATGCTGGCGGCATGGGTGTTGCGCCGCAGCTCGTCCTCGGCGCTGCGCGTCGCGCTTGCAAGCACGGTGCTCACGGGCGTGCTGCTCGTAGCGGCGTGGCACTTCGGTCCGGGGCTGGACACGCACGTGCATGCCGTGCGCGCGCACGGCGATCTCGCGCAATCGTCGTGGGAAGTCTTCGTGCGGTCGCAGCGGGCGAGTACGGGAATCGTGTGGTGGATCGCCAAGGCGCCGACGTGGATCGGCCTTGCGCTCTTAGCGCTGGGCTGTGCGTACGTCTTGTCGAAGAAAGATTTCGAAGCGCCGGTCGTGATAGAACAGGTGCCAGTCACGCCGTAGCGCCAGCGCTTGCGCGAGCGAATTGTTTTTGTCGACCAGGATGGAGTCGACGTTCCAGCGCCGCAGCACGCGGTCCCATTTGGGTGAGACGCGTTCGACGGCGAGATAATCTTTCCAGACGCTGTTCGGGAACGGATCGCAGCGCCCGTCGATGAACGTGCGCAGGTTCTGCTCGCCCAGCGCGAGACTGCACCAGGCGAAATCCTCGCAATACAGATTGTGCGTCCCGGGCACGTCGGCGAGCGTTGCGATGGCGCTCTTGGGAAGCGTCACGCCGCTGATTTGCGGAACGTGCGCGAGATTCAGTACGATGATTCCGCAAACCAGCGCGCTGCAGACGTAGATCAGCACCTCGCTGAAATGCTCTTGCATGACCGCGTTGACGCGCGCGTGCGAAGGCACGGCCGAGGATAACCGCTGCGCCGCCATGGGCGCGACGATCATGGCCGCCAGCGGGATGTGCCGAACGGCGATTCCGAAGATCAGCGCCGCCACCGCGAAGAGCGCACCGTCGCGCCAGCGCTCGCGCGGAGCTGCGATGCCGAAGTAACAGCAGATTGCCAGCAGCGGCAACAGTCCCCACGCGAATCCCGGGAAGAACAGATCCGGCGGCTGCCACTCGGCGATCGCGCTGCGTATGATGCTCGTCTCCAAATTGACCGCGTAGAGCGGCAAATGCCAGAGCAGCGGTGTGAAGCAGACCGCGACGAGCGAGCCGACCGCGAACACCATGTTGCGCTCGACCCGCACGCTCCAGGCGCGGTCTTCAATCCAGGTGCCGAGCGCCCACGCGCCGATGATGACGGGCGCGATCAGCGCGCTCGCATGAAGATTGGCCCAGAGCGCGACCGCAAGCAGACCGAGCAGCATCCATTCGTTTTCGAGATCGAGCGCGAGCAGCACGATGGAAAAGAAGAGCCAGCCGAAAATCTGCGCGCGCACGCCGAAGGCCTGCAGCATCGCAAAGCCGGTGCACGCCGTCACGAGCGCGATTCCGAACGTGGACGCGCCCCGGCGGTGAGCGCGGTATGCGACCAGCAGCAGCGATATCGCCGCTGCGAGCACCGAGAGGGCTGCGAGCACCGCGAAGCGCCCGTGCGTGCTGAACCACGCAACGGCAACGCTGAACGCCCACTCTTGCGGTATCCATGCCGCGCCGGGCGCGGTGAACGTTTCGCGGCCGAGATGGTGCGGCAAGTGATGCTGCTGCAGAATGTAGGTTCCCAGCCACTGCTGCCACGCGAGGTCGCCGTCGTGTCCGGCGTAGAACCACGCGCCCATCAAAAACCGCGCGCAGAAGATCGCGATAATTGCGACCGCGATTTTCATCGTACGCTCCCGTGAACCAGCAGTACCCGCACGCCGTCGCTGCGCTGCACGTGCCATCCGGTCTGCGAGAGCAGCGCGACGATGTTCGCATCTTTCATGGCGATGACGGCATCGACGTGCCGGTGCGCGATCTCGCTGCGCCAGGCGCCGTGCGTCTGAACGGCGTCGTGCTGCGCGCGCAGGTTGTGCGCGTCGGTCCAGCCGGCACGGTCGTCGACGAGTGCGCGGATGTGCGGGAAGACCTCACGCGCGCCGTCGCACCAGCGCGGCTGCTCGCACAGCAAGAGATGATCGCGGCGATCCGCCGCAAGCGAGACTAAGAGCTTTGCGGGCTGTTCGCCGGCTTGCGGCCACATGGTGTCCTTGGGCTCCGTTCCGACGATCGTCGCGATAAAGGTGAACGCGCACGCGCAAAATGCCGCGGCGTAGCCGACGAACGATCCGCCCGGTACGCTGCGCGCGCCGACGTAGTAGCTTGCCGCTGCATCGGCGACGATGGGTGCGGCGAGCAATCCGAAATAGGGCAGATTGCGCACGTCGATCATCGCGAGCAGCATGAGCGCGAAAAAGACGAGCGCATCGCCGATGTTGCCGCGCCGGCGCACGCCGTACCACCCGGCCGTAACGATCAGGCCGCAGAACGCGAGCCCGTTGACGGTGATGCCGCCGTTCCAGAGATGATCGCGCTGTGCGCCCGGCAAGAGCGCGTCGAAATAGAGCGCGTGAGCTCCGTAGGCGTGCCACGGCGCCGCATGCAGTTGCAGCATTCCGAGCAGGATGCTGCCGCCGGCAAGAATGGCTTTCTCGCGTACCGCCGCATCGAAGGTGCGCGCTTCGATCCACGCACCGGCAAATGTCAGCGCGGCAAGCAGCCCCGCAAGCGGAGCTCCACCCTGCAGCAGCGACCACAGCAGCACGACGCCGAGCGCGAGCACGTTCGCAACGCGCCCGCTGCGTTCGAGGAGCAGCGCGAAAGCCGCTGCGCAGATCCAGCCCACGGGGTCGAGGCTCACGCCCAGACGCCCGGAGATGCAGATGCCCGCCAGAACTGCCGCGAGCGCGGCATACGTGTCGGGCGCGCCGCGAAAGCGCGTGCGCCAGCCGGCGAGCAAGATGGCTCCGCCCGCGAGCACGGCGCACATGCCGAGCACGAATGCGTAGCCGAACGACTTGAGCGCCGCCGCGAACAGGGCGCCCCCGAGCAGATTGGGATCGCGCAGTTGCAGCAGAAATTCCGGTAAGAGCTGCGCGTGCGCGGCGAACGCCGTGGCGACTGCAAAGGCCACGATCGCCGCGAAGTAGCGCATTACTCCAGCTCCAGCCGATCGCCGACGAGCACGTCGCGTCCTTCGAGTGCGCCTGCGCCGAGTTCGACGACGTTGCGCGCTCCGCGGCACGCAACCACAGGACGGTTCAGACGCACCTGGCGATCGGCGCGCACGACGCGCCCGTTCTCATCCAGGAAAATCACGTCGATCGATGCCCGCATGCACATGGTGTGAATCGCCCAGCACTCGCGGAACCACAGGCCCTCGTCGGGATCGACGATCTCTTTGGGAATGAAGCCCGCCAGTCTATCCCACCACGAGTCCGCGTAACGCACGCGCTCGGCGATAATCTCACCCGTGGTTATGTTGCGTAGAACGGCCACGATACCCCTAATGCAGAACGGCCATCGGAATGGCTGCGCCGATGGCTGCAGTCAAATATGGAGCGAACGCGATCGGTCCGCGCTGCTTGCCGCGCGCGTAACAGACGACCACCGCCGCAAAACACGCCACCGCGAATGCGATAATCGCCCATTGTGCGCCGAGCACCGCGCCGCCCAGCGCGACGAGTTTGACGTCGCCCCAGCCCATGCCGCGACCCTTGGAAAGCATGGCTGCGACCGCAAACGGAACGAACGGAATCGCGGCGGAGATAAAATACTGCCACTCGTGCTGCCATATCGCGACGAGGAGAATGATGCCGAGCGGTCCCAGCGTGAACGCGTCCGGAACCAAACCGCGGCGCGCGTCGACGATCCAGATGGCGACGAGCGCGATGCAGACGATCGCGAGCATTACGAGCTGTGCCGGCGAGAACGCATGCGTGGTAATGAATGCGCCGATCACCGCGCAGCCCAGAATGAGCAGCGGAATCGGCGTCTGCTGCACCGGCGGCCCGTCGGGCAGCGATTCGAGGCGCTCCGCGAACGTGACGCCGAGCAGCGCGCCGACGACGCCCGCGGCGGCGAAGAAGAATGCGCCCAAAAGCGTTGCGATAATCATTGATGCGGCTGTGAGAGATAGTTTGCGGCGAGCGCACCGAAGATGACGACGAAGAGCGATGGCAGCATGAAAAGTGCCATCGGAAATACCATCTTCACCGGCAGTTTCGCCGCGTGCTCTTCGACCAGCATGATGCGGTGGTTGCGTACGTCTTCGGCCAGTTCGTTGAGCACCTTGGAGATGTTGGTGCCCAAACGCTCGGCTTGCGTGATTGCCGTAATCGTCGTGGTGAACTGCTGCTGCTGCAGACGTTCCGCCGCGGCTTTGAGCGCTTCGGACCGCGAGCGTCCCAGACGAATCTCGGAGAGGCACGCTTTGATCTCTTCGCCGAGCGCGCCCGGCGCCGCGTCGACGGCGTAGCCGAGCGACTGATTGACCGAGAGGCCGGCTTGCACGGTCGTTGCGACCATGTCGAGAAAATCCGGCAGCGATTTCTGCACTTGCGTCTTGCGCGCGGCGATCGCCTTGTCAAGCGTGGAGAGCGGCAAGTACAAGCCGATTCCGCCGAGCATCACGGTGATCACGGTGCTGATCATCACATTCAGGTGCAGCACCATGAGCACGGCGATCGCAAAGCCGATGCCGAACAGTCCGCCGGCGACGATGCGCACGCCCATCTGGGCGGGCGTCACGGTGTACCAACCCGCCTCGATCAATTTGCGACGCAGATTGCCGCGCTTTTCCTTCGAGAAGATCTTCTCGAAGGCGCGCACGCCTTTGGAGTCGCGCTGCAGGCCCCGCGATTCGAGTTCTTCCAAAGTTTTCTTCAGAGGACTCTTTTGCGGAATCAGCGAGGTCGCGAAGAGAAATACCGCAACGCCGCCGAGTGCGACGATAGCAAAAATTGCCGGTGACATTACACGTCCACCTTGAGCATACGCATGAGGGTGAAGACGCCCAGCGATTCGAGGACGAAGACGATGCCGAGCGCGACGTGGCCGGGCGCCGTGAGCATCAGGGCGTGACCCATCTGCGGTTCGGTGAGCGAGATGAAGCCCGCCAGAAACGGCGGCAGTCCCGAGAGAATCGCGGCGCTGGCGCGGCCTTCGGCCGTGAGCGCTTGAATCTTGCGCTGAATGCGGCGGCGCTCTTTGATGGTCTCCGCGAGATGCTCGAGAATCTTGCTCAGGTCGCCGCCGGTCTGCGATTGGATGCGGATGGCGCGCGCCATCATCATGGTTTCGTTGCTCGGCATGCGGGCGGCCAAATTATCGAGCGCGTCGTACACGCTCACGCCGATATTCGTCTGCCCCACGACGCGCATGTATTCGTACCGCGCCGGGTCGGGCATCTCTTCGATGACGATGGTGAGCGCTTGGCGCAGGCCCAAACCGATGCGCACGCCGCTCGCGACCAGGCGCAGCGCGAGTTCGAGCTGCTGCACGAACTGATCCAGACGCTTGCGCAGTTTGAATTGCACGAGCATCCAGAAACCGCCGCACGAAACTCCGACGCAGAGCGGCAGCAGAAGAATCCCGACGATTGGCGCGGGGCGCATGAGGACCGCAAGCGCGATCCACAAAAGCGCCGATACGACAGCGATGCCGCCGAGAATCTCTTGCGGCTTGTTCTGCATGCCGGCGCGTTCGAGCGTGTCGGCGAGCTGCTTTACGTACTCCGCGCGCTCGGCACCCTCCGGGTTGAGGCGCGCAAAAATACTCGTCCCGGTACTCACCATAACGATCCCGTCGATGCCAGCGTGGAGAGTTGGCGGACGTCGTAGGTGATTCCGTATTCCTCGAAGCGCTGCAGGCATTGCGGCTGCACGCCCGTGTACTGGAACTCGCCCGAGACCTGGTTGTCCAAGTCCACGCCGTGCTGCGCGAACTTGAGGATCTCTTGCATGGTGACGACGTCGCCTTCCATGCCGACGATTTCGCTGACCGAGATGATTTTGCGGCTGCCGTCGCGCATGCGCGCGGTTTGGATGATGAGGTCGACGGCGCTGGCGATCTGTTCGCGAATCGCGCGCACCGGCAGATCGAACCCTGCCATCATGACCATGGTTTCCAGGCGCGAGAGCGCGTCGCGCGGCGAGTTTGCGTGCGCCGTCGTGAGCGAACCGTCGTGGCCGGTGTTCATGGCTTGCAGCATATCGAGCGCTTCTCCGCCGCGGCACTCGCCGACCACGATGCGGTCGGGACGCATACGCAGCGAGTTGCGAACGAGATCGCGGATCTTGATTTCACCGCGCCCTTCCAGGTTTGCGGGGCGCGATTCCAGGCGCACGATGTGCGGCTGGTTCAAGCAGAGTTCCGCGGCGTCTTCGATGGTGACGATGCGTTCGCGGTCCGGAATGAAGCTGGAGAGAATGTTGAGGAACGTCGTCTTGCCCGAGCCGGTACCGCCGCTGATGACGATGTTCATGCGGCCTTCGATACAGGCCCGCAGGAAGTCGAGCATCTGCTCGTTCGCGGAGCCTTTCTCGAGGAGGTCTTGTGCGGTGAGCCGGCGCGTACCGAAGCGGCGAATCGTCACCGATGCGCCGTCGATGGCGAGCGGCTCGATGATCGCGTTCACGCGCGAACCGTCGGGCAGACGCGCGTCGACCATCGGCACCGATTCGTCCAGGCGGCGCCCGAGCGGTGCGATGATGCGCTCGATGACCAGGCGCAGTTGCTGCGCGCTGGTGAACCGCTTTCCGGTGCGCTCGATCTTGCCGCTGCGCTCGATGTACACGGTTTTCGGACCGTTCACCATAATCTCGGTGACGGCGGGGTCGCTCATCAAGTCTTCGAGCGGTCCCAGACCCAGCGACTCGTTGACGATCTCTTCCTTGATATGCGCGATCTCTTCGGCGGTAAGTTCGCCGTGCGATTTCTCGCTGAGCACGGCCTGCGCCGCCTCTTCGATCTTCTGGCGCAGTTCGGCGAGTTTTGCGGCGTCGCTGTGCGCGGCGCTCGCTTCGACGAGGTTGACTTTGCTGCTGAGCGTCTCGTGAATCTCGAGTTTGAGCTTCTCGCGAGGGTCCATCTCGAAGTTGCGCGAGCCTTTGCCGTTGCCCTTTGTCGACGGGGCATCGGGCGATCCGGCGCGCAGGCCGCGTGCGTTCGAAGCCCGCGTCTCGGAGCGGCGGTCGTGTACGAGACCGCGTACGGAGGGGAGCAGCACTTCGATGCGCGGCTCCGCCGAGATCGTGCGCAGCGTCTTCTCGAGCATGCCGAGTGCCTTGCCGTAGTTGCGGTCGCTCTGCGGCGGCAACTCGCCCATCACTTTGATTTCGAGCGCGCGTTCGATCTCGTTGCGCGACGCGGCGGCGTTGCCGTCGCGGCAATTCGTCACCAGGACGATGCGCGTGAGCGGTACGCCGAACTTCTTCAACTCGGCAATGATCGTGCGTGCCGACGCAACGCCCAGGAGCGTCGGTTCGGTGACGATGACGAAGCGCGTCGCGCGAACGACGAACGGGCGCACCGGCGCGGCGAACGGAATCGGCACGTCGGCGAGTACGTAATCCGTTTCGGAGAACGACGCTGCGAGTTGCTCGACGTCCTCGAAATTGATGGTAAAGGCCGAGTCGTACGAGGGTGCGAGTTCCGCAATCGTCAGGCCCGCCACGTTCGCGACGCCGATGGGCCCCGTTTCACGCGCGACGTCGATCGTGCGGACCGCGTCGAACAGAATCGCGAGATTCCGGCGTCCGGAGAGATCGCCGTCGACGATCGTTACGGAAGACGTGGAGCGCAGGGCTTTTGCAAGCTCCGCGCAGATCGTCGTCGATCCCGAACCGCCCTTCGCGCTTACGAAGGCGAATGTCGTGCCGCTCACTGGTGCAACGAGCCTCCGGCGGAGTAGTGATCGCCGTCGATCACTTTCACGGGCGAATCGCCCGGCGGATCGGCTTGCGCGCCGCCCGCTCCGGCGTTTTGCGCACCTTTGCCCGGGCCGGCGACGGCTTTGAGCGCCATCGCCATGGCTTGCATCGGTGAATCCGCGGGAGCCGGATTGGTGCTCTCGAGCGGCCCGATCGGACCCGAGAAGTGCAGCGCTTCGACCGGTTCGGAGTTGAGCGGTTCTTTCGGCGAGCGCAGCGCCAGGCGCAGCGTGGTGTTGTTGTCGGCCATCACGAGCAAATCGGCTTGCTTCGGCGTGACTTCCAGCGTCACGGTCGAGGAGTTCGCTTCTTGCGGCGAAGGCGTTGCAGACGAATTCTCGAGCGAATCGCCGATCGCGAGCACGCGAACGCCGCGCAGAATCGCAGATGCCGGCGGCGGCTGCGTTCCGGACTTCGGCGGATCCGCGATGACGTCGACGTAGTCGCCGGGTTCGATGAGTCCCGAAACGCCTTTGACTTTGTCGATCTGCACGCTGACGGCGCGCATACCGGATTTCAGACGAACCGGCAGACCGACGTCCGAGGGATGCCCGATCATCGCGCCCGTGATGCTCGAGCCCGCGGGAATCGTGATGAGCGTGAGCGCTCCCACCGCTTGATGCGGATCCATGAGCGTATTCGGATCGATCGCAGAGGCCGGTCGCTGCACGTGCGAAAGCATTTGCGGCGTGATCGTGACGCGGGCGGGAATGTCTTGTGCCGCTACGATGACGTCACGCGGCGCGCTGTTCGCGTTGGTCTGCCGCTGCAGTGACGAGAGATAATTGAGCGTCAGCCAACCTGCGCCGATGGCAAGCACGATGGCGACGATGAGAGTGGTACGTCGGTTGTTCATTGCAGTAACCTCAGATGCGGCAGAAAGCCGTTAACGAGAACGGTGCACAGAGCGCCGAAGAAAATTGCGACCGCATACGGCATCGCGAGGCCGTCCTGCGGGCGGGCGGGCGCTGCGCCGGCGAATACCGGCAGCGCCATCATGCGAACGTTGGCCAGCGTGGCAGTCAAACGTCCGCGAAGCGCGGCGAATGCGAGGGCGAAGATACCGCCGCACACCAGCGTATAGAGAAGGAACGCGACGCCGGACGGATATCCCAGCGTGCCTGCCGCGGCTGCGAGCAGTTTGACGTCGCCGCCGCCGATGAGTTTGAGCGAGAAAGCGAACGTGCCGGCGAGGATCACGATCGCTGCGAGCGCGAGATCCGCCGCTGCCGCGTGCCATCCGGAAAAAGCGTTCAGCGCGAGTCCGCACACAAATAGTGCGACTGCCAGCGCATTCGGAACGCGGCGGATACGGAGATCGGTAATCGCGGCGAAGAGCGATGCCGCGAGCACCAAAGCATAAGCGAGCGTCATCCGGGAGCGTTCCAGGCGCTCGAGAGTGTCGAATACAAAGCTTGGGTCGTGCCGCCGAGCGCGGCGATCGCGGTGATACAAACGGCCGCGATGAGCGCCAGCATCACCGCGTACTCGACCATCGTTGCACCGGCGTCGTCGCGAAGAAATCGTGATGCTAGAGCGTTCATCGTACCTCCGCCGTTATTGCCGGGGCTGTAGGGGAGAGTCAGCCCCGGCTAAACGGTGTGAAAGAGTGTCGTCGTTCTAGATTGCGCTGTTGACAGTCGAGAACGCCGTCGAAACTTTGCCGCCCAGCGCAGCGATCAGCACGATGCAAACCGCGGCGATGAGTGCAACCATGATGCCGTATTCCACCATCGTGGCGCCGTCATCGTTGCGAAGCATCGAAAGCATATTCTTGAACATAGTATCCTCCGTTAAGTGAGCTGAGTGCGTCATCGAGCGTTAATGCGGCAACTGCTCGAGTGGGACAGTAACCCCGTCGTTGGGCGCTTGCACGACAAATTGTGCTTGCGCGGAAGCAACGCCGGGAGACGAGGTGGCAACAACTCGTAACAGTGTCCCACGCTCGTAAGCGGACGCGATTGGGATGATTGCTTCGAAGCGTCCGTTCGCGTCGGAGACGACGTCGTTTCGGCTAACGACGGCCGTCGGGAGTTCCGACGAGAGGACGGCCAGCAGCGTGATGGTGACCGGAACGCCGGCGGGAGCAGAACCCGTAACGGTGATAGCCTCGGCACCTTGGAGTTGTCGAGCCTCCATGGTGATCGAACCGTGTGCGTCGGCATCAACGCTCGAGATCGTTTCCGCGCTGTGCGCGGCGGCAGGGGAGAACCGCCGCGCCAGCGCTTGGAGATGACGAGCCAGCGACGGTGTGACGAGCAGGTCGCCGCGCGAATAGCTCGGCGCCGCACCCGCAACCTCGTCGTGGTCGTTCACTTCATACACCTGCGATCCGGGCCGCAGCACAACAACGATGCCCGGCCGGCTCAGGACGACGGCGGCATTGTCCGGGGACCAGTGATACGAGTAGCCGCTGTGAGCAGCGACCGTCGCGAGTGGCTCGCGCGACTGCGCCCCGGCCGGTAAAGCCGGGAGGCTGAGCGCGAGAATCGCCAGGGCGATTGTGGTCCGCATACGTGCCTCCATGTCCTGTGGTGGGTGCATCATGACATCCGGGCTCGCTGGTCGCAATACTTATTACCTATACTTAACGTAACGTCTATTGATTGTTGACGTGTTAACGTATCAAGCCATGGCATAATAGGCGCACGACTCGCTCGGAGGTCAATGGAGTAGCCATATGCGCACACGCCTCTTCGGAGTGCTCTTGGGAGCGGTTATCGCCGCCCTCGGCGCCTCTGCACCCGCCCTCGCAGATTCCGTCTCGCTGCTGTCCGTGCAGTCTGGACATTCGGTCCTTGTACAGACTCCCGGCTTATCGCGTGTAGCGGTAGGCGACGGGCGCATCGCCGGCGTGCTGCCCATCGGAACTTCGCAGCTCGTGGTCAACGGGAAGGCACCGGGTCGCACGACCGTGTTCGTGTGGCTCGGCGGCCACCGTCAAACGTACGAGATCACCGTGAGCGAACAGAATATGGACGATCTCGCGCAGATGCTGCGTACGTCCATCGACGATCCGGGCGTGCAAATCGTCAGCTTCAGAAATTCCGTCGTGGTCCGGGGCGTCGTTGTGGACGGCGCGCATTTCACGAGCCTGAATGACGTGCTCGGACGCTTCGGCGATTTCGCCAAGAAGCAAAACTACACGATCGTCAACGCCGTCACGGTTGCCCATCCGCTGGGCGATCTGCAGAAGGATCTGGCGAGCGTGCCCGGCGCCAAAGAAATTCGCGTGGATCCCGACGGCAAAGGCAACGTCATCGTCAGCGGTCACGTGCACGACGCGCAAACCGCGCAAGCGATTCTGGAGCGCGCAAAAGGTTTAGCCGGACCGTATCTGTCTGCCGACGGAAAACTGCTCGATCGCATCAGCACCGACACCACGTCCCAAATCGACGTCAAAGTGTACGTTCTCGAAGTGGATAACACGGCGCAAAACGATCTGGGAATCGATCTCAACAGCGCCACCTTTAACGCGAACTGCATCTACGCGCCGAGCTGCTTCCAGTTCGGCGGCCCGACCTACCCGGTCGTCGAGAGCCCGCACGGGCCCGGCGGTCCGCTCAAGGTCGGCCCGTTCTTTCGCGTGACGACCCTCGCGCCCACGCTTCATCTGCTCATGACCGAAGGCCACGCGCGGCTGCTCTCTGCTCCCGACCTCGTCACGCTGCCGGGCAACAACGCCACGTTTCTCGTAGGCGGCTCGGTGCCGATTCCGATTGCGACGGGCCTCGGGCAGGTCGGTATTCAGTACGAGCCGTTCGGCGTTCAGCTCAACGTCACGCCGACGCTGCTCGGTAACGGATCGGTCGAAGCAAAAATCCAGCCCGACATCTCGGATCTCGACTTCCAAGACGGAATCAGCGAGAACGGCTTCGTCGTGCCGGCGCTCAAAGAGAGCAAACTCTCGACGGACGTCATCACGCAGCCGGGTGAATCTATCATCATGGGCGGCATGGTTCGCCGCGTCGAGCAGCGCTTCATTAATAAGATCCCGCTTCTGGGCGATCTCCCCATCCTCGGTAAGCTCTTCCGTTCGACCAACTATCAGCATTCGCAGTCGGACGTCGTATTCGTCATGACGCCCACGGTGATCACGAGGTAGCAATGCGCGCCCTGCTGGCGATGCTGCGAGACGATACCGGAAATTCGCTGGTGGAATATGCCATCGTTGCGGCCGGGATCGCCTTGCCGCTCATCGGCATCGGCTACGCCATCGCACAAAGCGCCGGCTCCGGCGTAAGTCACGCAACCAGTGGACTCTCGCAACTTGGAATGACGCCGCCATGAAATCGATGAGCACGCGCGGAACCGCGCTGCCGGAAACGGCACTGACGATCGGACTCGCACTGCTGCTGGTACTCGGCGCGGCCCAGATGGCAATCATCGGGTACACGCAGATATCCGCCGACGGCGCAGCGTTCATCGCCGCGCACACGCAAGTGCAGAATCCAAACGCGAACGGGCAATCCGTCGCGCACAACGTCTTCTCGAACGTCGATTTGGGTGATTTCGGTACGCCCGCGCCCTCTCCGTCGGTCGTGCCGATGACGGTTAACAAAATCGCCTCCGGATTTCCGCTGATGCCGGGCCTTGCTTCGAAGTACGCAATCACCGGCAAGGACGTCGAGTACGCGCCGACCGGAAGCGGCGCAACGCCTGCGCCGTTTTCGTTTTCCGTCGGAAGCAGCGGGCTGGCGACGATCGCGAACTATTGCGACGGCCGCAAGCAAACGTGTTATCTCTCGAACTGGAGCGTCTATCTCGCACAAGGCGTCGGCAACGGCAACGGCAACGGCGTGAACGGCATCTTCTCGGAGTGGCGCTGCCATCAGCGCTATTTCGCAAGCGTGAATTGGCCCAACGCGCGGCCGCAAGGATACGCGGCGATCAACGGCAACAAGACGCTCGACCCGTACACGAACAGCTCCACCGAAAACACGATCTACGGCTGGGACTCGGGGACGCACAGATGTCAATGAGCAGACTCGAATCACAGCGCGGTCAAACGCTGCCCTTCTGGGTCATCGGCGTGCTCGTCGTGCTTTCGATGATGTTTTTCCTGGCGAACTACGCCAACGCCGTCGCGTGGCAGGTGCGCGCGCAAAACGCGGCGGACGGCGCCGCGTCGGCCGTGCTCTCCGTGCAGGCGAACGTGTACAACGAGTACTCGACCGTGCTGTACGCGACGGCCGTCGACGAGTATCGTATACGCGCGCTCAATCAAGCGATCTTGAACACGATCTACGGCTTTGGATGTACTTCGTGCGATTCCGATTACATTTCGCTCACCAACGAGTACAATAATGCCGTGTATTCGTACACGCAGGACATTCATCTGCTCGATCAAGCGAACAACATGACGCAGGCCGGCCAAAGCACCGATCAGGCCAAGGCGCTCAGTCTGATTCAGAGCAGCAATTGGTGCTCGAATTCGAGCGACTACTCATGCTCGTTCGGCTTCAAAGTACTCGATGCGAGCAGCAGCACCGGCAGCACCGGAAACGGCAACAATAACGGATACATCGTCGGCGGCGACAATCAAACCGATTTGATCGCGTGCAAGAACGTTTCGTACTTTGGTGCGGGACTGCTCGGCCTGGGAAGCACGGCGACCTATCAAGTTCTCGGACGCGCGGCCGCTGCGGTCATACCGGCATCGAGCGAGTCGTTTTCGCCCGCGGCGATCAATCCGCAGACCGGCCAGCAGTATCAACCGACCGAAACGCAGTGGGCGGTCGATGCGCCCTCGCAGCCCGCGCTGCAAGTGAATTTCAGCGGGCTCACGGTGAATCTGAATTGGTACGAGGCCGGCACGATCCGCCCGTACATCACCACGGTAGGAACGCCGACATGCAAATAACACGCTTCTCGCGCGGTCAGACGATCATCGAATTCGTCGTGGCGATGCCGATCGTGCTGCTCGCGCTCTTCGCCATCATGTATTTTTCGCAGTTCGGCGTGGTCAGCGAGCGTGCCGAGCTCGCGCTCCGTTACGGCGGAATCGCTGCATACAACATGGGCGGCAGCCAATACGGCGCCGCAAACATCTACTACAACATCAGCGGCGCGCTGCCCGCGTGCCCCACGCCGCCAGCAGGGATCCTGGCCGGCGGAGGACCGTTCCCCGGACCGACGAGCGCGCCGTTCTGGCAGCCGAGCACCGACGTTCAAGCGCCGCGCGTCGCCTGCACGCCGGCTCCGTACGGTTTCGGCGGATCGCAATTCATCGCATCGCACTTTTGGGGCACGACGCGGCTCGAAGTGAGCGCTCACGTCGACGTACCGCCGTATCTGCAGCCGGCGATGGGCGGCGCCAACAGCGGCGTCGTCGATACCGTTACGACGCTCGTGCATGCCGCCTCGCCGGGCATGATCATGTATTGCAGCAAAGAGGTTCGTCAGCGCGTGCAGGCGGCGTTTACCGCAAACGGATCCAACGCGCTGCCGACACCAATCCCCGACGGAACGCAGCCTGCAACGCCGCCGCCGGACAACGGAGTTTGCGACTGACATGTCGGCCACGTACGCACTCGCACTACCGGAATCGCGTGTCAAACGCCAAGCGCAGCTGTACGGCACGCGCGCACAACTCGCAGTCGGCAACGGTGATGTGGAGGGCTACCTCGCTCTTGCCGGTTGTGACAGACGAGCGGGTACGGCGAGCTACGCGCTTCGCATCATCAACCAGAGCCAACATCTGTTACGCGCGCGGATGACGTGTGCCCGGTTGCGCGGCGAAGCCATACTCGCCTATCCGCTCGACATCCATATCGCACCCTTCTCGATCTCGGAGACGCTGCTGCCCGTACGCATTGCCGACATCGGCCCGTACGAGCGCGCGATCGTAGAAGTCGCCGGCGGCGACGTAGCGTTCTCGCTCGAGGCACCGGCGCCGCCGCGTATGGGCAAACGCCCCCGCTGGATAATGGCCACCGCTGCCTCGCTCGCGCTCACGCTCGGTACCGCATTCGCCGCGGCCGCTTCGACGCCGCGTCTCGCGCTGCTGGCCGCGCCCGATCGCGTGCTGCGCGGCATGACGGTCGACGTGCCCTATGCGTTCGGCGGCTGGGCCTCGATGCAATATCAGCTGCAGACGCGCGACGGACGCCAACTCTCCGCCGGTCTTCTGAAATCGCACGAAGGCACGCTGCACTTCACCGTTCCGCCGACCGCCGGTCCGAACGTCGTTCTCTCGGTCGACGTGCAAGGCCCGTTCGGACGGCAGAGCCGCTCCCAAAAGATCGCGATCAGCGGCAATGCCGCGCAAAAACCCAGAGCGCTTGCCGCCACGGCGCCGCGTATCAGCGAGTTCGCAGTGGCGACGCCGATCGTGCGTGCCGGATCGTCGATGAAACTGACGTACACGACCGACGCGCGCGACGGAGAAATTTGGCTCATCGACGATGCGGGGCGTTTGTGGGCGCGCGCGGCGATCTCGCCGTACGGGACGACGACGCTGGAGGTTCCGCAGGGCGCGGCCGGCCGGCAGATGCGCGCCGTCATGCACGCACGCAACGACAAACTCGACACCGTCGCCAGCGTCGGCGTTCTGGTGATGCCGGGCGCGATCGCCGCCGAGGCGCAATCCGCGGCAACGGCGCAAAAAACGCCGACGGTCGGGATGACGCTTTCGGCCCAGCAGGCTGCACCGGGCGATCTCGTCACCGTCATGATCGACGGAAACCACGGCGACGCGCGCATCACGATGACCGACGATTCCGGCCAGTCGGTCGATCAGGGCGATATTCCCTCGACGCAAAATGCGGCGACGCTGACTGCCCCGAGCGTGACGCAGACGACGACGTACTACGTAATGGCCAGCGTCAGCCAAGGCGTCGGCGAACAAACGCTCGTGCGCAAACTCGTCGTTTCGCCGCGCGGATCGTCCGCGCAGTAACTACGACTTCATTGCGTGCCAGATTTGGCCGGGACGCGGTGCGCGCCCGTAGAGCAGCATGCCCACGCGGTACACGCGGCCGCCCAGCAGCGCAATAACGTAGATCGCGGCCAGGTTGATTGCCAGCGACACGCCGACTTGCCAGGCCGGTACGCTGCTGACGACGATACGCGCGAACATGACAAAGGGTGCGATCAGCGGCACGAAACTCGTGACGACGACGGCCGGACTGTCCGGCACGGCCAGCGCGGAGATCGCGATGACGAACGCGGCGACGACCGGCAGGAAAATCGGTCCGCTCACGCTGCCGAGATCTTCCGTGCGGTTGATGAGCGATCCGACGGCGGCGAAGAGCGTCGCGGTTTGCAGAAAACCGATCAGAAAGAATAACACGAATCCGGCAATGTCTGCCGGGGAGACGCCGCTGAGCGAAAAGGCGCCGGTGTCGGCCGCCTCGCCGCTTGGGGCGGCGGGTCCGGCCTGCGATCCGAGCGCGTACGCCATCGCGACCCACACGATCATCTGTGCGATGGCCAGCGTCGCGGACGATCCGATCTTCCCGGCGAGCAGCGCGCGCGGATTGACCGAGGCGACGAGCAGTTCCGCGATGCGGCTGGTCTTTTCTTCGGCGACGGAACTCATGATGAGTTGGCTATTCACCATGATCAGAATGTAGAGCAGCAGCAGGAGCACGTACGCAACCGTGCGCGCCGTGTCCGCCTGCGCTGCGGTGCCGAACTTGGATGCCACCGAGTGCGTCGTCACCGGTACGTGCATGAGGATGCGCACCTGCGCCGATTGAAGACCCGCGGCGAATTGCAGGTTGAGCGGGATGAGATCGCGCGTGAGGCGGGTGGACGATATCGCGCTGGGGTCCTTCGCGTAGACCGTTACGCGGACGCCGCCGGCCCTGCGGTCGATTGCGATGACGGCGGAGACTTTTTTCGCCAGCAATTCATCGGCCGTTGGCGGCTGCATCGTCCTGCGCTCGCCGACGATCGTGAAATCCTTGTCGAGCAGCGGGCGTGCCGATGCCAGGACCTGCGCGTCGCCGGCGAGCAAAACCCGTTTGCTTTGGATCGCGTACGAATCGAAGTAGCGCGGCAGTTCCATCATCGCCGCGACGCCGAGCAGACCGAAAATCAAACCGATCCAAAACGATCGCGACTGCATCCGCCGCATAATCTCGGCAGAGTAAACGGTAATAAAATCGTTCATTTGAAAAGGCGCTCCGGCCTAGCCTGCGCGCCCCCCATCTTACGATGGGGCCCCCAAGAACGCACGGCGCCTAAAGGTCGTGCCGTCATGGACCCTCCCCGTGGGCGCCGGTAGATTCTCGGATGAAAAGGCGCTCCGGCCTAGCCTGCGCGCCCCCCATCTCACGATGGGGCCCCCAAGAACGCACGGCGCCGAAAGATCGTGCCGTCATGGACCCTCCCCGTGGGCGCCGGTAAATTCTCGGATGAAAAGGCGCTCCGGCTTAGCCTGCGCGCCCCCCATCTTACGATGGGGCCCCCAAGAACGCACGGCGCCGAAAGGTCGTGCCGTCATGGACCCTCCCCGTGGGCGCCGGTAGACGCTCCGATCGTGTGCAGGTAGATTTCTTGCAGGGAGGGTTCGAGGGCGTCGAACCGTGTGACCGCATCGGCTGCGACGAGTTCGCGCAGCAGCGGCGGGTACTCGATCCCGGCCGGAACTTCGTAGTACAGGGCGCCGTTGCCAGGAACGGCGCGCGCGCTGGGTATGCGTTCGAGCACGCTGCGCAGCGCCGGTGTTGCCGGCTCGACTTTGATCACGCGCGTCGGCCAATTCGCACGCAGCTGCTCCAGCGTCCCGGACGCACGGTTGCAGCCGCCCGTGATGATGCAGAATTCATCGCAAATCTGCTCCAGCTGCCACATCTGATGGCTGGAGAGCACCAGCGTCGTGCCGCGGTCTTTTAACTCCGTCAGCGTCTTGAGCAGAATCTCCGCGTTCACGGGGTCGAGGCCCGAGAACGGCTCGTCCAAAATGAGCAGCTCCGGATCGTGCACCGCGGCGCAAGCGACCTGCACTTTCTGCTGATTGCCTTTGGAGAGTTCGGCGCAGGGACGGCCGGCATAGTCGCGCAGGCCGAGCCGGTCGATCCACGCATCGGTGCGTTCCCCGATCTCGGGATCGTGCAAGCCGTGCAATCGTCCGAAGTAGATAATCTGATCGCGGACCTTCATCTTCCCGTACAGTCCGCGCTCTTCGGGCAAGTAGCCGAAGCGGCGGCGCGTGCGATCGTCGATCTCGCGATCGTTCCACGTGATGCTGCCGCCGTCGGCGGGGTAGATGCCGGCGATCATGCGCATCGTGGTGGTCTTGCCCGCGCCGTTGGGGCCCAGCAAACCGAATGTGGAACCGCGCGCGATGGTAAACGACACGTCGCGTACGGCTTGCACGGGACCGAACTCCTTACGGACGCGATCGACGCTCAGCACTACGGCGTACTTCTCGCGGTGACGCGCGAACTCTCCCGCTTTCCCGCGGCCATCACGATTGCGGCGACGGCGAACCCGACATAGTACGAGAGATCGCCGAACTGCGGGAATGCGGTCGCGAAGGGGCCGGTATACCACGGCTGATTCCAGAACGGCAGCGAGGCGGCAAGGCCCGCGATCCACGCGTACGTTCCGACGCTCACGCGCGGCCCGTCTTCAAAAGCGCGCTCGCCTATCGTCCGGCCGCGGCGCCCGAGCCAATCGACGAACACCACGGCCGCCCACGGCGAGGCCCAGTACGAGAGCAACAGTAAAAAGTTGGTGTACAGCTGTGCCGTTTGGTCGGGATGACCGCCGCCCGATGCGAGCAGCGCACCCAAGATGCCGACGACGAGCGCCGCGCGCCAACGGCGCAGGCGATAGCGGGCGATGAAGAGCACGACGAGCGCAACGCCGATCGCAAAGAGCAGCGCAATCGGTGCGCCGGTACCCGCGTGTCCGAACAGCGCAGCCGTAAGCGCGCCGAAAATCGCCGCCGTGAACAGCGGTGCGTGCCACGACTCGGTGGGAAATTTGACGACGAGCGCGGCCATCGCGCCCGAATACAGATTCATGCAGTTCGCCGTGAGCGTGCCGAGTACGACGGTGAGCAGCACGAGCGTTGAGACCGGACCCGAGCCGAGCAGCGACGCAATCGCCTGCGTGGGGCTCGACGACGCAAGATTCACGCCGTGCACGGCCGTGACCGTTGCCGCCCCCATGATCTCGAGTGCGATGCACGGCACGACGCATCCGAGGAACGAGTACCACCAGACGCGGCGCGGATCCGTCGACTCCGGAAGGTAGCGCGAATAATCGGAGGCGCACGGCACCCAGCCGGTTGCGTACGAAAATCCGAGCGCCGTTGCAAGAACGATTCCGCCGATCTCCCCGCCGCCGGCGGCAACGGCGTGCGCGTTGAACGGCGCGTGCCAGTCGGCGCGCGAGAACGTGACGATCCCGAGCAGCGTAAAACCGGCGGCGAGCAGCACCGCGCTCACTCGTTCGAACCAGTGAATCAAATTGTAGCCGTAGACCGCAAGGGCGATCTGTGCCGCGAGCATCAGCGCGAGCGCGAATCCGTACGGCAGACGCGTGATCGTCTGCAGCGCATACGCTCCGAACACGGTGTTGATGGCGAACCAGCCGACGCCGGCAAGAAAACTCAGCGCGGCCGGAAACGCGTTTCCGTAGCGTCCGAACGCAAGTCGCGATGCGACCATCTGCGGCACGCCGTAACGCGGGCCGAACGTCGCGAGCACGCCCAGTAATGCGAAGCCGATCAGATTCCCAACGATCAAACCGAACGCCGCGCCCGCGAGCGTCGTTCCATAGAGCGCGACCGCGAAGATACCGACCATCCACGTCGCGATCTCCGCGTTCGCCGAAAACCACAGACCGAAGAGCTGGCGCGGCGACCCGTGGCGCTGCTCCGGGCGCACGAACTCGATGCCGGTCGGTTCTACTTCGAGAACCTGATCGCGATAGACCGGCGCCGGTTGATTCATACGGGCGTCGAGAGTTGTTGCGTCGTGGCGAAGCGCACGCCGCCCGAAGCCATCTCGCGCAGCGAATCCGCTTCGTCCGTGCACTTCACGTTGACCGCGGCGATCGCATCGGTGAGAACGATCGTTTCATAGCCGTGCGCGGCCGCCTCGAGTGCCGTCGCTTTCACGCAGTAGTCGGTGGCGAGTCCGCAGACGAAGACGCGCCGCACGCTGCGCGCGTGCAAACGATCGTCCAGATTCGTCGCATCGAACGCACTGTATCCGTCCGAGTGCGGATGCATGCCTTTGCTGAGAATCTCGTCGACTTCGTTCAAATCGAGTTTCGGCGAGAACTCGGCTCCCACGGTTTCCTGAATGCAGTGATACGGCCAGGGGCCGCCGTGTTCTTCGAAATGCGGATGCACCCGCGGATGCCAGTCGCGCGTCGCGACGACGTAGGGAAACAGCGGCATGACGCGGTTGACCGGCTCGAAGATGCGATTGCCTGCCGCAACGGGCAGCGCGCCGCCAGGCAGAAAATCGTTCTGCGCGTCGACGACGATTAGCGCGTCTGTAGCTCGGATATCCACGCTTCCACCGCGTCCGGAGCCGACGGAAGAATGGCCGAGAGATTCTCGTGGCCGTCCGCCGTCACGACGACGTCGTCTTCGATGCGCACGCCGATGCCGCGGAAACGCTCCGGCACCGTGCCGTCGTCCGGCTGGAAGTACAAGCCGGGTTCGACCGTGAGCGACATTCCGGTTTTGAGTTTGCCGTAGCGGTAATGCTCTTCGCGGGCCCGCGCGCAGTCGTGCACGTCCAGGCCGAGCATGTGACTCACGTTGTGCAGCGTGTAGCGCTTGTAGTACATCTTCTGCGGATCGAGCGCTTCGTCGAGCGAGCATCGCAGGATGCCGAGATCGATGAGGCCTTGCGCGAGCACGTGCATCGCGGCGCGGTTCGGATCCAAAAAGTCGTTGCCGGGCTTGACTTGCGCGAACGCGGCCTGCTGCGCCTGGTAGACCAGTTCGTACACGATTCGCTGCTCGGCACTGAACTTGCCCGAGATCGGCAGCGTGCGCGTGATATCGGCCGTGTAGAGCGAATCCGCTTCGACGCCCGCATCGAGCAGCAGCAAATCGCCTTTGCGGATCGCGCCGTGGTTGTGCGTCCAGTGCAGCGTGCACGCGTGTTCGCCCGCCGCAGCGATCGTCAGGTAGCCGACGTCGTTCGCTTCGATGCGCGCGCGGCTCCAAAATGCCGCTTCAATCTCGCGCTCCGAGCGCGCGTGCGGAAGAATGCGGATGACGTCTTCGAACGCGCGTTTGGTGATCTCGCAGCATTTGCGCAATTCGGCGGTTTCGTACGCGTCGTTGATCAGACGCATCTCGCTGATGTGCACGGCGAGTTCGCGATCTTCGTCGACGCTGAGCACCTTGCAGCCGCGGATGCGCAAATCGTCCAGATACGCCGGAATCTCCCCAAGCGGGCGGCAGCGATCGACGCCGTAGTAGAGCTGGCTTTCATCCACGCCGCGATGCCGGCCAACCCAGAGCTCGCCGTACACGCGATCGGTGAAAAATTCGGCATTGCCGCGATTGTGCGGCGGAACGAAAAGCATGGAGTCGTGTCCGCCTCCCGCGCGCGGCTCCAGAACAAGGAGCGCGCCGGGTTCGCCCGGGCCGACCAGATACGCAAAGTCGCTCGACGGGCGGAAGCGGTAGTTGGTGTCGTTGGCACGCACCTTTTCCTCGCCCGCGGGAATCACGAGATAGACGCCGGGATACGCCTCCGAGAGCCGGCGGCGATGTTCCCGATGATCGTCGCGGTGCGGCTCGGACGCCACGCTCATCGGCGTATCGAGCCAGCCCGTGGACATGAAATCAACCAGGGCGTCGGGCGTACCCGAATCGTGGCTGGCCTGTGCGGGGGCGTGCTGCTGCTCGTGGACGTTGTGCGTATCCATGGCGCTACAGTTCTACGTCCAGCCCCAAATCCAGTGCGGGAGCGCTGTGCGTAATCCATCCCGACGAGATGAGGTCCACGCCGCTGCGCGCGATTGCGACGACGCGTTCGGTCGTGATCGTGCCGGACGCTTCGGTAAGCGCTCGCCCGTTCACCAGCGCCACGGCCCGGGTGAGCTCCTCGGGCGTCATATTATCGAGGAGCACCGCGTCGATCGGCAACTCGAGCGCCTCGCGAAGCTGGTCGAGCGTGTCGACTTCGACCTCGATTTTGACCATGTGACCTGCGCGCGCGCGCACCGCTTGCACGGCAGCCCCAATCGAGCCCGCGAGCGCAAGGTGGTTGTCTTTGATCAGCACCGCGTCGTCCAGACCGAAGCGGTGATTGCTTCCGCCGCCGCAGCGTACCGCGTATTTTTCGAGCACGCGCAGGCCGGGCGTGGTTTTGCGCGTGCAGACGACGTGCGCCGGATACTCGGTAATGAGGTCGACCAGCGATCGCGTTGCCGTCGCGATTCCGCTCAAACGGCAAAGCAGGTTGAGAGCGGTTCGCTCGCCGGTGAGCAGCGCGCGGGCACTGCACGAAATCCACGCGGCGCTCTCTCCGGGCGCGACGCGTGCGCCGTCGGGAACCTCGAGTTCAAAAACCGCGTGCGGGTCGAGCAGTTCGAAGGTCAGGCGTGCCGCATCGAGGCCCGCGACGACGCCGGCTTTGCGCGCAACGATGCGGGCTTTTGCGCGCGCGTCTTCGGGCACGATCGCATCGGTGGTGAGATCCGAACCGTGGCCGATATCCTCGAGCAGCGCGGCGCGTACGATCGGCTCGACGACCAGGCGATGCGGCGAGCTAGCCAACGGCGATCATGCGTTCGACGGCCGCGCGAGCCCGCTGCGCGACGTGCGGATCGATCGTGATTTCATGCTGCATCGTCTGCAGCGAATGCAAGACTTTGGGCAGCGTGTTGCGCTTCATGTGCGGGCACAGGTTGCACGGGCGCACGAATTCGACGCCGGGAAAGTTCGCCGACACGTTGCTCGCCATCGAGCATTCCGTGATCATGACGACGCGGGCCGGGCGCGCGTCGTCCACGTAAGAAATCATGCCCTGCGTGGACCCGACGAAGTCGGCTTCGGCCAGCACGTCGGGCGGACACTCGGGATGCGCGAGCACGATGAGCGACGGATCGCCTTCGCGATACGCGCGAATCTGCTCGCCGGTGAAGCGCTCGTGTACTTCGCAGTGGCCTTTCCACGCGATGATCTCCACGCCGGTTTGCGATGCGACGTACTTCGCCAAGTACTCGTCCGGCAAGAATAAGACGCGTTTTGCACCCAAACTGTTGACGATGCGCACCGCGTTTCCGCTGGTCACGCAAATGTCCGACTCGGCTTTGACTTCCGCCGACGTGTTGACGTACGTGACGACGGGAACGCCGGGATAGCGCTCGCGCAGCAAACGTACGTCCGCACCGGTGATCGAATCCGCAAGCGAGCATCCCGCGCGCAGATCCGGCACGAGCACGGTTTTCTCGGGGTTGACCAGCTTTGCCGTTTCCGCCATGAAGTGCACGCCGCACACGACGATGACGTCCGCCTGCGTGCGGGCCGCTTCGATCGCCAAGCCGAGCGAGTCGCCGACGATGTCCGCAACCGTGTGAAAGATCTCCGGCACTTGATAGTTGTGCGCGAGAATGACCGCATTGCGTTCGCGTTTGAGCCGGTTGATCTCCGCGACGTACGGCGCGTGAATCGGCCATTCCACTTCGGGAATAACGTGCGCGACGCGTTCGAAAATAGGCCGGGTTTGCGCCGCAACATCCGGCGAATAAGGCAGTTCGATGACGCTCATGAAGTGTGGTCGATGCTTTCCGTATTGCGAGCGGGCTCGTACGCCTTCCCCGGCATACCCAGGGGACACGCGCTCGCCCTATCGCTCTTTGCTCTTCCTTTTACTAGGACCCGCCCGGGCATTCCCGGTTTTCGCCAGACGTGTATTTTTTGCGATGAAACGGGCGATCGCCGCGTGCAGTGCCTGCGGCCGGTCGTACATGACGGAGTGCCGGGAGGGGCCCGAGAATCTGCACGCGCGCGTTCGGGGCGCCCTCGAGCGGCAGCGGCGGCGGAAGTGCGGCGTTCGCGGGCGCGAGAATCGAGCGTTTCGTGGTTACTCCTCTGCGGAATCCGCGTCGAAAATCTGCTCGACGGGCAGTTCAAAGAGTTTCGAGATTTTGAATGCGAGCGGCAGGCTCGGCGCGTATTTACCGGTTTCGAGCGCGTTGATGGTTTGCCGCGCGATGCCGAGCTTATCGGCGACCTGCGCCTGCGACCATTCGTGTTCGGCGCGCAGCACGCGAATGCGGTTCTTCATTATTCGTAGCGGCGCCGCACGAACGGCAGCGCTGCAGCCCACACCAGATCGACGCACGCGAAAGCCCACCACGCCTGAGAGTGCGGCAGGCCGACGCCCTCGAGAAACGTGTAGGTAATTGCAACTGCGGCGGTGACGCCCGCCGCAATCGCAAGCGCTTCGAGATGAATCTGCCGCTGCAGTTCGTCGACGCTGAGCATGAGCAGAATCACCGCTGCAACGACACCGAAGAGCGGAATCGCGGGCGTGACGGCGATGAGATCGCGGAAGACCGGCGGGAATTGCGCGGTTTTGAGAGCGTGAATGCTCGCGAAAAGTACGGCGACGTAAATGGCGAGCAAAACCAGCATTTGCCAGAGGTAGCGGCGTGCTATCGCTCGTTCCCGCACCGTCTGTTTGGCTTCGTGTATCATGGCCATACTGTATCCTATGGGCGACATTATGTCAAGTATACGCGACATATTGTCGCATAGAGGCGTCACCTAGCCAGCTGTTTTCCTTTGCTCGCGCCGGGTAGAGTGCTAGCACTATGGACGCATTGAAAGTACTAAAAGCCGATCACAAGAAAGTGCGCACGCTCTTCGGCGAGGTGGAAGAACTCGGCGAACGCGCGAGCTCGCACCGCCAAAAGCTCTTCCAGCAAATCGACCAGGAACTCACCGTTCACGCGAAGATCGAAGAGACGATCTTCTATCCGGAGTTTCGCCGCCGCGCCGGCAAGGGTGAAGAACGGAAAGAAGTGCTCGAGGCGTACGAAGAGCACAACGTTGTCAAGACGATCATCGGTGAACTCGAACACCTCGATCCCAAAGACGAAACGTACAAACCGAAGCTGAACGTGCTCAAAGAACTCGTCGAGCACCACGTCAAAGAAGAGGAAGGCCCCATGTTCAAGATGGCGCGTGAACTCTTCGAACCCGAAGAACTCGACGAAATCGGCGAGCGTCTGATGGCGGCCAAAGAAGAACTCGGCGCATCCGAATAGGGACCGGTCCCAGCCTCCGGGCGAAGGCCCTCGGTCCGCGTCCCAAACGTCCCATGCGCGGCCCAAAAGCGCATGCTATTTTGTGGACACTCGGTCGCGACGATGAAACGGAACGGCGCGAGTCGTTATCCCGAATCCGTGGTGCGCCAAGCTGCGCCTTCCCCCAGGTTGCAGCGCCACCGGGCGCACCCGCCGGAAGACGGCGATGACGTGCGGGCAGAGAGGCTGGCGGAGTTGCTCCGCCGGCCTGCTCGCATTCTAGCGGGCGCGACGGCTCAGAAGCGCGATGAGTTCGCCGCGCGAAGACACGTCGAACGTGCGGAAGATCTCCGCGATGTGGTTGCGCACCGTGTTGGGACTCTTTCCGACCTCACGCGCGATGTCGGCGTTGCGGCGGCCTTCCAAAAGCAGCCGTAAAATCGGGCGCTGCGCGCGCGTCACCATCGACTCTTCATCGGAGAGCGAATGTGCGCGCTGCGCGTCGCGCAATTCGCGTGCGATCCAGCTGGCCGCCCAGGGCTCGATCGCCTTTCGCGCCGCTTGCAGCCAGCGTGCGTCCTGGGTGGCCTTGTGCATCCCCAGGGCGGCGAGCGCGGCGCGCCATCCATAGTCGAATTTCAGAAAAATGCCGTACGCCTCTTCCAGCATTTGGCGCGCGGCCTGCGCCTCGCCCAGGCGCAGGAGCGCCGTTCCGGACGAGTATGCTTCCAGGCCCCGCACCCGCGCGTCGTTGGAGAAGCCCATCCGCCGGTCCATCGGCGTGCGCAGCGATCGAAACTGCGCGAGATACCGCTGCGCCAGCGCGCCGTCGACGTCGCCGAAGAGTTCGGCGAGGTTGAGCAGCGTGATGCGGTCCTCTTCGACGGCATTGCTCCACGAGAGCCGCGAGGCGAGGTCGTGGGCGGCATAGAGCTGATCGAGCGCGAAGGCGCGCTCGCCCGTGGCCCGCGCCAGCGTCGCTCTGTCCGAAATGCACTGGACGCGCCAGAGGTCGCTCGGCGCGAGATCGGCCGCTTGGCGAAAGCGCCGGAACGCCGAAAGTTCGTTGCCGCTCAAGGCGTCGATCCAGCCGAGAATGCGCGTGAGTTTGAAATACTGCACCTGCATGCCGCTGGCCGGGTGGATGGCCTCGTACGCCGTGCGTACGCGCTGCGCGACGCTCTCGAGGCCGAGTTCGCGCGCCAGCGAGGCCAGCGTGAGCAAGGTGTTTATCCGCAGGCGCATGTCGGGATTTGCCGTCGACTCGAACTCGTCCAGCGCGCGCAGATACTCGCGCGTCTGACCGTGCGCATCGTCGCGTTTACCGGCAAGGATCCAGCCGCGCAGGACGTACCCGCGGCCGCGATGGGTCGCGTGCGGCGCGTCGATCAACTGCTGTACGAGGGCCTCGAGCGAGCGCCACTCGCGATCCATCCAATGCACGTGCGCTTTCTGGAAGAGCGCCGCATAGTACAGATCGTCGGGCGCTTCGAGCGCCGTGATGGCGCGCGTGAGCAGGCGGTGCGCCGAGTCGGAGTCGCCCGTGGCGCCGTACGCCGCGCCCAGCCAAATATCGCGTTCCACGCGATCGCGGGCTCCCGCGGGGCGCAGATTGGAAAGACGCTCGATCACCTCGACCGGATGGCCGTCGCGCAAATCGACGCGGCTGAGCGCGAGGGCTGCCGCGTCGGTGCGCGGTACGGCGGCTGCAACTATCGCGCGGCACTGCTCGTAATCGGCCGCCAAGAACGCCCGTTCGAATGCGCCGGCGTCAAAAACGCCGGTGCGCGTTGCCGTTTTCCGGTTCCCCATGAAGGCGAACTCGTTCTAGTAGCAAAATACCACGACCTTTCCGGCTCGCGGATTTTTCGAAACAACAGGAAAAACCGCGAAAAAACAATACTTTTAGGGCCAAATACAGGCGCGCAGAGCGCCGGGTGTTCAGCATGAGAGGAGCCCATGAATAAAGTCGATTTGGTACGCGCTGCAATGGAGCGGTATGAGATGTCACGCAAGGATGCGGTGGCGTTGATCGACGGCGTGTTTGAAGATATTCAAGCCGCCGTATGCTCCGGTGAAGCCGTCAAGATTCCGGGATTCGGACAGTTCAAAGTGCGCGATCGGGCTGCGCGCATTGCGCGCAATCCGGCAACCGGTCAACCCGTCAAAGTGCCGGCGAAGCGCGTCTTCAAGTTTCTGCCCGCGAAGGCACTGAAAGAAGCCGTGATGTCGCGTAAAGGCGGTGCACGCAAGGCTGCGAAACCTGCCGCGAAAAAATCGTCCGCGAAAAAAGCCGCGCCGCGTAAAGCCGCAGCACCAGCGCGCAAAGGCGCGAAAAAATCGACGGCACGTAAGCGCCGTTAAACCACGCAAAAGCAACGCGTTTGAAAAGGCTAGGCGGCGCGCCTAGCCTTTTTCAGTTGCCGGGGCGAGCTCTCGGCTGATGGTGTCCCGGGCGCTCCGGCGCGCGGCTTGCTGCACGAGAGCGTCCGCGGAAACCGCATTTTCGATCGACGATACGCCGATGCCGACGACGAGCGGCGATTCGCGCGCGACACGTTCGCGTAAATCCATACCCATTGCGTCGGCCTGCGCGCGGGTGACGTTTTGGATGATCGCGGCGAACGCTTCGTCGCCGTAGCGCGCGAAGAGATCCACGCGTTCGCCGCAGCACGTCAGGCAAAGCGCGGCGATCTTGCGAAGCAGCGCGTCGCCGGCGATGCGCCCGTAGTGCGCGTCGTACTCTTTGAGGCCGCCGATCGCGACGATGATAACGGCAAGACCGCTGCGCTGCTTGGACGCAAAGCGCCATACGGCAGCGAGGCGTTCTTCAAACGCGTGGCGGCTTTTCGCGCCGGTGAGCGGATCGACTTTCGCGTAGCGGCTGGCCAGAGCGAGCGCGAGCAGCGCGCCTTCCCACGCAACGCCGAATTGAAAGAAGTACTCCGCCCAGCTATCCGTGCCCATCAATTGAGCGGCGCCGCTTGCGATCGCTCCGGCCAGCGCGCCGGCGAATGCGAGGACGTAATAGCGCGCTTCGTCGAGGCCCGTCGTCGCGCTTTGCCATGCTGCCAGACCGCACGCTCCGAGCAGCAGTAAAAACAGCGCGTGATGGAACGGAGTCAGCACGCCGGCGATGTTGATCGCGAGCAAGATCCAGAGCACGAGCATGTAACGCGGCGCGCGCGTGTGCAACTGCAGAAACGAACGAACGAACGCAACTTGTGCGGCAAAGAGCAGCGAAAATGCGATGACGCGATACGCGATCAGCGCGGCTCCGTGCGAGATCATCGGAATGAGATCGGGGGAAAACACCAGCTGCGCTGCGGCCATCGCGTCCATGAGCGCCGCATACCAGAGGAACGGCCGGTCTCGTGTGATGAGAAACACGAGCGCACTGTACAGCCCGGCTGCCGTAAAGAAGCCGACGAACAGCACCTCGGTAAAGTGCACGGTGCTCACGCGGCATACTTCACCGCATCAGCCTGCCGCCCCGCCTTTAGGCGATGACGGCGCGGTCTTCGGTTTCCATCGCTTGCAGCAGCTGGGCGTAGCGGCGGGCGACTTCGCTCCAGATCATGCTTCGGCCGCGCGCATACGCGCGCTGTGCGATGACCGCCCGCGAAACCGGATCCTGAATGAGGAACGTCAACGCGCCCGCGATGGAACGCCCGTCGTTGAACGGCACGAGCATGCCGCGTCCGCCGGCCAGCATCTCCCGTGCGTAAAGATATGGCGTCGAGATGACGGGTTTCCCCGCCGCCATCGCGCACGCCAGCACCGCGCTTACCGCGTGCGCTTCGTCAGCGTAGGGCATGATGCAGGCGTCGCTCGCGAGCAGATACCGCAGCAGGTCGTTCGGCGCAAGATTCTCGTTCACGATCGTGACGTTGTGCGAGAGCCCGAGCCGCTCGATCGTTTGTGCCGCCGGATGCGTCGGACCGATCATAAGACACAGCACCTCGGGATGGCGGCGCGCGACTGCGGCAATTCCGTCGAGCGCGAGTTCGATGCCATTACGGCGTTCCCTAAAGCCGAACGTGCTCGCGACGAAGCGCCCTTCCAGGCCGAGTGAGGTCTTTGCCGCGGCCGTCGAGGTGAAGGCTACGTCGGGCGCTCCGTGCGGGATGACTTCGACGAATTCGCTGCCGATGAAATACTGCGTTTCGAGCAGCCGGCGCGCGGTTTGTGAGAGGACCACGACCTTCGCCGCGCGTTCGCACAAATCGCGCACGAGCGTGCGGCGTTCGAAGGTCGGCGATGGGGGAACGCCGTGCAGCGTGAGCGCCACGGGTTTTCTCACCCGATGCAGCAAGTCGAGCAGCCAAGAGCCGTGCGGACCGCCGAAAATGCCGAACTCGTGCTGCACGTTCAACACGGGCGCAGGATGATCGTTGATGAAAGCGGCGGCCGCGCGATACGCAAGGCGTTCGTTCCGGGGCAGTCGCATAATCACACGGCTTGGATAGTCGCACGGCTGCACGTCGTCGTCGTGAACGGCGAGGATCTCGCCGCGCAGGGAGGGCGCGCGTTCTTCCAGCGCATGCACGAGGCTGTGCGTGAACGTCGCGATGCCGCAGCGCCGCGGCGGGTACGTGCTCAATAACAGGTGGTTGTGCACCGGCGATGACCTCGCGCCGATTTTGTCACGCAAATGCGAGGCGGCAAGGAACTTCGGTTCTTCGAACCTTCACGATTATGGCTCGCTTGGGCCATTGACGCCTGCTCCTGCGCGCGCCGCAACACCGGATCGTCCAATTCCGGCACCGCTTTAGCCAACTTTTGCCGTGCGTTCGCGGGGTATTTCTTTGCTCGACATGAGCAGCAGAGAAACGACGCCCCATATACTCGCCGGCGCGCTCGCCGCGTTTGTTTTTGCGTTTTTGCCGGCAAGGGCGTTTGCGGCCTTGCCTGCGGACGGCAGCGACGTTCCGGTCGTACGGGGCGAAGCACCCGCACGTTCCTGCTACCTTCGTGCGGAAGAGCTGTGGAACCGCACGATGGCCCAGTCGCCTCGCGACCACCGGCAACTCGATACGAGTTACCGCACGTTCGCAACGTGCGCGAAAGTCGCCATCGATACCGGA
Source organism: Vulcanimicrobiaceae bacterium (assembly GCA_035279385.1). Taxonomy (GTDB): domain Bacteria; phylum Vulcanimicrobiota; class Vulcanimicrobiia; order Vulcanimicrobiales; family Vulcanimicrobiaceae; genus DATGJX01. The sequence continues at coordinate 915 of DATEHZ010000134.1, read as the reverse complement.
AGAGTGCTTCGAAACGGGCAGCGTTTACCGTGGCTGCCCGAATACTTCGCCAATACCGTGGGCGCGACGTACGCGCAATTGCAGCTCGCGACGATTACCTACAACTCCGAGCATTGCACGCATCTGACGCAGGCTCGAGATCTCGCGCAGCAAGCCTTGGAAACCGAAGGCGAGATGGATACGCCGGGCGACGCGACCTTCGAACAGACGTGGGATAGCCTGCGGAAAAATTTGAAATCGCAGACGGCTACATGCGGTAAATCGGCGTTCCACATGCGTGGCAGCGCCGGTGCGCGCGCGTATTTTCGTGAATCTTCCTCCAACGGGAAGGCGACGCTCCAGTAGCGCGCGAGAAACGCCTGCTGAAATACGCGGTATCCGTAAAGCCCACGGCTTGAGCGACGAGCGCCACGGGCAGCACGCTCTCGGCAAGAAGCTGCTGCGCGGCGAAGATTCGCCGCGCGAGAATCAGATCGCCGATCGATGCCCCAAGCGATTTGCGCGCCACGTGCGTGAGGTGGCAAAGCGAATAGTGCATCGCAGCGGCCACGTCGCGGGGCGCGATCGGTTGCGCGAAATGGTGGTCGATGTAGTCGACGATTCGCTCGGGCGTCAGTTCGCCGTCGTACTGCAGCATGGGTACGCGCTTGTTCCCATCAAGCGGTCTCGCGCAAACGGTTCGGGCGGCGGGCTGCTCCGCGAGAACCTCGCTAGGACGGCAAGTCCTTGAATGACTGCTTCATGCGATACTCGCTCATAGGGTAGCGCGAGCGCAGCTGCGCCCACTGCGTGAGCAGTTCGTCGCTGTCCGGATCGCGGCGGTAGCGAGTTACCCCCAAATAGTACTGCGCTTCCGGCGCCGCGTAGGTTGTCGAAAAACGTTTGAGGACGTCGACGTAGATGCGTTCGGCTTCA
>DATEHZ010000133.1:0-13894 GCA_035279385.1 Vulcanimicrobiaceae bacterium | reverse complement strand
GATCTTCCGCAAAAGGCTGCATCATCTGCTCGAGCGTCTCCGGCAGGTAGAGCGAGTCGCCGTCCGCCGCGAGAATCAGGGGATACCGGGCCTCGTTCAAACCGGCGTTGAGCGCGTCGCCTTTGCCGCCGTTTTCCTTATCGAGCACGCGCAGGTTGCCGTAAAGCATCGAGCGGTAGACGGCACGCACGGGTTTCGTCTTCAGGCCGATGTAACGGCCTTCGGGGACGGGAACGAGCTGGAACTCTTCGGCGATCGCGTCCAGCGTCCGGTCGGTGGACCCGTCGTTGACGACGACGATCTCGAACTGCGCGTACTTCATCGAGAGCAGCGAGCGAATCACCGAGATCACGTGTTCTTGCTCGTTGTACACCGGCAGCAGCACCGACACGGGCGTTGGATATGCTTTCACCGCCTCCTTGAGCGCTCCCGATCGATTGAGCTTCATGAAGCCGGGCAACGCTCGAAGCGACGCGACGATCAGCGCGAAGTCGATGATGTTGACGAGAAGAAAGTACGCGAACAGCACCACTTCGATCGCGATCACGGCCGGGTGAGCGGCGAGGTCTTGCTGCAAGCCTACGAATCTGATCACGATGCCGCCTCCTCGAGCTGCGGTGCGCGCTCGGCAATGACTTGGGCGAGCGCTTCGCGGGCGAAGCGGTCGTCCTGCTCTTTCAAAATTTGGTGCAGATCGACGTTGCACCGGCCGGCGAGCGCGCCCAGCGCTTGCGCCGCACGATACCGCACCCACCAGTACGTATCGCGGAGCATTCCGGCAAGAACCGTAACGCTCGATTCCATTCCGAGCGTCGCGAGCGCGTTGGCGGCCTGCACCCGCACGCGCCAGTTCTCATGCTTGCTCACCGCGCCCGCGATGGCTGCATCGTTCGGCGTACCGATCCGTGCGAGCACTTTCAAAGCGGAAGTCAGTGTCTCGGAATCGCCGCTCGTTTCGATAAGCCGGCGGATGACCGGGAGCGCGTCTCTTGCGTTCAGGTACTGCAGATACGGCACCAGCACGCGCGTCACGCCCGGTGTACCGGTAGAGCAATGATCGAGCAGCGGTTCGGTAAGCGCATCGCGCTCCTCGCGGACGATCGATACGATTTTGCCGGCGGACCAATCCGCACGCTGCGCCATCATCGCGACGAATCGCGTTGCGAACAGCGAATCGGTTTGGAGCAGCGCACGCGCGGCAGCGATGGAGATCAGGGCGTTCGGGGAATCGCAGAGTTCGCGCAGCGCCATTGCGGCGCTCGTTTCCCGCAGATGCCCGAGCATGGTGATCGCCTGCAAGCGTTCCAGAACCTCGCGCCGGTGAAGTAATTGCAGCGCCCGCTGCGCCATGTTTTTGCGCAGTGCGATATCGTTCAGGAACTCGCGTTTGACGGACTGCTCGCCGCCCATCGCATACGCCGCCTCTTGCGCGAAATTCCACAGTTGCATCCATGCGACGACGTCGGCGTCCGCAACGGGAGGCAGTTTCTCGCGATGCGCCGGCGGGCCGTCCAGAATCGGCTTCCACAGAGCTTGAAAGCGGCGCAGCTGCGCTTCCCGCTTCTCGGCGGCGCGGCGAAGAAGCGAAACGCGGACGATGAGCAGCACGGAGAGCAGGACGATCGCAACGGCAAGCCAGGCCGTCGCGGCAACGATCGTTCTAAAATCTATAGTCAATTCCAAGATGTCCACCTGCCCTTGAGTAAAGGGTGCCCTGATTGAACGTGCCGGCGCCGTACACGATGCCCCAGCGGTCGTTCACCCAGTGGCGACCCAGAACGCTCCAGCCGTCGACGTGCGAGGTGAGCAGCGCCGGCAATCCGACGTTGTCGATCTCGCGCCCCGTCGTCAAACTGACTCCGACGTAGCTGGTTCCTTGTTTTCCGTAATATCTGTCGACTTCGAGCGAATGCTCGACGTCCGTACCGGTGCCGGCGAGATCCGCCGCCGTCAGCGCGTAGTACACGCGATAGCGGTTCCAGTAATGCTCGAGCGAAAAGACGCCCGCGTTCACGCTGTTTGCGTCGTACTCGGTGTGGCGAGCCGCGATGCCTTCATACCAATGGCCGCCGGAGTTGTACTGGACTCCCGCCGTGACGCTCGACGCGGGCAAAATCGCGTGCGTATTCGAGGTGCTGCCTTCGCCGAAGAACATCCATTGCGCGCTCAGCGGCAAGTACATGCCCAGCGTGAGCCGGTCGTCGACGCGGTCGAAGCGACTCGTCGTTTCGAACTCCACGTACACGGTTTGATTGTCCGCGGTCTTGCGGGTGAGCAGCAAATATTGCGAATCCCAGTCCGGACGATCGTTGCTCAGCGTTTCATGCGTCACGCCTGCCTGGTAATCCAGTACCGCCGGCGGAGCCGGGCTCGCCGTCGGCGCCGGGCCGGCTGCGACGGACGCGGCGATCATCAATGCGGCGAAAATACTCATACGGCGACCAACCTCTGTTTCTGCTCCGCAATTACGTTGCCGAGAATCGTATCGATGCTCGTCTGCGGACGAAAATCGATGAGTTGCTGCGCTTTGCGCACGTCCGGCACGCGTCGCATAATCTCTTCAAAGCCCGGTTCGTACGCAACGTCGAACGGTACGAATTCGATCTTCGAGCGCGACCCCGTGAACTCGATCACGCGGCGCGCGAGGTCGAGAATGCTGATCTCGCTCGGATTGCCCAGGTTGAAAATCTCACCCGCCGCGAGCGCGTGGCTCATCAGCCGCACGAGCCCTTGGGCGATTTCGCGCACGTCGGCGAACGATCGCGTCTGCATGCCGTCGCCGTACACGGTGAGCGGTTCGCCGGCAAGTGCCTGCCGCACGAAGCGCGGAATCACCATGCCGTAACGTCCGGTCTGACGCGGCCCGACGGTGTTGAACAAACGGGTAACGATCACCGGCGCATGCTGCTCGTGGTAGTACGCCATCGCGAGCACCTCGCCGGCCGCCTTGCTGTACGCGTAGCTCCAGCGATTCTTTGCGGTCGATCCGAGCATGGCGACTTCCGATTCCGCCGTCGGAAGCATCGGGTTGAGCCCGTAGATTTCCGAGGTGGAAATGAACAGGGCGCGTTTTCTGCGCGACGCGGCGGCGTCGAGCACGATTTGGGTTCCGTAGACGTTCGTGCGGTAGGTCGCAAGGGGCTGTTCGACCACGCGCATCATGCCGACCACCGCCGCAACGTGATACACGGCATCGCACTCGTCGATCAGCCGCGTCATCAGCGGAAGGTCGAGGATGCTGCCGACGACGCTCTTGAACCGCGGGTGCCCCATCAAGTGTGAGATATTCTCGAGCGAACCGGTGGAAAGATCGTCGATCGCGCAGACGGAGTCGCCGTTCGCGATGCACGCATCCGCCAAATGGGAACCGATAAAGCCCGCACCGCCGGTGATGAGTACCTTCATAGCGTCACCACCCGTGCGTGAGAGGAAGCGCGCAGGGCCGGCGGAATCGCGCGCCGCGTATCCACCACGAGTTTTGCGTGCTGCGTGACGGCGCGATAGTCGAGCGAGTCGTGATCGGTCACGATGACCACGCAGTCGCTTTCCGCCAGCAGCGTGTCCGTGAGGCGCGAGCCGTGCAGCGTGTCGCTTAGGCGTCGCGAGCGCTCGCCGTCGTGTTCTTCGTAGCGCAAGTGCAGCCGTCTGCGCCGATCTCCGCCGAACTGCGTTACTTCGTCGCGCGAATGCGCTTTATCAAAATCGATGGCGGCGATCAACGGGTCGTAAAATTGCACGCGCGCTTTTTTGGCACGCAGCCCCTGGATTATCTCGAGCGCCGGGCTCTCACGTACGTCCGAGACGTTTTTTTTGTAGGCGACGCCGAGGAGCAGTACGCGCGCGTTCTTGAGCGCCTTCCCGTCTTCGTTCAGTGCGTCGGCGATCAGGCGCACGACGTGCTGCGGCATCGCGGCGTTCACTTGCTGCGCGACGTTGATGAAGTGCGATTCGAAGTTGAACTGACGGCCGCGCCACGCCAGGTACGCGGGGTCGAGCGGGATGCAGTGTCCCCCGACGCCGGGGCCCGGATAAAACGGCATGAATCCGTACGGCTTGGTCTTCGCGGCATCGATGACTTCCCAGACGTCGATATTCATCTGGCGGCACATCATCGCGAGTTCGTTGACCAGGCCGATGTTGACCGCGCGGAACGTGTTCTCCAGCAGTTTGGCGGTTTCGGCGACGCGGGTGGAGCTGACGGGGTACACGTGCTGCACGATCTGGCCATACAGCGCCGTTGCAGCCGAGCACGAATCGTCGCTGGACCCGCCGACGATGCGCGCGATATTCTCCGTGTGGAAGCGCGCGTTTCCGGGGTCCACGCGCTCGGGCGAAAACGCGAGCAGAAAGTCTTTGTCGAGTTCGAGTCCGGTTCGCAGCAGTTCCGGGAGGACGAGTTCGTCGGTGCAGCCGGGATACGTCGTCGATTCGAACACGACCAGCTGGCCTTGTCGCAGCGTGCGGCAAATCGCGGCCGTGGCATGCCGTATGTACGAGAGATCGGGGTCGTGCGATTTACTCAGCGGCGTCGGCACGCAGACCAGGATACAGTCGCAGTTGCGCAGATCGTCCGCGGTGGACGCCGCGTGAAAGCGCTGGGCCGCGAGCTGCTCGCGGATATCTGCGTCGGGAACGTCCTCGACGTACGAGGTGCCCTCACTAAGGAGGCGCGCCTTGCGTTCGTCGACCTCGAAGCCCGTAGTGTCGAAGCCGGCGCGGGCAAAGGCGACCGCGAGCGGCAAGCCCACGTACCCCAGGCCTAAAACGCCTATTCGCGCCTGCTTGGACTTGATGCGCTCCAACAGCAAATCGCGGGCCGAAAAAGGCCGCGCCAGAACGTTCTCCATTGCCCCAGGTTAGCATCGCGGCGCTCAGCTGCTAGGAAGATACCTAAGCGCTGTTGGGAATGACCCGGGAAGGCCGGTGTGTTAATGCATTAGCGTTAACGCCGTTTAATGCTGGATGAAGCCTTGCGCGAAAAAGACCACGCCCACGAGCGTCGCGCCGCCGGCGACAAACAGTAGGACTTTTGTACGCATCAGCGCCGTGAGCGAGACCAGGACGATCGAGACTTCGAAGAGCGTCGCCGAGACCTCATACTTCTCGTACGACTGCATGAAGCGCTCGGAGCGTTCGTATTCGTCGTCGGATGTTTTTTGCAGGTTTTGGGCATCGGCCAGGACGGCTTTCGAAGCCCGGTCTTCCTTGGCCACGGTCTTCTGCATCTGCGTGCGGCCGGCCTCACTCGTAGCCGCCCCCGAAAGCAGCACGGCTTTGTTGACTTCCAGTTTGATCCGTTTGGCTTGGTAGTAGCCCCATTGATCCGCGGCTTTATTCATCGCGAGAATCGCTTCGTTTTTCTTTGCGAGCCCCGTCACCGAACTGTGATTCGCGAACAGCGTCGCGAGCGCCGCGCAAACGGCGATAATCGCCGCAAGCACCGGAACGAGTTTGCTGCCTTCGGCGAGCTGCTCGGAGCGCTCCCTGACTTCGTTTATCGCGTGTGCGGCGTTGAATTCGGCCATACGCACGCGCTTCTTGGCGCTTGCTTCGCGTCCCTAGCCGACGTACGAAATCGAAACGATCTTGAGCGCGACGTTACCGGCGGGGCGCTGCCAAACGACGCGGTCGCCGGCACGGTGCTCCATCATCGCCTGCGCGAGCGGCGAAAGCCAACTGATGCGTCCTTCGAGCGGCTGCGCTTCGTCTTCTCCGACGATGCGGTACGCGGTGCGCTTGCCGTCCGGAGTTTGCACGGTGACGTTCGCGCCGAAGCGTACGAGGTCGGGGGGCTGTTCCTCCGGACGAACAACGATCGCCTCATCCACGCGGTCTTGCAATTGCTCGGCGGCGCGTTCGTCACCCGACGCCTGTGCGGCAGCGAGCTGCCGCTGCAGCTCGTCGTACCCTTCCGGCGTCACGAAGTACGGATGCTGGCGCTGCGGGCGTTTCGCGACGACTTCGGTCTCGCCGTCGTCTTCTTTGACAAATGCGCGGCTCACGGTAAGTTAACGTATACCCGCTTTAGAAGTAAACAAGACGGCTGCTCCATCCACTCGGTCGCCTCGCACTGCAGCAAACGCCGCGCCGCCTTCTTCTAAAGGGAAGCCGGTTACCCGCGCGCGCAAGCCGTTCTGCGCCGAGAGATGCAGGAAGTCGCGAGCGTCGGCTCTGGTCATATTTGTGACGCTGCGAATTTGGCGCTCGCCCCAAAGCAGACGATCGTAATCGAATTGCGGCATCCGGTCCAAATGAATCGCATTGATCGCGAGGACGCCGCCCTTTCGCAGCGAGGCGAGCGCCGCGACGACGACCTCGCCCGACGGCGCGAAGGTGACGGCACGATCGAGCTCGCGCGGGGGCACCTCGGTCGCTTCACCGGCCCACGCCGCTCCGAGTTCGCGCGCCAGCGCGCGGTGCGACTCGCCGCGCGTTGCAACGTAGACCTCGCAGCCCCATGCAAGCAGGACTTGGAGCGAGAGGTGTGCCGACGCGCCGAAGCCGTAGAGGCCGACGCGTTCGCCGGGCTGCACGCCCGCAATGCGGAGCGCTCGAAACCCGATGATGCCCGCACAAAGCAGCGGCGCGGCCTGCCCCGTCGACATCGCCTCGGGAATCGGAATGACGAAATCCTGCCGTACCGCGACGTACTCGGCGAAACCACCGTCGCGATCGTAGCCGGTGAACACCGGCGCATCGCAAAGATTCTCACGATCGGTGCGGCAGTACGCGCAGGTGCCGTCCGTGCCGCCCAGCCACGATACGCCGAAACGCCGTCCGGAATCGAGCGTTTCGCCGACTATCTGATGACCGGGCACGACGCTCTCGCGGCGCGGCGGCAACTCTTCATCGACAACGTGCAGATCCGTGCGGCAAACGCCGCAGGCCAAAACGCGCAGGACGACTTCACCCGCGTGCGCCTGCGGCACCGGCCGATCCTCTAAAACGATTTGGCCGCGCGCACCGGCGTGATGCACGAGCGCCTTCACCGCGCGGCCACGACCAGATACAGCGCGTACGCCGCGATTCCAAACATCATGTACGCAACATAGTCGGTAAAAATGCCGCTGTGAAGTCCCCGCAGCTGACGCAGCGGGGGCCCAAAAACGGGGCTGAGCAGTTGCGGAATGCGCCCGCGAAACAAGCCGATGAACGCCGCGATAACGGCCGCAGCGGTGACGCCCAAGTTGACCGCGACGTCCTGCGCGGTGCGCGGTACCCACGGCGCAGGCGGCAGCGCGCGGCGAACGTTGTGCAAGACGGCCGCGACGTAGTACTGCCGGTCCACAAACGCGTGCGCCGCGCGTTCGATGCCGTGCCAGAACGTGCCGCTCATCCCCACCCAAACCGCAATGCCGAGCAGAACGGCCGGCACGGCGAGCATCGTCCAGGGCGTGCGATCGAGCTTGTAGCCGTCACACTCCGGTTCTTCTTCGCGCGGTGAATAGCCCGTGATTTGCCCCTTGCCGATGCCGAACGTGACGTGCAGCCCCGCGCGCAGCACCGCACCGGCATCTAGAGCCGACGCGAACGCCATGAACGCGGCGACCGCAAATAAGGCGTGGTCTTTCATCGACGCGTCGTACAGCACTTTGGCGGCCGAAATTGCGAACGGCGGCATGCCGGCCAAAGCCAATCCGCCGATGATGAAGAGCGCGCTGTTCACCGGCGTCTGCCGGCCTTTTCCGCCGAGCTCGTTCTCGTCGAGCGAACGAAAACGGTTGAGATAGTTCCCGGCGCACGCAAAAAGCGAACTTTTGATGAGTCCGTGCGCGATGACGAACAGCGCCGCTCCGGCTGCGGCGCTCGCGTCGAACAGGCCCATTGCCGCGACGAACATGCCGGAATGGCTGACCGTGGAGAACGCAAGAAGACGTTTCAAGTGACGCTGCGCGAACGCCATGATGGCCCCGGCGAGCGCGGTCGCAATGCCGACCCCGAGAAGCAGGGCTTTGAGTTCGTGCGCTTGCGGACTGAGGGCACCGGAGAAGACCGTCCAGTAGATGCGCGCGACGCCGTAGAGCGCCAGCTGCACCATGATCCCGGAGAACAGCATGCAAATCGGCGTGGGCGCCACCGCGTGCGCGTCGTCGAGCCAAAAATGAAACGGCGCCACGGCGCCCTTGACGAAATATCCGGCGGTTATCAGTGCAAACGCAGTAAGCACGAGCGCGTCCGGCGGCCGCTGCGCAAGGATTTCACCGATCTGCGCGAGGTTGAGCGCGTCGGTGCGCGCGTATAGCAGGCCGATGCCGAGCAGGACCACGAACCCGGCGATCGTGTTCGTGACGGCAAGATTGATCGCGCCTTCGATGGACTCCGCTTCCTCGATTTTGTGAGCCGTAAGCGCGATGGCCGCCGCGGTCATCAGTTCGAACCACACAAACATGTTGAAGAGGTCGCCCGTGAGCGCATAGCCGCACATCGCTCCCATGAACGCCATCAGCAGCGTGTGGAAGAGCGTGCCGACGAGATCGAACTTCATCCACGTGTAGACGGTTGCCGTGAACACGAGCAGTGCGACGAACGCGCAGAGCCCGGCGCCCATCGTATCGACCGAGAAACTGATGCCGATCGCAAGCGTGTGGCGCGGAAGCCAGCCGCCCATCCAATGGACCACCGGCCCATGCTCGGCGGTATACAGCACGAGCGCGATCGACATCGCGCATACGGCAAGCGCGGTCGCGGCTGCGATCGCGGAACTGAGGCCGCGCGGCATGCGTTTGGTGAACGGCGCAAGCAGCGCCGCCGAGAGCAGCGGCAGGACCGCACAGAGCGGCGCGAACGCGCTTGCGGCGTACGCGCTCATTCGCTCATCGGACGCAAGCGCTGCGGATCGATCGTGCCGCGCCGCCGGTGAATCTGAATAGTGAGCGCGAGCATGAGTGCGGTCACGGTTGCGCCGACCACGATGTCCGTGAGGGTAAGCGCGTGCAGAATCGGATCGACGGACGGGCTGCCCGGCGGATTCGTCGATCCGAAGATGGGCGCCCCGGCCTGCGCGTGAAAATCGATGGAGAGCAGCAGCATGTACGTCGACGACTGTACGACGGTCAGGCAGAGCACGGTATGGATCAGATTACGGCTTTGCGTGATTCCGAAACAGCCGACGACGAACAGCCAAAACGCCACGGCGTACGGGAAGTACAACGTCCACTGGCTCCACTCGCTCACCCTTCATCCTCCTCCGCGTGCCGCGTCTGCTTGAGAAACGCGAGCATCAGTATCGTAAAGCCGCACGCAATCTCGACGAAGACGGCGCAGCTTAAAAAATAGATCGTTCCGCCGGAGACCGTCGCACCGGTTTGCCCCAGCGGCATGATGTTCTTGAGAAATGCTCCCGCGATAAAGAGTCCGGCGACGCCGAGCGCGGCAAAGGAGAATGCGCCGAGCGCTTCGAGCATGTCGAACGTTTCTTTGTGAGCGGTCTTTACGAACGTCTGCAGTCCGAGCGCGAGATAGATGCACGCCATGCCTCCGCCGAAGATCGCGCCGCCTTGAAAGCCGCCGCCGGGCGTAAGCTGACCGTGCGCACCCAAGTCCATGCCGAGTGCGGCGATGAACGCGGTAAGCCCGATGGGAAACCAGCGGATCGCTCCGGTTTGACCGCGATGCAGTTCGCTCTCCATGGGCTCAGGGTGCGCTTCCGCCGCGCCTTTGACCGAACTGAACAGGAACAGAACGCCGACCACGGACGTAAAGAAAATAAACTCCTCGCCGAGCGTGTCGAATCCGCGGTAATCGAAGTTTACGGCGGTGGGAATGTTGTCCACGCTGCGTTCGAGCGTCGCGATTTGCAGTAGCATGTCGGTGTAGGGTCCGGAGAACGAGCCAAACGGCGGCAGTCCGCCCACCGCAGCCATGAACGTGCCGAACGCGATGATTGCGCTGAGGACGTAGACCCACGTGCGAACGCGGACGCTCACGTCTTGTCACCGGTTTTCATAAGCGCGACGAGTACCATGATCGGTACCGCCAGCGTTCCGACCGCCACCTCGGAGAGGCCGACGTCGGGCGCGTGCAGCGCGAAGAACAGAATCGCCAGCGTCATGCCGAACGCCGTGTAGATGAAGAGCTGATTGACGGGACGCTTGCTGAACACGACCGCCGCTCCCAAAAACGCCACGAGCACGTAGAGAACGATCTGCAGTAGACTCATCGGCGCGGCGTCCGGCGGTGCTCGGTCAGCGCAATCGCGTGTCCCGTAATGGGTCCGCCCAGCAGCAGGATAACGATAAAACTTACGGTTTTTACCGCCGACACGCCGACGCCGGTGTCGATGAGCACGGCGATCATCGTGAGCAGCGGCAGCGTCACGCTGGTCACGCCCAGAGCGTGCAGCGCCGCAAGATTGTTCTTGCTGCGCAGGATTCCCAGCGCAGAGAGCAGTGCGAAGATCATCGCGACGAACAGCACCACGCCCGTTGCGATCTGCCGTGCCATTTAGAGCCAGCGCTCCAAAAAGTGTCCGTACGCAATCGTCGCGCCGATCGAAAGCAGCGCGAGCGCCACGCCGATGTCGGCGAACTCCTCGGTCGCAAACACGATGGAGAGCAGCACGAGCTGCGTGGCACCGAGCATGCCCAGCAGCTGCAGCGCGATCAGCCGGCGCACGCTATCGCCCGAGACGATGATCCACAGCGCGACGGCCATCGGAATAAACAGCAACTCGGCGCCGAAGAGCAATCCGTTGAAGACTGCGGAGACGCTCACAGCGGCCACTGCTCCGATTCATGCGGCATCTCTTTGGCGATCAACTGATGCACGAGCAGGTTTCCGCGCAGGTCGACTTCGGCGAGCATCGTGTTCGGCGCCGCACAAATTCCGTAGATCACGAGCGCTTCACGCCCGATGTCGAGCGGATTTTTCCGGTCCCCGGGGTCGTACGGAATGCGCACGAGCCTGCCGACGAGGTGATTGCCCGTGCGAAGCGCCCAAAGAATGCGCCCGCTCACCAGCAGTGCGTCGCGGATCATCGCCGCCGGCACCTTCGCCAAGTGCCGCAGCCAATGCCAGTAAACGCGCACGTCCGGTTGCGCGTGCCGGACCGCGCCGGCGACGATGAGCACGCACAGGAACGCAATGATGATTCCGGCAACAACGTCGCTTGCCGTCTGCGTCACGAACTCGATGACGTAAGCGGAAAGAATCGCGAACCACCACAGCACCCAGCGCATCGCCCACACTCTATACCCATGAAGCTTGACGCAGCCGCCGAGTATCACGCCCGCCACAAGCCGCAAGCGCTGCTCGTTCGCCGCGGCGGCAAAACGCTGCTGGAGCGGTACGACGACGGCTTCTCCGAAGGCGCGGCGCACGCGCTCTACAGCGGAACGAAGAGCTTTTGGGGCGTTACGGCGGTGCTTGCACAGCGCGAACGCTTGCTTTCGCTCGACGAACCCGCGTGGCGCGGCGCGACGATACGCGAACTGCTCGCGCTCACGGCGGGAGTGCCGTTCGGCGGACTGGGATCCGCGGTGCCGACCTACGAAAAAGCGGTGGCAACCGAGCAGCGCGACGCGCCCGGCAGCACGTTCACGTACGGCGGGATTCCCCTCCAAATATTTGGAGCGCTTTTAGCAAAACGGCTCGAGCCGCTCGGTCTGACGCCGCACGACTATGTACGCGCGCGCATCCTCGAACCGAACAACGTCGATATTTCATCGTGGCGCACGCTCAAAGACGGGACGCATCCGCTGCCGACCGGCGCGTTTCTGACCGCGCGCAGTTGGGCACGGTACGGCGAGTTCGTCTGGCAGCATGCGAGCGAGTACGCCGAGTGCTTCAAAGGGAGCGACGCCAACCCCCGCTACGGCCTGTGCTGGTGGCTCGCGCCGCAGAACGCACCCGAAGACCTGTTCTATGCGAGCGGCTCCGGCGGGCAAGCGATGTACGTCGCGCCGTCGGCAGGCGTCGTCGCCGTGCGATTCGGCAACGGCGGTTCGTTCAACCACGAGGCGTTTTTGAAACGCCTGTTCTCCGGCTAGGCGCCGGCGAGATCTTCGAGCGCGAGGCGATTCGTACGCATGCCGAATACGCCTATCGTGACGGCAACGACCAGCATCGCCAGCGCGATGACCGCAAAGACGCCGAGCGTGCCGTATGCGCGCAGCACGGCGGCGATGATGAAGCCGACGAAGATCGAACTGAACCTGCTCCACGAATAGACGAATCCGACGGCCTGCGCGCGAATTCGCGTGGGAAACAGCTCTGCTTGATAGGCGTGAAACGCGCAGGAGAACCACGCGTTCGCGAGTGTGACGATCGTTCCGAGGACGACGATCGCTGCCGGTAAACGCGCTTGCGAGAAGAGCAGGCCGGCGATCGCGATGACGACGGCGAGCCACACGATCTGCCACTTGCGCTGCCAGCGATCGGCCATGCGCATCGCGATGAGCGGGCCGATTGGATTCACGACCGCGATGACGAACGAATATTCCAGCGATTTCGTAAAACTCACGCCTTGCGAGGCGAGAAAGATCGGCACCCACGACGTGAAGCCGTAAAAGCCGACCGTTTGCGCGAGATTGAATACCACCATCATCGCGGTGCGCCCGCGATACGCGGTATTCCAAATCGCGCTCCAGGCGTGCGCGATGCCGTGCGGTTCGTTTCCGTCGCGCGCCGCCTGCCAGCGCTGCGATTCCGGCAGGCCGCGACGAAAAAACCACACGAAGACGCCGCCGAGCGCGCCCACCATGGCGACGTAACGCCATCCGGCAAGCCCGGCTATCTCATGCGGCACGAGCACGTACGCGAGCAGTGCCGCCACCGGAATGGCCAGATAGCCGACAAACTGCGAGAAGGCGATCCAGAAGCCGCGTTCGTCCTTGGGCGCGATTTCCGAAATATACGTGTCGATGGTGACGAGCTGCACGCCGATACCGAGTCCGGCAATAAAACGCCAGGCGTCGACGGTTTGCGGCGTGCGCATGAACGCCATGACGAGCGTCGCCGCGGAATACCACAGAAGCGAATACGTGAACGTCGCTTTACGCCCGAAGCGGTCCGACACCCAACTGAAGACGAGCGTGCCGAAGAACATTCCCGCAAACCCGGACGCAACGAAACTCGCAAAGCCGCGCAGCGCAAACGCCGACGGCGCGGTCGCAACGAAGAGACCTTCGCGAATCATGCCGAGCGAAACGTACGCCGTCACGAACAGGTCGTACAGCTCGAACCATCCACCCGCGGAGATGCGCAAAACGGCACTGCGAACGCTCGTTGCAGCCGGGGGCGTTCGATCTCTCACGATGATACGGCGTTGCGGAATGCCGCCTCACCGCTCGTCGCGAGCGTTTGATACAGCGCGACGGCGGAGTGTCTGGCCAGCACCTCGTGGCGGTACCATAGCGACGGATCTATCGCGGCAAGGCGGGGCGCAACCTCGCGTACCGCGGGAATCGTCAGAACGAAATCGTGATCGCTCAGATGGCTCACGAACGTCTCGGCCGGCGGCAGGGCTGCAAGATCGTAGCCGTCCGCCGTTTTTTTCACCAAACCGAATTCAACGGGATCGACGCCGGCAATCGCCGCGGCGGCGCGGCACCACGTGACGACTTTTTGCTCGTCGCCGAGCGAGGGTGCCGCATGCGCGCTCAAGAGCACCGTAACGAAACGCGCGTCGTGGCCGCGGGCAATCGCTTCCGCGCCCGAGAGGCAGTGATGAGCGCCCGTGTCGCCGATGGAGAGTTCGTCCAGCAGCGTGCCGTCCTCGTTGAATTGAAACACGACGGTTTTCATAATATCGTGATAAAGCGCCGCTGCGATCACGACGTCGCGGTTCACGCGCGACGCACGGTCGAAATAGATCGCATCGTACGTCCGCTCGAAGTTCGCGGCCATCGTGGAGTTGAAGAGTTCGTGCAGCAGCAAGCCGCCGGGATAGCTGTGA